>NZ_CP060244.1:1861250-2220000 GCF_014672835.1 Entomobacter blattae | reverse complement strand
ATGTAACGGGGCTCAAGCCACGTGCCGAAGCTGTGGGTGCACATCATTTAGGTGTGTGCGGTAGCGGAGCGTTCCGTAGGTCTGTGAAGGAGACGGGGTGACCCTCTCTGGAGATATCGGAAGTGAGAATGCTGACATGAGTAGCGACAAACAGTGTGAGAAACACTGTCGCCGGAAGTCCAAGGGTTCCTGCGCAAGGTTAATCCGCGCAGGGTTAGTCGGCCCCTAAGGCGAGGGCGAAAGCCGTAGTTGATGGGAATCAGGTGAATAGTCCTGAACCTGCCAGAAGTGACGAATGTGAGATGTTGTTAGGCCTTATTGGATTGGTCTAGCTTTTTGAGCATTCCGGGAAATAGCTCTGGCGTATAGACCGTACCCGAAACCGACACAGGTGGACTGGTAGAGTATACCAAGGCGCTTGAGAGAACGATGCTGAAGGAACTAGGCAAATTGCTCGTGTAACTTCGGGATAAGCGAGACCTGTGAGTGGGCAACCATTTGCGGGTGGCACAGACCAGGGGGTAGCGACTGTTTATTAAAAACACAGGGCTCTGCGAAGTCGAAAGACGACGTATAGGGCCTGACGCCTGCCCGGTGCCGGAAGGTTAAGAGGAGGTGTGAGAGCACTGAATTGAAGCCCCGGTAAACGGCGGCCGTAACTATAACGGTCCTAAGGTAGCGAAATTCCTTGTCGGGTAAGTTCCGACCTGCACGAATGGCGTAACGACTTCCCCGCTGTCTCCAGCATCGGCTCAGCGAAATTGAATTCCCCGTGAAGATGCGGGGTACCCGCGGTCAGACGGAAAGACCCTATGAACCTTTACTGTAGCTTTGCAGTGGCATCAGGAGAAAGCTGTGTAGGATAGGTGGGAGGCTTTGAAGCGGAGGCGCCAGTTTCTGTGGAGCCAGCCTTGAAATACCACCCTGAATTTTTCTGATGTCTAACCGCATCCAGTTATCCTGGATCGGGACCCTGCATGGTGGGCAGTTTGACTGGGGCGGTCGCCTCCCAAAAAGTAACGGAGGCGCGCGATGGTGGGCTCAAGCCGGTCGGACATCGGCTGTTGAGTGCAATGGCATAAGCCCGCCTGACTGCGAGAGTGACAGCTCGAGCAGAGACGAAAGTCGGCCATAGTGATCCGGTGGTTCCACGTGGAAGGGCCATCGCTCAACGGATAAAAGGTACTCTAGGGATAACAGGCTGATCTCCCCCAAGAGTCCACATCGACGGGGAGGTTTGGCACCTCGATGTCGGCTCATCACATCCTGGGGCTGGAGCAGGTCCCAAGGGTTCGGCTGTTCGCCGATTAAAGTGGTACGTGAGCTGGGTTTAGAACGTCGTGAGACAGTTCGGTCCCTATCTGCCGTGGGTGTTGGAGATTTGAGAGGATTTGTCCTTAGTACGAGAGGACCGGGATGAACGCACCTCTGGTGCACCGGTTGTCGCGCCAGCGGCATGGCCGGGTAGCTAAGTGCGGACGGGATAATCGCTGAAAGCATCTAAGCGAGAAACCCACCTCAAAACAAGATCTCCCCATTAGGGCCGTGGTAGACCACCACGTTGATAGGCCGGGTGTGAAAGCGCAGTAATGTGTGAAGCTAACCGGTACTAATTGCCCAATTGGCTTACCCTTTATGGCCTGCTTGCAGGCCCATAATGTGCACAGAGACCATCTACACACAACCTTCTCATAATTTTATGGCCTTTCTGGCTCTCGCTTTGCTCTATCCTTAAACACCTCCATCCACCCGCACACAGTTTATCGGGTGGGCTTGATGACTTGGTGGCTATGGCGGGGAATGATCCACCCGATCCCATCCCGAACTCGGCCGTGAAATGCCCCAGCGCCTATGATACTGCGTCTTAAGACGTGGGAAAGTCGGTCGCCGCCAGGTCTTTAAGCCCACTCGACCCCCTAAGAGCTCATCAATACACCTAACGCGGGGTGGAGCAGCCCGGTAGCTCGTCAGGCTCATAACCTGAAGGTCACAGGTTCAAATCCTGTCCCCGCAACCAAATTCCATACACCACCCCCGACATCTCCCCATATCCATCATACATGACACCCCCAAGGCACCCTTACAGGGGAGTGTCTGCAGAACTGTGTTCTCACTAACCCTGAAGGTTGGCGCAGATAATAGAACACGTTGCTCATAGGATCAAGGGAAGCATGGATAAGAAAAAAAGCCTTCATACTCCTGAAAAGCCCCATAAAATTCTCTGAAAAGAAAAAGCCAGTCAAAAGATAATACCAACACGTCAGTCCACACGGTAAAGAAAAGAACCAACCAGAACAAAAATAACCACATAAAACTTGAAAATGAGCCAGGAAAGAAATACTGACCAACAACCGGTGGAAAAAAAGCAAAAAAGCTACTCCAATAAAATGGTCATAATCCCCAAAACATATACATAAAACCCATAAAATTGTACTAATTGGATTTGTATTATTCTGTATTTATTTTGATTTTATCAGCTACCTTAGTTATAGGATCCTTGTTTTGTAGATTTGATTCTTTTACAAAGCAGAAGAACCCTTCAATTCTTAACATTTTTAATCTCTCCATAATGTTAAAGAGACTAATGCGAGAAAATAGTGGGAGATTTAAAGATTTTTTTGATGGATCTTTAGAGGTAATTATTTGATATATTACTTTCAGGTTTTGATCGGTAAAGTTATCGTCTAATTTTATTTTATTTTTAGGCTTATTCAATAGCTCTCGAAATTGCTTCCTTGCTTGTTTATTGCGAATTAATAATTCTATAGAGTTAATCCCTTGGTTAAATAAATGACTTAAAGGGGCAGACTTTGTGTGTCTTTTGACATGATGGAAGATTAGAGTGCCACCTTCTTTTTTAAAAAGATCGCAGAACTCTATAGCTGACTCTCCTTTAAGAGAAATAAGTTTTTTATCTAAACATATTATGGTGTTGTCTGCTTTTGCGCAGTCTTCATTATAATCGTTTTCGTTATTATGAGCATAGTTTATTAATGTTGTCTCTTGGCAAAGAGGGTCAAGCACTTTTGATAATTTAGCAATATAGTCTCGATCAATTTTGTACCAGTTGCCATCGTAAAGGTGGTAAGTGTGTGGGTCATCATTCTGAATTTGAGTATCGTAAATGAGTGCTTTGAAAACACTGTACTGTTCACCACGTTGATTCCCATCTTTATTTACAGTGATTACTTTGTGTTTTTTTGTAATTTTTTCATCATTTAATTTGCACTTATTAGCCTCTAAGTAGGTTTTATAAGATTCAATGTCTAAATTATCGTACAGATTCTCCTTTCCTCCAGCCCCTGAAAATTTGAAATGACTGTCGTCAAGCGGGTCAGTAATATTGGGAAAGGATAGAAAGAGGTTTTCTTCGTCTTGTTGAATAGCATCGATAAGTTTTTTGTTTAATTTTTTTAAGAGAGTAGGATCCTTAATGGGGGTTATACTACGAAGATTAGGAAAGTTTTTTTTATAAAGATCACACTTATAAAGTTTTAAAAGTTCATTACAAAGCTTTGGTAGCTCTTTAGAGGAATGTTTTGAACTTACACGCACACTCGTAGTGCCAGTGATATTAGAAAATATGGGTTCTAAGTGCTTCCAGACCTTTCCTTTTATATTTCTCAGAAGGTTGCTATTATGATCGAAATCGAAAAAAGTTAGTTCTCTATGAAGAGAGCTTTGGGTTCTTTGTTTGCGGGCATTTTCAGGCATTGCGGTATCAATGCTTGATAGTTTTTTTGGGTCAAGGCTATTTAGAGTGGTTATTAAGCCAAAGTCATATTCATAACTTTCATTGTTTAAAAAATGAGCAGTATGGCCAAAAGTAAATGCAAAGAGGCGTTCTCCTGTATCTAAAAAAAGCAGCGCCTCTTCTCGGAGTTGATACTGCTCTTGCTTGATGGAAAAATAGTCTTTCCACCAAAGACCTTTGGGTTGGGCTTTTACTATAAAGAAACGTGAACTTTGTGGAAGTTTAATGCCTGAGTAGCTCGGTGAATTGCCTTTTTGACTTGGAATAATTTCCTTTAATTGTTCTCTTAATCTGAGGACTGTATTTAGAATATAATCTTTTTTATCTTTAGTCTTATCTACTTTAATTAGATAAATGGAGAAGGAGTGAGTTTTTGGCTTTTCTTCTTCGATCATAGCAAAACCTATTTTAGATACTCTATGAAAAATGTATTTTTAATAGGGTATTTTACAATTAATGGTAATTGCTATTTTTTCTGTATAAAACACATACAATTTTTTGTTACTCTTTAGCAGAGTGCATAATAATTTTTTAATGAAAGAAAACAGTTATGTACAAGACACAGCAATATTTATAGAGATCATATTAAGGTAAGATTTTATTTTTTTCTCAGTTTAGTAATCTTAAAAAACGTTACGAAATTTGAGGCAAAAAGGTCTGCTACCGAAAAATTAAAACTCACATAAGATGGAAGAGAAGAACCCCAGCTTACTCAGTAGCCATTCGAGTCGCGTCAACAAATTTTTCTGTTTTATCGTCGAGTGTTCGAGATTTACGACCACTTGGAGCATGAATATAAAGCTTGTTTTTATTGAAGGTTTTATCGCTTAATTCATCAGGTGGAGATATGAGATAACGAGATGGGCGCATATGGTCGGCAATTTGTTGCTGGGGATTAAAGACGCTATTGAATTTCCATATGGATTTCGCAAAATTCCATTGATTATGGCGTACAACCTTATCCCATAAAATACCAAACATGTCGGCCACGGCCTGCCAACCCATATGTTTCATATTCATAACCTGTTGGGTTTTGACGAGTTCCTTATAAAATTCATCTAACGGTAGGGTTGTCGGGAGAACGGCGTGTTGGATATCAAACAAGCGGTAATCTCTTGTTGTGAGATGGCGTTTATCTTTGTGCCAAATTTCTGTTCCTGGATAGGGAGTAGTCACTGAAATATTAACGATTTCTGGAATTTCCAGACACCATTGGCGGATTGTTTCAAAACGTTCTTTCGTCCATGAGGGATCAGCAATAATGTTAATAGCGACCATGATCCCCAAAGAGCGAGCATATTCGAGAGCTTCAAAATTTTGATCAAGAGAGATGCGCTTACGAAACTGTTTCAATCCTTCTGCATCGACAGCTTCCATTCCGATAAACATGTAACGAAGGCCAATTTCTGACCAGACTTTAAAAACTTCCTTATTGCGCAGAAGAACATCACCTCGGGTTTCAAGATAATATTCTTTTTTTATGCCTCGTTTTTTTATTTCATTAGCGATTGCCATGCCGTGTTCAGCATGAACAAAGGCAACATCATCGACAATAAAAATGCCAGGCTCTTCAATATGCTCTAGCTCCTCAGCAATAGCCTTTGGGCTGGCTGTGCGATAAGAACGCCCATAAAAGGTCCAGGCACTGCAGAACATGCAATCCCAGGGGCATCCTCGAGCAAATTCTATAGAAGCGGCTGGATCAAGGGTGCCGATAAAGTATTTATGTCTATTTTGTAAAAGATCCCGAGCAGGTCTTATATCATCTAGAGATTTGACGAAGTGGGGGGCAGGGCCTTCACCATCCTTAGTGACAATACCCGGGAGGGTATGAAGAGGAATTTTCTTTTCGAAAGCTTCTAAAAGTTCACAAACAATAGCTTCTCCTTCACCTTTAACAATACAGTCAATGGCATTGTTGCTCTGGCGAAGAACTTCATCGGCAACAAAAGAAACGGAATGCCCACCAACAAATATAAGGCTGTGGGGAAGGATTCGACGTGTTGTGCGTGCCAAATCAATGATCTCGGGGATATTGGCTAGGTAATTTCCTCCGAAGCAGATGGCATCGGGCTGAAAGCTACGGATAAGGGTAAAATAGTCTTTATGCTTTTCAATTTGAAGGTCAAAAATCTTAACGTCGTGAGCATCATTGCGCGCTGCCCCAGCTACTATTTCCAGCCCAAGGGGCTCCAACCGTAAGAAAACACGGGTATACATAAGGGCGCTTGGGTGAACGGCCAAAAGCTTCATAGACTTTTACCTTATTTTATGATCGTAAAATGAAATTAACTGCATAATCGAGATAAGGTTTGAAAATACAGGCATAGATTTAAAGATTTATGGATTTGATATAAGGAAAATGAAAGGTTGATTCCAGTATCACAACATTTTTTTATTATAAAAAGCTTATGAGGGGAGATTCGGTTGAGAAAATAGGGGAAAATGGTCGGCTGTTAATCCTTGGAAATAAGCGAAAAAATAAATTTCATTTCTGATTGAAGGGGTAAGTTGCAGAATTTTGTAAAATAGTGCTTGATTAACAGAAATAATGTTTTTATAAAAAAAACATCTTTCACAGAGACAATTCAGAAAAATAAACTAAAACTAATAAAAATGTAAGAAACTATAGATAAATACTATAATAACTATGAGTATTTAAGGGAACATAAAGAATGGCGGATTCAAAAATAGTCTTTTCTGCAGATGAGCCTTATAAGCTGTTTGATAATACATCCGGTGATACAAATGGTATTACTGCGTTAGGGACAGTTGGCTATTACCAAGCTGGTAATGTTGGTGGCTCTGGGGCATTTGTCCCACTGAGTGCTAACGGAAATGGTGTTACCTCTAGCCAGGGTAGCTTTAATGGCATTCGTAGGCCCATTAGCTACATTACTATCCATCCTGGTGAAATTACTGAGGTTGGTGGTAAAATCGCCGCTACTATTACTTTTAGCCGCCCTGCTAATGGTATATCTTCAGTAGAAGTTTACTTGAAATATACAGGGTATACGACGGTAGCGGGAACAACCGCTTTGGGCTTTACTTATGATTCACCCGTTACATCAGATGCTAATGCAGCAAAAATTGCTAATGATTTAGCAACAAAGTTTAACGGTACATCATGGTATTTCTCTCCAACTGTTACAAACAGCCAGGTGCTGAATGTACAATCGCCTGTAGCGGAAGTTGTTAGTGCAGATGTTTGTTTTCTCGCAGGAACAGAAATAAAGGTGCCTGGTGGTATCAAGCTTGTTGAAGACGTTGCTGTTGGTGATATGGTTGTTACCGTGAAAAATGGTATTGAGGTTGCTCAGCAGGTTGTTGCTGTTTCTCATTCAACCGTTGCGGCAGTAAATACCGAAAGCCAGCCTGTTTGCATTAAAAAAGATGCTTTTGCGGATGGTGTTCCTTATCAGGACCTTTTTGTTACAGGTGAACATTGCGTGTTCGTTGGTGGAAAGCTTGTTCTAGCCAGAATGTTAGTGAACGGTGTTTCTATTGTTCGTGGTGATTCTTTCTCTCGTTATGAAATCTATCACGTAGAATTGAGTGAGCATGCTGTTCTGGTTTCAAATGGTCTGACAACAGAAAGCTATCTTGATACCAACCACAATATTACCCAAAATGGAAATATTGTGCATCTGGGCCGTAAGACATGGGAAAAAGACGCAGTAGCTCCCCTTGGAACAGAGAAAGCTTTTGCAGAATCGATCTATAATGTTTTGTTAGAGCGTGCAAACCAGTTAGGCCTTAAATCTGAGCAGGTAGCGGTAAGCTATGTGACAGATCCTGATCTTCACCTTTTAACTGATAGTGGAAACAAAGTTTCTCCTTGTAAGGTTAAGGATAACGAGTACTTCTTTATCGTTCCTAAGGTTGTTAAATCTGCACGTCTTGTTTCAAGAACTTTTGTGCCAGCTGAGGTTGAAGGGTCATTTATTGATGATCGTCGTACTTTAGGTGTTCTGGTTTCTGATGTTTCCGTATGTTGGAGTGCAACAAGAAAGGATAAAGTCTCTTCTTGCTTCTCAGAAGATATGGCTGATGGCTGGTATCCAATGGATCATGAGCATTCACGTTGGACGAATGGTGATGCACACTTGTCATTGGTGGAAATATCTGATGAAAACACAAAAGAAAATGCTGTTTTAATCAGTATTAAAATTTCTTCTTCGGGAAAATATAAAACGATTACTGAAGTTGTTGATAATAAGAATGAATTGTTAGTTTCATAGTAAAATATTTGCTGAAAAGCAAAGAAAAATATTTTAGAAGAAACATGATAAGTTACAAATTGTCATGTCTAAATTATAAACAAAAAAAACTGTAATAACTAAGGTTTAAGGAAATAAAATGAGAGAACTTTCTGTAGTAGAATTAGATATTGTTTCTGGTGCCGCCGCGCAAAACTTTTTTGATTCTGTTATTGGCGGATTTGTTGGTGGCGTTGTTGGCAGTTTAGTAGGTTCACTTAAAGGTGCAAACGACACCAGTAAAAATGCTGGTCCTTTTGGCTTAGGTGCCATAACGACTGGTCTTGGCTTCGTGTTCGGTGGTGTCGGTGGCTTTCTGAATGGTGCTGTTCAGGGTTTTACCGACGGTTATAGCGGTATCAATCAAAACGGTGGTTATATTGATAATGCTATTGGTGATTTAACCCAGGGTTCATTGTTAAGCTAAGAATTAACTTTTAAATGAAAATAGTTCTTACCAAGATTTTTTTAAAAAATAATTTTGGTAGAATTAAAACAAAAACAGTACAAATATAAATAATACAATAACAAGGTTTAAAAAATGAGAGAACTTTCTGTAGTAGAGTTAAATGTTGTTTCTGGTGGTGCAGGCCTCCTTGATTCTATTGAAGGGTCTGTAGTGGGCGTCATTCTTGGCTTCACTTCTGGGGCAATTTCTGGTGCTGCTCTTGGTGCTCGTAGTGGTGGTATTGGTATAATCAGTGGTTGGATTGCCGGAATTGCTGGTTTCGTTGCTGGTGGTATTAGTGGAGCCGTTACCGGTAGCCTTATCGGTGGTCTCAGAGGCCTGAACAATCTGGATAGCTACGTTAACGGAACAATTAATGGTATTCTTAACGGAAGCCTTCTTCCTCCTACAAAATAACTTTAGATATTTTGTAAGAAAACTTAATAAATTATAAATACAATATAATAACAAGGTTTAAAAAAATGAGAGAACTTTCTGTAGTAGAGCTAGATATTGTGTCTGGTGGTCTATCTTCAGCAACCAGTTTGCAAGATAGCCTTGAAGGTGCTAGTAACTTTTCATCTCTTGGTGTTTTCGCCGGCGTTGCCGAAGGTTGGGCCACAGGCGGTTATGTTAAAAGTATTTTTGGTCTTGGTACATTGATTGCTAGAATTGGTGGTGCTGTTATTGGTGGTACAACTGGCTTTATTGTTGGGAGTGCATTAGGGTTTATTTTCGGTCAAAGTAACTCAGCCGGTTTCCAGCAACAGGTTCGTAACGCACTCGGTACTGGCGTTTTCGGCTAAATTGCTTACTAGCAATATCGTTTACTAACAATTATTATAAGAGGCGCGAATATTTTTATTCGCGCTTTTTTATTTTTAATTTAAAGTATTTTTAACGGCCTCGTTGTAGTGAACTTATTTTAGATTATAACATTGGTATGAAATTTTTATATATGGTTTTCTTACTTCTGACCTCTTGTGCAGCGAATACCCCTGAACAAGGGCGGATGCCTTGGGACGATGATGTATCATGTTTACGAAAGGAGCTTAGTGGGCAAGCCTCCTTTGCGATTGCTGTTGCTTTTTGCCGTCGAGAAGAAGATGGCCGATTATTGCCTTTGGATCTTAGAAACGCTCCAGATCTTCAGCAAAAAGCGAAAGAAGAGGGGTTTAACAATATTATTTATAAATAGGTTCCAAACAGTATGTTTTTCAAAGTGAAATAATAAAATTTGCTGTTATAGGAAAGATGCTTATTTGTTTTTCATTGTGGAAATAGTATGGGATGATAGAACAAAAGAGTCGTGAAAGTTATTTCCTCAATTCAAAACCAGTTTAGTGTGCCGTGCCATGAGCTTTATTTCCGAAAAATTAAATCGTATTAGTCCCAGCCAGACCATAGAAATCACTGATAGAGCTCGCGTGATGCAAGCACAAGGAAAGGATGTTATTAGCCTCTCAGCTGGTGAGCCCGATTTTGATACGCCAGAACATATCTGCCGTGCCGCCGTGAAAGCTATTGAGGAAGGAAAAACGCGCTATACAAATGTTGCTGGCACCCTTGAGCTAAGAAAAGCGATCGCTGAGCGTTTTCTTAAGGATTCTGCTTTGGATTACAGTCCTGAGGAAATTATTGTTTCTACGGGTGGTAAGCAGGTTATATATAATGCCATCATGGCAACCATTAACCCAGGGGATGAGGTTATTATTCCAGCGCCGGCTTGGGTTAGCTATCCGGATATTGTAAACCTTGCTGGTGGTAAGCCTGTTATTGTTCCCTGCTCAGAAGAGCAGAATTTTTGCCTAACAGGAGAAGGTCTACGCTATGCGATTACCCCAAAAACAAAGTGGTTGATTTTAAATTCTCCAAACAATCCAACAGGGGCCGCTTATACGCAAGAAAGACTAAAAGATCTTGCCGCTGTTTTGTTGGAGCATCCGCATATATGGGTGCTGATGGATGATATTTATGACAAATTAGTTTATGATGGGTTCATCTCTTACACCATGGCGCAAATTGAACCACGCTTAAAAAGCCGTACAGTCACTATGAATGGTGTCTCCAAAGCCTATGCCATGACCGGCTGGAGAATAGGCTATGCGGGTGCACCGGTAGAGCTTGTCAAGGCCATGGTGAAACTCCAAGGTCAGTCTACTTCAAATGCCTCCTCCATCAGTCAAGCTGCTGCTTATGCAGCTGTTACTGGCCCGCAATCTTGTATAGAAACAATGGTAGACGCTTATCAACAACGTCGGGATTTCGTTGTTCAGTCCATCAATACTATCAGGGGTTTGTCGTGTTATAAGCCTATGGGGGCTTTTTATGTTTTTGCCTCACTGGCTGGTTGTTTAGGAAAAACCACCAAGACGGGAATTTTACTGAAAACTGATGCGGATTTTGTTAAAGCTCTTCTCGAAGAAGAAGGCGTGGCCACTGTGCATGGAAGCGCTTTTTTATATCCTGGTTATTTTCGAATCTCCTATGCGACTTCTATGGAGAACTTACAGGAAGCCTGTCATCGTATTCAACGCTTTTGTGGTGAATTAAAATAAGTCCCTATAATATTGATCAGCAGCAGAATGTGCTTGTGAAATACCATTAAAGCACTAGCTGTCTTGCCATGAGAGGTTTTTATGCCCGCTTTTTCAAACCGTGTTATGGCTTTGCAACCTTCTGCAACAATTGCTACGGCCATGCGCGCCAGAGCATTAAAAGCCGAAGGCAAGCCTGTGATTTCGCTAGCCTTGGGGCAGCCTGATTTTTCAACACCTGAAGTAGCCATTGCGGCCGCTCATCAGTTCGCCTCAAAAGGGGATATGGGGTATCCGCCTGTTGATGGCCACCCTCTTTTAAAAAGGGCTGTGCAGAAGAAATTTCTAAAAGAAAATCACCTTGCTTATGAGCTGGATGAAATTACCATAGGGAATGGGGCAAAGCAGCTGATTTTTAATGCTTTTATGGCGACCGTAGAAAAAGGGGATGAGGTTGTTATTCCAGCACCCTATTGGGTAGGCTACCCCTTGGCAGCGGGTTTGTTTGGTGGAGTACCGCGTTATGCACTTTGTCAGGAGCAGGATGGGTTTCGATTAACGGCGGAAGCTTTACAAAAGGAATTATCGCCGGCGACAAAATGGGTTGTGCTGAATTTTCCCAATAACCCAACAGGTGCTGTAACAAGCCTTGAGGATATGCATAATATTGCAGATGTTTTACGCCGTTTTCCCCAGAGCTGGATTATGTGTGACGAGATTTATGAGCATCTCATTTATGAGGGGGTCGAACATTTTTCTCTCGCTGCTATTGCGCCGGATTTAAAGGAGAGGATTCTAACTTTGAATGGCGTGTCCAAAGCCTACGCCATGACGGGCTGGAGGGTAGGTTTTGCAGGGGCACCGGCTAAGCTTATTAAGGCCATGGTTAAAATTCAGGGAAATTCCACATCTGGTGTTTGTGGAGTAAGTCAGGTGGCTGCTGCAGCGGCTTTGGAGGAAGCCTCTGAACAGGTTGGTGTCATGCGGGAAAGCTATGCCCGCAGGCGTGCTCTTGTTCTTCGTGCCTTGAAGGAGATTAAAGGGGTAAGCTGCACAGAACCGAAGGGCGCTTTTTATATATATTTGGGTATAAAGGACTGTCTCGGCAAAAAAACCAGGGTAGGTCAGCAGGTCATAAAGACCGATAAAGACTTTGCCACAGCCTTGTTGGAAGAGGAGTTTGTGGCGATGGTGCATGGTGCTGCATTTGGATATAGCCCCTATTTAAGACTTTCTTATGCTACAGATGATGCCTCTCTTACTGAAGCCTGTCTTCGTATAAAACGATTTGTAGAAAACTTGCAGTGAAACAGGGCAGTAGAAAGAAAAACACAAAAGAAAGCAAAAAACAAAAAACTCTATTCATCCAAGGGAGAAGGTTTGAGAATGGCAGCATCCTGAGTGCATTGGTTAAGGGCTTGCGGGGTAAGGGGGGTATAGTTTTGCGTGATTTCCTTACGGGCAGCTGCAAGTTTTTCTTGAAATTGCGGATTATTTTGCAGCATGCTGACAATGCCGGCACCTTCAAGAAAGCCTGCCTCAACATCGCTTCTCCAATGGGCTCCACAAATTATACGGCTTTCACCATATTGCCTTCCACGGGCCAATATTTCAGCACTATGCTGGGGAATAAGCTCTGAGAGGGCTAAAGCAAAAGACCATCCAAGGGACGTATGTCCTGAGGGATAGGAATAGGTTTTTCCAAGAGAATCGCGCTTTTCTTCCGTGCAAAAAGGCTGATCCTGGTAGAGGACAAAAGGGCGTTTCCTCTGCCATAGATTTTTATCCTGATCAACATATGTTTTGACTGTGTGACTAATAAAGTCAAAAAGTGAAAAGACAGCTGGAAAGGAATTTTTTTTGAATTGGAGATGACTGGCGCAAGAAAAAGTCTCTAACAGTTCTTCTGTCTGAAGTTTAGAATCTTTATAAGCCAGGTTCCATCGTGGGGTATCTTTCAGCTTACGCGTTGCAAAATAGGTCTCGGTATCAAGCCGTTGAGCATAGGAATTTTCACCCGGAGGTGGGGCGATATAGGAGAGGACAGGGGGCTCAGTTTTATTTTCAGCTTTATTTTCAGAAGTCGTTGAAGTGGGTAAGGTCGCAGCAAGTAAGAAAGGGGCTAACCCACCAGATTGGAAACCAAAAGCGAGAATGGTCAATAGACAATATCGGGAAAGAGTTGCCATATTATTTGCTTTCCAGCTATGTGATGAACGGGTTTAAGAAAAACCGAACAAGGTTAGAGTGTATAAGATATTATTGCCCTTTGTTAATCCCTAAAGATAAAGGGGCCGGTGGGGTTTAATGAGGATAGCAGAGAAAACTTTAAATTAGTGAGTAAATTTTTCTTCAAAAAGGGCGGTAAGTTCCCCAAGGAGGGTGCTCCCCAGCTCTTCAGCATCTGTTATTCTGACGGCACGACTATAGTAACGGGTGACATCATGGCCAATGCCAATGGCGAGCAGCTCTATGAAACTACTATTTTCGATTAGGTCAATCACATAACGTAAATGCTGTTCAAGGTAGTCTGGTGGATTTACGGCAAGAGTACTGTCATCGACCGGCGCGCCATCTGAGATAACCATAAGGATCTTACGTTTTTCCGGGCGTTTCTTGAGTCTATTCATGGCCCAGAGCAGGGATTCACCATCAATATTTTCCTTCAAGAGCCCTTCCTTAAGCATAAGGCCCAGGTTACGTCGTGCACGTCGCCAAGGTTGGTCGGCGTCTTTATAGATAATATGGCGTAGGTCATTTAGGCGCCCTGGGTGGGATGGTTTGCCGTTCTCTGTCCATAGCTGACGGCTCTGGCCGCCTTTCCATGCTCGTGTGGTGAACCCTAATACCTCCACTTTTACCGCACAACGCTCCAGCGTTCGAGAAAGGAGGTCGCCACACATGGCGGCCACAGCAATCGGGCGACCACGCATGGAGCCAGAGTTATCGATTAGTAAGCTTACCACTGTATCCCGAAAAGCTGTTTCAGCTTCTTGTTTATAAGAAAGGCCGAGCATAGGGTTTGCAATAATGCGGGAAAGGCGGCTTGTATCCAAAAGTCCTTCTTCCTGGTTAAACTTCCACGATCGTGTTTGCTTGGCAAGCAACTTGCGTTGAAGCCGATTGGCAAGCCGCCCTACGATACCTTGCATGCTCAGAAGTTGTTGGTCAAGCTGCTGACGGAGGAGGATGAGTTCGTTAAGGTCACATAATTCTTCGGCAGGGGCAATTTCATCGAATTGTTGGGTATAAATACGATAAGGTGCTTGCTCGGTGGTAGGTGTATTGCCTCTTGTCTCGTCTGGGTCTGTTGAGCTGCCAGCGGGCTGATCGTTCCCTTCGGCCTCTCCCACTTGTAGTTCAGATGTTTCAGACTGATCTTGGCTGCTAATCTGCTGAAGTTGTGCTTGCAAGTCTGTGGTTTCTTCGGAGGAAGACTGTTCTTGATCTTCTGGTTGGTTTTCAGGAGAAGGAAGAGAGGAGCTTTCTGAGCTCGCGGTTTGCTCACTCTTATTATCACTTTCATCATTATTATGATCAGGTGATATTTCGTCCTCAATCAAATGATAGGCTTTAAGGATCTTTTGGGTCAGCTGGTTGTAATGGCTCTGATCGGTGAGGGTGTTTGCCAGCTCGTTGATCATTTTTTCAACGTCTGGCGTAAGCTGGGTCTTTTCCCATGCGGTAAGCAGTTCTTGAATTTGGGGCGGGGCAGGGCGCTTTGTAAATTTTTGTCGTGCCAGAAGTGCCAAGGCTACCGCAGAGGGCAGCAAGTCGGTTGGGTTAAGGCGAGTATAACCTTTTTGGTTCATTTCGGTATTAAGTTTTGCATCCAGATTGGCAGCAACCCCTTCCATATACTGGCTACCAAGGGCTTCTATGCGCATTTGTTCCAATGCATCATAAACCTCTCGGGCTTCCTTATGGGCTGGTTGATGGTGAGAATGAAGGGTTGAATCATGATAGCGCAATTGCAACGCTACGGTATCTGCAGCCGCCCGAGTGGCTGTAATTTCCTCTTGCTGCGGGGGCCGAATGGGGAAAGGTAGACGAATGTGGGTGCGGTCTTTTTTTTGCTGGGCAGAGATACGGTTTTGAAAATGCACCTGCAGATTTTCAGCAGGAACACCCGGTTTTTTCCCCATTGCCCGTAAGGTATTGACAGTAGCACGCTTAAAGTCTTCTGTCTTTTTTTCATTGAGCTTTAAAGAGGAGAGCTCAGGCGGGGTTTGATCGGGTGCATCGGGCACGGGGTGATACTCCACAGACGAGAGAAAGGGCCTGCTAAAAGGAACGTTTTGGAACCATAGACTGGGTCCATAGGTTCGGTTGGGAGAGGCCAGAAATTTTAAAAAACATGTTTGGCAAGATACAGAGTTTTGAGAAAACAGATTGTTTTTGTTGAGGAATTGTTATGACCAAGTGCGCGTTTTAGCTAAGTCTAGTAGACCCCTTATTGGGAGTGGATATTGGGATCGAGAATATTCTTGTTAAAGCAGCGCTGATAATATTCGGCGATGGTTGCATGTTCGGCTTCGTCACATCTATTGAGGAAGCTGACCTTAAAGGCATATTCCAAATTATGGAAAATTTGGGCATTTTCTGCCCAGCTGATGACGGTGCGCGGGGACATAACCGTTGAAACATCACCTGCCATAAAGCCTGCACGGGTAAGGTCTGCCATGGCCACCATACTTTCAATTTGTTTTTTCATGGCGTTATCGTCAGGATCAATGTCAAGTTTGGAAAGTACAATGGCGGTTTCCTGGGCATGGGGGAGATAGTTCAGGCTTGCAACGATATTCCACCGATCCATTTGCCCTTGATTAATTTGTTGGGTTCCATGGTAGAGGCCTGTTGTATCTCCAAGGCCTACAGTGTTGGCAGTGGCAAACAGCCTGAAGTAAGGATGCGGATGAATTACACGGTTTTGGTCCAGAAGGGTCAGCTTACCGGCTCCTTCTAGGATACGTTGGATAACAAACATAACATCTGGCCGGCCGGCATCATATTCATCAAAAATCAGGGCGCAAGGGCGTTGTAAGGCCCAAGGTAGCAATCCTTCCTGAAATTCAGTAATTTGCTGGCCATCTTTTATAACGATTGCATCTTTTCCTATAAGATCAATCCGGGAGATGTGGCTATCGAGGTTGATCCGTACTGTTGGCCAGTTCAACCGTGCAGCAATTTGTTCTATATGTGAAGATTTTCCTGTCCCATGGTACCCTTGGAGCATGACACGGCGATTGTAGGTAAAGCCTGCCAGGACGGCAAGTGTGGTGTCATGGTCGAACTGATAGGTTGGGTCTTTGTCTGGGACATGATTGGTTCGTTCTTGGAAGGCAGGTACTTCAAGATCAGACTCTATACCAAAAACCTCGCGGACAGAAAGGGTCGTATCAGGTTTATCAATACTGGTTATGGGGGGGAGTGGGGCAATGCCCTCCTGTTCAGCCATAGTGTTAAGGCTCGAAGAGAGGGGGGATGTCATCTTCATAACAATTTATATTTCCTGCAAAAAATGAGTATAAAATAAAAAACGGAGAAACCTTGCCTATTACCCCGTTCTGGCATGGTTAGAGGGGTGTTGGGTAAGGTGGGTTTTTAAAGTTGTATAGGCAGAATTAATATTTTTAAGTTTCTCTTCTGCTTCGCGGCTGCCACCATTAATATCGGGGTGGTGGAGGCGGGCCAGTGTCTTGTAACGGGTTTTAAGCTCTTCCATAGAAATGGGCCAGTCAAGCCCAAGCATGTTTAATGGCTCCTTAAGAGCTTTGGGAATGGAAAGGTGAGGATAACGTTTGGTATTAAAGGGGCTGTTTTCAGTTTTCTTCAGCAACTCCATAGGGTCGTGGAGAGTGTCGAACAGATGCTTCCTGCCTAGATGCCCAAGCTTCCAGGAAGGGCGCCCCCAGGATGTAGCGGAGCGAAGGTCAGATTCGATCTGTGTAGGGGTCATCCCCTTATAGAAGTCCCATTTGGCGTTGTATTCCCGGACATGTTCCAAACAGAACCAAAAATAATCACGCAGGTTTTTAGGAGAGCGTGGGGCTCTGTAGCCAGCTTCTTTATCGCATCCCGGCATATCGCAGATATGGTTATGAGGAGCATCAGGATCAGGAGCGAAAGTTTTACTGCGGGATGTTTTGGGTTTGCGCATCATATTATATTAAATAGTGGTCAAAACGGTCTTTTGTTCAAATAAAGGAATCACTGAATAAATCAAAGCGTTAGGTCTTTCTTGCAGGAGACTCTTCCTATATTAAAGTTCAGGTAACCTTAGCATCTTTTTCTTAATATATGAATTCTGGAGGCTTTTGAGAATGGGTAAATCCCAGATGAGGCTAAATCGAATGAAAAAAATTGTAGAAACCGCGCTTGCTCCCCAAGAAATGGCCATTGAAGATGAAAGCCATCGTCATGCGCACCATTCTGCAGTCAAGCATGCTGAAATAGGGGGGGGTGAGACCCATTATCGTATGGTGATCGTCAGCCAAAAATTTATGGGTATGAACCGCGTGCAACGTTCGCGTTTGGTGCATGAATTATTAAGGGAAGAATTTACAACCGGGTTGCATGCTTTAGCCCTTACTTTAAAAACGCCCGAAGAGTATGAAAGCCTGCCAAAGATTAGGCCTTAGCTTATTAAGCCCCAGATTAAGAAATGTTATGTTAAGAAAACTTATGGATAGGAAATTTTTTTAAATAATATGATTGGCTTTTCTGCGTTATGAGCTTTTCTATGTTAGTGATGAGAAAAGTTAGTAATGAGAAAGCAAAGGTTTGTGCGTTTTCTTTTATTTTCTTGTTTTTGGTGATCCCTTAACAAGGAGGAAAACAGGACGCTTTTGAAGAAAGCGGAGTAAAACAAAATGATGGCATTGTCCCTGTTAAAAAAAGCGGTGCAGATAGGTGGAGTATCCTTGCTTCTTGTCGCTTGTGCCCATACCGAATCCGACGATCAGTTTTCAGCGGCCCAACAGGCCGATATTACTCGGGTGGAGCAGTATTTTAATGCTCGCCAGGGGTTTAAGGGACAGTTCGTTCATTTTTGGCCCAATAACAGCCAGTCAAGCGGAATGATAAGCTACGTTCCTGGTCATTTGCGGCTGGATTATCTCTCTCCTGATGCAAAAATTGCTGTGGCAGGGCAGGAAAAGCTGGTGGTGGTTGATAAAAAAAATGACGCGCGAACTGAAATGGGACTTTCCCACGATCCAGTAGGGTTACTTTTAGCCGTTCCTGTAAAATTTTCAGGGCCAATTGAGGTCACTTCCCTTCAGCACCAGGGAAACCAGCTGCAACTGTCTTTAACCCGAAGAGATAATCCCTCCCAAGGGCTGCTGACACTTCAGATGACACAGGATAAGGGCCAGCTGGTCATCAATAGAATAGAATCTGTGGATATCAGAGGGGGGCATAATCGGTTTTTAATTTATAATGTAAAAATAGGGGTAACTTTTCCGGAGCAATGGTTTGCATTTCCAGGTGAATAAGCTCTAAGCTCTAAGCTCTAAGCTCTAAGCTCTAAGCTCTAAGCTCTAAGCTCTAAGCTCTAAGCTCTAAGCTCTAAGCTCTAAGCTCTAAGCTCTAAGCTCTAAGGCCACAATAGTATTCATCATTATTGAAGGCGCTAATATTTCCCTAGGTCTTTCCGCGGGTGGGGTTTTTAAGCCATCCTATCTGGTTCGTATGGCTATGCAGCCCATCATTTTGGCTATGGCCAATCCGGGGTTCCAGAAATTCTCCCGGAACTGGTTCATCTGGTTTGTCCTCTTCCCTCTATCATTTTTAAAAATAGGTCAATAAAGCTGGAGGATAAGCTTTTTTCTCTTCATACTTTAAATCTCTTTATATCTTGGCTTTCTTTATAACATAGAGTGTGTTTCCTGATTTATGGGTGCGTTCTGTTGTAGATCTATAGGATTGGGGAAGGGGGGAGTTTCAGCTGGTATAAGGTGGTTTTCTCCAAATATGTCATTCCAACTTTCTATCAGGGCACGGTCAAACTCTTTTAAACTTACATTTACACCCAGTTTTTCAAGGCTGGTGACATCATAATCCGCAAGTCCGCAGGGGACAATTTCTTGAAAATGCTTAAGGTCTGGGTGAATATTAATAGCGACCCCATGCCAGGTGATCCATTTGGTAATTCGCACGCCAATGGCTGCAATTTTGGCTTCTTTTCCTGTTTTAGGGTCTCTCACCCAAACACCAATGCGTTCGGGGTGTTGCTCCCCTTTAATATCAAAGCGGGCTAACGCTTGAATAAGCCAGCGTTCTAGGCCGTGAACATAGGCATGAATATTGCGTGGGGGGATACTTCCGTGTCGAGTCGTAAGATCAAGCATAAGATAGGCAATTCGTTGTCCAGGGCCATGGTAAGTCCATTGTCCCCCCCTGCCAGTGCGAAAAGCCGGAAAATTTTTTTTATTAAAAATATCCTCGTCTTTAGCTGAGGTTCCCCCCGTATATAAAGAGGGGTGCTGCAAAAACCACAATATTTCTGGGGATTTTCCTTTGCTGATCTCTTCTATTTTTTGTTGCATGATTGTTATAGAGTCCGGATAGGCAATGAGCTCAGAACTTTGCCAATGCAAAATTGTTTGCAAAAAATGGTTTTTAGGAATTGCCCTATAAGTCATGATCAGTTATATGCCCTTTCAGAAGTATGAATAACGCTTCTTGTATTCAGTGTTATACATGCGGTCGTGGCGGAATGGTAGACGCGCAAGCTTGAGGTGCTTGTGGGGGTTTCCCCGTGGAAGTTCGAGTCTTCTCGACCGCACCATACCCAGAATGTGGAGAATGGTTGGGATCATAAAACAGGCTTTTCGAAAGCTCCTGGTTTTTTGTTCCCCTTAAAAAACCAGGTGTGTTTTTTCCTTTACTTCACAAGAAAGAGTGGGCTCACAGTTTCTAAGGACAGAGCTGGTCTGTAAATTCTCTTTTTTGAAATTGGAAAAGAAGCCTTTTCTTCCTAAGAAGGCTTTTATAGGCCTATCCTGCATAGTACCCAATCCTATATAGTAAGAGAAAATTGAGGGCGGAAGATGGACAACGACTTTAGAAAAAAAGCTTTGGATTATCATCGTTATCCGGTTCCGGGGAAAATCTCTGTTATTCCCTCCAAGCCCTTGGCAGATAGAACAGACCTTTCCTTGGCGTACACACCAGGTGTGGCTGAAGCCTGTAATGAAATAAAAGTCAGCCCACTTGCTGCCTATGATTACACGGGAAAGGGCAATCTGGTTGCCGTTATTACCAATGGAACCGCCGTGTTAGGGTTAGGAGATATCGGCCCCTTGGCCGGAAAACCGGTGATGGAAGGTAAGGCGGTATTATTTCAGAAGTTTGCTGGCGTTAACGCCTTTGATATAGAGGTCGATGCGAAAGACCCCCAAAAATTTTGTGATGTGGTTGCCGCTTTAGAGCCGACTTTTGGCGGGATTAATCTTGAAGATATCAAGGCTCCAGAGTGTTTTGCTATAGAAGCCCAGCTAAAAGAAAGAATGAACATCCCCGTCTTTCATGATGACCAGCATGGGACTGCCATTGTTGTGGCCGCTGCAGTTTTGAATGCTTTGAAGCTGCAAGGGAAAAAATTACCAGGAATAAGGCTTGTTACATCCGGTGCAGGGGCTGCTGCATTGGCGTGTGTAGATATGCTTGTAAGTTTAGGTTTACCGGTAGAAAATGTTATCCTTACCGATATTCATGGGGTGATTTACCAAGGCCGAGAAGCAGAGATTTTCCCTTCTCTGGCACGGTATGCCCATCAAACGGCATTTCGCACCTTGGAAGATGCTATTGAAGGCGCAGATATTTTTCTAGGTCTTTCCGCGGGTGGGGTTTTCAAGCCATCCTATCTGGCTCGTATGGCTATGCAGCCCATCATTCTGGCTATGGCCAATCCGGTTCCGGAAATTCTCCCGGAACTGGTTCATCAGAATCGTCCCGATGCTATTGTTGGTACTGGTCGGTCTGATTATCCCAATCAGGTAAACAATGTCTTGTGTTTTCCATTTATTTTCCGTGGGGCCTTAGATGTTGGGGCCACCGAAATCAATATTGAGATGAAACATGCTGCTGTATACTCCATAGCTGACCTTACAGAGCAGGCTTATGGGGATGATGAAGAGGAAAACCAGGCATTAGAGAAACTTTACGGTAAACAGGTTTCCGTTTTAGCATCAGATTATATTCTTCCCAGTCCGTTTGATCCACGGCTGTTACCTCGAATTGCTGCAGCAGTGGCCAAAGCAGCGATGGAAACCGGCGTTGCCCAGCGGCCAGTTCACGATCTGTTGCAGTATCAAAAAAACATTAAACTTTCCTTTGGTAAAACGCTATAAATATAGAAAATGTTTTAGAGTTTTAATGGGTCTGTTTGTTTTTGTTTTGATATTATAATAAAATTATGGAAAAACTTATTATTATTGCCGTTTTTTTGCCCAATTCAAATTTATAATGACCTTCATTAAATATTGAGCATCATGTGCAGAAAACCGCAAAATGACAAAAAAAGCGGTAATAATTTTGTTTTACTCAGTAATTTTAAGAATAAAATAGCGAATATGGTGTTACAGTCATACCCCTGTATTTTTGATCTTGTTCGGATGTCATAATTAAATAGCAAAGGTTGATTTAGTGATTAAGCCCCTACGTAAAGCTGTTTTACCCGTTGCTGGGTTGGGAACGCGTTTTTTGCCTGCAACAAAAGCAATGCCAAAAGAAATGCTTACAGTAGTCGATCGACCGTTGATTCAATACGCTATTGATGAGGCACGCTCCGCCGGAATTGAGGAGTTCTGCCTTATTACAGGGCGTGGGAAAGATTCGCTTATTGATTATTTTGATGTTGCCTTTGAACTGGAAACAACATTAAGGGAGCGTAATAAGGTTTCTGCCTTGGAAGCCCTAGCTCCCTCTAGCATTGAGGCTGGCTCGCTCGTTGCTGTTCGTCAGCAGGAGCCTTTGGGTTTAGGCCATGCCATTTGGTGTGCCAGAACATTTATTGGCAATGATCCTTTTGCCATTCTCCTTCCGGATGATATTATTTTGGGCAAAACAGCCTGTATGAAGCAACTCGCCGATGCTTATCATAATACAGGCGGCAATGTTGTTGCTGTTACCGAAGTTCCCAAGGAGCAGACCAAAAATTACGGGATTTTGGATGTTGGTGCCGAAATTGGGAATATGGTTGAAGTTAAAGGCCTGGTGGAAAAACCTGATCCCGAGGATGCTCCATCCAATCTCTCAATTATTGGGCGTTATATCTTAACGGCTGATATTTTAGAGCCACTTTCACGCCTTGATCGTGGAGCAGGGGGCGAAGTGCAGCTAACAGATGCCATGGCTAAGCTTATTGGCAAGGTGCCATTTCATGGCTTGCGTTATGAAGGCACACGCTTTGATTGCGGTAGTAAAGCAGGCTTCCTTGAGGCCCAAATTGCTTTTTCCCTAGCGAGGGAAGACCTGGCAGCAGACGTTAAAAGCTTTATAAAGAAATATAGCAACGAGATATAAGTCTTTAATATTTCATCCATTTAGTCATTATTATTTAAAACCAATGAATACCCAGTAAAAGGATCACTATACCATGACTTTTAGTCATAATTTTGATGAAACCAGTTTGAGAGAATATGATATCCGCGGGATTATTGGGAAGACCTTAACCGAAAAAGATGCCTATGCTGTGGGCCGTGTGTTTGGCTATATTGTCGCAAAAGAGGGCGGTAAAACCCTTGTTATCGGCTATGACGGCCGGACTTCTTCTCCCCAGTTGGAGGAGCATCTTATAAAAGGTGCTATGGATGCTGGCCTGCATGTAATCTCTGTAGGGTGTGGCCCAACGCCAATGTTGTATTTTGCCTCTGTAACCCTTAAGGCCGATGGCGCTGTTATGATTACCGGTAGTCATAACCCAGCGGATTATAATGGTTTTAAAATGATGCTGAAGGGGAAACCTTTTTTTGGTAGTCAGATTCAGGAGCTTGGAAAACTTTCCGCTGCAGGAGGCCTAGGAGAAAATAAAAAGGGGAGCTCGGAAAATGTTGATATCAAGAAAGAGTATATTGCGCGTTTACTGAAAGACTGGACAGGCGGTAGCAAGACATTAAAAGTGGTTTGGGATAATGGAAATGGGGCAGCAGGCGATATCTTATCCCAACTGGTAAAGGGGTTACCAGGAGAGCACATTCTATTAAATGCCAAAATAGATGGGACATTCCCTGCCCACCATCCTGACCCTACGGTTGCTAAAAATCTTGAGCAGCTTATTACCGAAGTTAAAAAACAAAAAGCCGATATTGGTATTGCCTTTGATGGTGATGCGGACCGTATTGGAGTGGTGGATGATCAAGGGTCAATTCTATGGGGGGATCAACTCCTGGTTGTATATGGCCGGGAAGTTTTAAAAACGCATCCAGCAGCGACAATTATTGCCGATGTGAAGGCGAGCCAGGTTTTGTTTGATGAGATCAAAAAAGCTGGTGGTAACCCCCTTATGTGGAAAACCGGACATTCTCTTATTAAGGCAAAAATGGCAGAAACAAAATCTCCTTTGGCAGGGGAAATGTCGGGGCATGTCTTTTTTGCCGATAAATGGTATGGATTTGATGATGGGCTTTATGCCGCTATTCGTATTTTAGATATTGTTGCACGTCTTGATAAACCTCTCTCAGCAGTTTTGGCAGAAATGCCTAAAACAATCTCAACGCCAGAGCTTAGATTTGAGTGTGAAGATACGCGAAAGTTTGAGGTTATTAAAGAAGTGGCTGAGCGTTTAAGGCAAGAAAAGGCCGATGTTTCGGAAATTGATGGTGTTCGGGTTAATACACCAGATGGTTGGTGGCTTCTGCGTGCCTCTAATACTCAAGCGGTACTCGTAGCTCGTGCAGAAGGGAAATCTCAGGAAGGGTTAGAGAAGCTTAAACAGGCATTGGTAAGCCAGTTAGAAAAATCTGGATTAAAAGCACCTGATTTTTCTGGCGAGCATGCGCCTCATTAACTGTTCTTATAACCTTACAGAATGATAAGCGGCCTGAGCCATTTTTTGGCGGAGGTCAGGATTATCAACCAATTCAAGCAGGTAGTGTTCCCATTCTTCTGGGGTTGTCGCAAGGAAGCCGGTTTTCCCATGGATAACCAGCCTTTTGAACGGCCCTGTGGGTGAGACAACGAAACAGACATTGGCAAGGGCTGCTTCGGTAAACTTGATTTCACTCTTGGCATTACAGAAAACATTATCGATTTCTAGCGGTGCGATGGAGATATCAAGCCGGCTAAACTCATAGGAGAGTTCTTCAAGGGGTACTACGGTGTCTTGCCATTACTTTGTCAGAAAGAAATACCGTAAGCGGTGTGCTATGGGGAGACTGGTTAGGATATGGCTGTTAGTCTGTTTTGTGGGGTGCAGAAGGGTAGCATCTGCATGAGGCTCGTATAGTGTTTCTCAGTGAGGTGATCAGACCCCGTAAACATTCCTTCTTGGGTAAGCGTTTTGCCATTTTTAGGCATTTATATCGGTCAGCAAAAAAGGAAAGCCTTTAAAGGCTTTCCTTTTTGTATTGGGTATCATTTTAGGAGGTAAAAACCAGAAAAAATTATTTAGGCACAACCAGGAATTCGAAAGTTGTGGGGCTCCCAATGGGGGTAAAATTCCAGGTGAAATCGAGTTTTCCTGTTTTTGGGTTGGCCCGAAAAGCAGTAACAGAATCACTTTTCTGATTGGCGCAAAATAAGAATGTTCCGCTGGGGTCGAACATAAGGGCTCGGCCATAGTCGGCATGCATCCATGTTTCATCAATAAGGGTTAAGAGTCCATCGGGGCTTACCTTGAAGACGGCAATAGAATTTCCCAACCGGTTGCTGGCGTAGATAAATTTTTCATTATGAGAAAAAACAATTTCTGCAGCGAGTGTGCTTCCCTTGAAATGGGGGGTTACGGTGCTAACAGTTTGTTGAGGCGTGATTTTCCCTGTTGTGGGATCAAAATGAGAATAGACAACTTTTGAATTTTGTTCGCAAAGATTGTAAAGCCGTTTTCCGTCTTTTGAAAAAACAAAATGGCGGGGGGCAGAGCCTGGCGTCATATCCAGATAAGGGTATTGAGCAGGGGTTAATTTGCCTGTTTTAGAATCGATAGACCAGACATAGATACGGTCGAGCCCTGCATCGTCTGCAACAACAAAACGCCCAGTGGGATCGGATTGAACCATATGGACATGCGAGGAGGTATGGTCACTTATGGCAAAATTTCCTGGTGGGTTATCCTCTGCCCGTTCTGGCATACGAGGGCCAGTGTTTTTGATAACTTCTACGGGCTGATCCAGAGAGCCATCAGGCTTTATGGGCAGCACTGCCACGCTCCCGCCTACATAATTGGCGACCAGAACATATTTCCCCGAATGGTCTACACTTAAATGTGCAGGAACAGCCCCCCCTGAGCTGACAACATTTAACCTTTGCAAATTGCCTGATGCAGGATCCACTGAAAAAGAGGTGACAGAACCATCCCCCTCTTTATTAAAGTCATCAATTTCATTGACAGCGTAAAGGAATTTTTTGTCATGGGATAAGGTAATAAAAGAGGGGCTGGCAATATCGGTAAAGACGCTAATGGGAGAGAGGTTGCCAGTTTTACGGTCCATTTCAAAAACGGTAATCCCTGGCCCATTGCCGTCTGTTCCTTTGGGACGATGGGCTGTATAGCCTCCTACAAAGCATAAGATACGGTCATGAGGGTTAACAGCTGCCGCGGGAAGGGGGGCTGCATAGAGCTTTTTTGTTAATGCGGGGAGTAAGGAAGAGGCCGTAATACTTGTACCTAACATTCTCAAACCAAAAGACCTTCGTGATATCAGATTTTTGTTCATGGTATTCTCATGCTTCATGGAGTGGAAATTTGTTGTGAATGATATTGTGGGGGGTCAGGTGAGGAAATAGTCTCCAAGAGTATAAAAAATAGCCGGTTCAGTGGTTTAGAAGGGGATCGAGCCCACCTTTACGGTCAAGGGCGATCAGATCGTCACAACCGCCAATATGGTTTCCATCAATAAAAATTTGTGGAACGGTTTTCCGTCCTCCAGAACGTTCTATAGCGGTTTCTCGCTCTGGTGTACCGCGAGGGGCTGAAATTTCCTGGACAGTCACGCCCTTTTGCTTAAAAAGTTCCAAGGCTTGTTTGCAATAGGGGCAAAAAGGTTGTGTGTATATTTCTATTTTAGGCATACTAATCCTTATTGGCTGAATATAATCTTATTTTGACTCACTATAAGATGGTTAAGAATAATAAAAAATAGCTTTATGCCATCATATTATCGTGCAATGGCTATGTTAGGCTTTCTTTATAGGGTCTGGCAATATCTGGTGGGGGAGTTCTGGCCATTACAAGAATTGCAGGTTTATATTCCGTAAGGGGAGCAAGCGCTTGACAACAGGCTGTTAGGGTCGCTCCTGTCGTCATAATATCATCAATCAGGATAATTTTTTTATTGAGGAGGGCTGCCTGGCGTTGCGGGTTTATGTGAATCGCATCGGTCATTATGATTGTGCGCTCTTGTCGATTTAAGCCCTCCAGCGAGGGGGTTTTTTTGTTTCTTATCAAACCATCCACGATAAGAGGAAGCCCTGTGACTTTGGAGAGGGAATGGCCAATAAGAGCGGCTTGATTATAGTAGCGTTGTCTTAGCCGTGTCTTGTGAAGGGGAACAGGAACAAGGGCATGATATTGGCTCAACATGTCTTTGCCTACCATAGCAAGAATATTTGCAAGGAATGGGGCGAGTTCTGTTCTATCGGCGTATTTCAGGGGGAGAATAATCTTTTTTGCGGCCTCATCGTATAAAAGGGCTGCTCGTGCCTGTGCCCAAGGCGGAGGAGCCTGTTCACAAGAGGGGCAGGGAGAGGCGGGGTTGGATGGAGTTTCTGTCTTCAGAAGAGTTGTTGGGGGAGGGTCAAGGGAGAAGGGCAGGGGAAGAGCACATAATGGGCAGAAAGGCTCGCTGATAAAGCTGAGTTGGGCAAAACATTGGGTGCATAAAAGCTTAGCCTGCCCAGTGGGGGCAAAACAGCTTAAACACACTGGAGGAAGCAAAAAATCCAGGGCTATTTTTTTTCCAATGGAGAAAAAAGAAAGGATATTTTCACGCATTAACGGTATTGGGTTTATATGACCAAAAGTAACAACTCTGAATGGGGGCCTTTCAAAAAGGTCACTCATTCATTTCCTTTATATTATCACGATTATAAAACGAAAATCTAGTTTTTATTGGGATTATTCACCCATGAGATGGAGAACAATCTCCCTTTCATGGCTATGGCGCCTATGTTCAAAAAGGTAAATTCCTTGCCATGTTCCTAAAACCATTTTTCCATTTTCAATAGGAATGGAAAGGTGGGTATTGGTTAGCATGGTGCATAAATGTGCCGGCATATCATCAAGCCCTTCAAGACTGTGGGCATAGTGGTTCCCTTCTGGGACAATTCTGTCAAAAAAGGCTAGAATGTCTTTCCGAACGGTAGGATCAACATTTTCCTGCACGGTCAATGAGGCAGAGGTATGACGACACCACAAGGTAAGCAGTCCGTTTTGAATGGAGGTAGAGGTTATCCATTCACTAATTTTCTGGGTAAAGGGGAGAAGGGATTTTCCCTGTGAAAAAAGAATGAGGTGGTGGAAGCTTTGTTTCATCATGGGTCAGTAAGGTTATTTAGGGTTGGTTGAAATGGGGTGTTTTATCAAGGGTTGATCGGATAAAACAGGAACGCAAAAAATACAGTGCGGTTCATAAAAGGCGATAAAGCCAGTTCCGCAAAAGAAGGCACGGTAAAAAGAATCTCTAATAGGTATTAGAGAGTGGGGGCAACAGAAAGTGGAATGCTAGCGAATAAAGCCAACAATTTTTTCGACTTCTTCAACAATGGGATCTGCAATGGCCTTTGCTTTCTCAGCACCCGTATGAAGAATAGTTTTAATGTGATCGGGGTCTTTAAGGTAGCTGCGGGCCTTCTGGGCTATGGGATCTATGGTTGCCACAACCAGTTCTGTAAGTTTTTCCTTAAAGGGGCCGAATCCGTTACCCTCGAACTGTAATAAAACATTATCTACGGAGACTCCAGAAAGGGCTGCATAAATTTCTACTAGGTTTCGGGCTTCTGGGCGTTCATTGAGGGCAGCCACTGTACCAGGTAAAGGGTTGGAATCGGTTTTTGCGCGGCGGATTTTTTGGGCAATATCATCCGCAGTATCAAGAAGTTCTATACGGCTTTGCGCAGAGGGATCGGATTTGGACATTTTTTTTGTCCCATCTCGTAGGCTCATAACCCGTGCTGCTGCTGGAGGAATAAGGGCTTTTATTTGGGGAAAGAACTCGGTTTGGTAGTCATAATTGAATTTTTGGGCAATATCATTAGCGAGTTCAATATGTTGTTTTTGGTCATCGCCTACGGGAACATGGGTTGCTTTATAAGCCAAGATATCCGCAGCCATGAGCGTAGGGTAAACATAGAGACCGGCTGAATGTTTTTCACGGTCTTTTCCGACTTTATCCTTAAATTGGGTCATTCTGTTCAACCAGCCGATACGCGCGATACAGCTGAATATCCAACCAAGGCGAGCATGAGCTGAGACGGCAGATTGATTGAAGAGAATATGTTGGTCTGGATTAATGCCGGCAGCTAACAAAATAGCCGCCTGTTGAAGGGTCTGCTCCTTAAGCTTAGCAGGGTCTTGCCATACAGTGATGGCGTGCATATCCACCAGGCAGAAGAGACATTCGAATTCTTCTTGTAGGTGAACCCAGTTGCGAATGGCACCAAGATAGTTCCCAAGCTGGGGAATTCCGGTTGGCTGAATTCCAGAAAAAATACGTGGCATAAAAGGTGCCCTACCGAAAAAAGATTAGTCAAGAAAAAGAGGATTTGGGTTTAATAGCACCGTGATGAGCGGTACTCTTTTAAGGAGAATACAGCCGTAAAGCTGCATCCACCAAAACACAGGTTAGTGTTTGCGCTTGTCAACCCCTACTAACTGTATGCTAAAAATTAAGGGACTATTAGGGGGAATAACACCAACCGAGCGGCTTTTATAACCCAGTTCAGGCGGTACATAGAGCATCCAGGTATCTCCAGTGTGCATCATGGGGAGGGCTTGCATCCAGCCATCAATCATCCCGTCAAGTTCCATCTGTATCACGGAATCTTCACCATGTTTATTGGAGCTATCAAAAATAATGCCATCTGGTAGACGCCCCTCATAGGAAACCATGATCAGATCACCTTTCTGAGGGGAGATCCCTGTTTTGTCTCCAGATTTGATAACCTTATAGGCTAAGCCGCTGGGGAGGGTTACAACGCCCTTTTCGCTGCGGATATGCTGCATGAAGGTGGTTGGGTTAATATCAGGTTCATCGTCGTCGTTAGGGCCGTCACTACAACCAACAACCAGAAGAGTTGAAGCCAAAGCCAGCGATATGCCGATTTTTTTTACATGAGAGAGGAAGGGGCGTTTCGTAGTTTGCCGGGGAGAGGAGTAAATGGACATGTGCTTCTACCTATTCTTATGGGCTATCTGGATCGGCAAGGGTTAAAAGGCGTTATAAAATACCTTGTGTCGATAACAATGATAACAACGATAACAGAAATTGCTTCAAAAACATATTTCTCTTATCGTGCTGGTTACTTTAATATGCAGAGATTAAGTATTTTTACGCCCAGCCATAGCGCTTAGGCGTAATCTGAGGGCATTAAGCCGAATGAAGCCTTGCGCATCCGCCTGGTTATAGGCGCCTTCATCATCTTCAAAGGTTACAACGCGGGTATCATAGAGGCTGTTGGGGCTTTCGCGGCCCGTAACAATAATATTGCCCTTGTACAGCTTTAACCTCACCTGACCGTTGACGAAATGTTGGCTTTCGTCAATCAAAGCTTGCAGCATGCGCCGTTCAGGTGAGAACCAAAAACCGTTATAAATAAGTTCGGCATATTTGGGCATCAGGCTATCTTTAAGGTGGGCTGCCTCACGGTCAAGGGTAATGGATTCCATATGTCGATGAGCAGCGAGCAAAATGGTGCCCCCCGGGGTTTCATAAATCCCACGGGATTTCATCCCTACAAACCGATTCTCTACTAAATCCAGCCGGCCAATCCCATTGGCTTTGCCCAGTTCATTTAAACGAGTGAGAAGAGAAGCGGGAGACAGACTAACACCGTTAATGGCAACGGGGTCCCCGTGGACAAAATCAATACTGATTTCTGTAGGGGTATCTGGAGCCGCCTCTGGGGAAATGGTCCGCTGAAAGACAATTTCATCGGGGGGAAGGGCCGGATCTTCAAGGATTTTTCCTTCCGAAGAGGAATGAAGTAGGTTCGCATCTACGGAAAATGGGGCTTCCCCGCGTTTGTCCTTGGCAATGGGAATTTGGTTTTCCTCAGCAAAGGCCAGCAGCTTTGTGCGCGAGGTCAAATCCCATTCCCGCCAGGGGGCAATAACGGTAACATCGGGCTTTAAGGCATAGTAAGCCAGTTCAAAGCGAACCTGATCATTCCCTTTTCCTGTTGCGCCATGGGCTACGGCGTCTGCGCCTACGGCTTCGGCAATTTCGATTTGGCGCTGGGCAATCAAGGGGCGTGCTATGGAGGTACCAAGAAGATACTGCCCCTCATACAAGGTATTGGCCCTAAACATGGGGAAGACGAAGTCTTTAACGAATTGTTCGCGCAGGTCTTCAACAAAAATTTCCTTAACACCGAACATTTCTGCTTTTTTACGGGCAGGTTCCAGCTCTTCGCCCTGGCCGAGGTCTGCTGTAAATGTTACGACTTCACAATGACGGTTTTTTTGGAGCCACCGTAAGATGACAGAAGTATCAAGGCCACCGGAATAAGCCAGAACAACCTTCTTGATGTTATGTTTTGTTTCTTTACCAGCCATACAAGCAGTGCCCTTACATTGATCAATCTATTTTTGCTTGTGCTTTTGAGGTTTTCTGTTGTCCACCCAAAAAGCATAAAGTATTTTTGTTTTTTAGCCCTGACAGCTTAGTAAATAAAGAGCTTTTTTATATTATTCGAAAATCTTCTCTTTGAAAGTACCTGCCTAAAAGAAAGCCAACCAGAGGACAGCCGATCAAGTGAGCATCACTTCTCAAAGATTGGCTGAAGACCACCTCAAAACCACGCACCCCAGAGTGCTCCAGAAGTGGGCTGCCAGAGTGGGCCAGAGTGGTCTAGAGTGATCCAGAGCGAATGCGAGTATTGAGGGCAGGTTTTGGATGTGGATTTCTTGCAGCTCTTGGTTATGCAGTCCTAGGTTATGCAGCTCTGGGTTATGAGGAGGAAGATTCACTTGGCGGGTCAGGTAGGGAAGCGATCAGATCCTCAAAAGAGGTTGTAAATTCGCCGCGGGTCAAGGGTTGGGGTTGGGTAGGAGCAGGGCTCCATGCGCTGAGGCAAGCGATATGGAGCTGTAAGGGGACTGGATCATTCTTGCCATATCGGTCAGCGAAAAGGCTAAGGGCTAGGGGAAAAAGGCCCTTGGGAGGGATTAATTTACTCCGTTGGGTCAGGGCATTGCTTTCCCCTGCTTGTTGAAGGTCGCGCAGGATGGAGAGGGGGTTGCGATAAGAGAGGTTAATGATTTCAGAATCGACAACTGGCAAAGTAAAGCCAGCCCGCTGCAGAAGGCCCGCACAGGCCTGAAGGTTGGGAAAAGGGATGATACGTGGAGAGATACGCCCACAAAGGGTCTCTTCTGCTTGCATAAGACATTCCCTTAATTCTGAAAAGCTGGGAAGTACGGGCAAACTGGCCAGAAACAGGCCATCTGGTTTAAGGATATGACGTATTTGTTTGAACAGGCCTGGAATATCGTTCACTTGATGGAGGGAGAGAGAAGCAATGACAAGGTCAAAGCTTGCTGGGGCAAAGGGAAGAAGTTCATTTTCAGAACAAAGTTTTAACCCGGCCTGCTTATTGAGCATGTCAATAGAGCAATCAATGGTAATGGGTGTAATCTTCCGTTCAACCAATAACGGGGCAACCACGCCTCTTCCGCCAATATCCAACGCCAGGTTAAAGGGCCTTGTAATGTCGTCCAGTCGTTCAATCAGGAGAGAGGCTGCATGCTGAAGAATGGGGTAAACGTGGGCGATTTTACGGCTAGCCCGGTTGTGAAACTTTTGTTGGGCTTTATAGTCAAAAACTTGGGGAATAGGATAAGGGGTATCCATTTACGGTATTACCCGCCTGTAACGTTCATATGGCGTTTTATTTGCCCTTGGGTGGTTTTATTAAGGCGATCAAAAGCAAAATCATGCCCACGTGGTTTATGTTGAATAGCGGTAAATAAAGCTTGTTTTAACTCATCGGAGCTTGCGTGACTGCGAAGGAGGGTCCGAAAATCATAATTATTTTCCTGGCCGAGGCACGTGTAAAGGACCCCTGTACAAGAGAGACGAACTCGATTGCACGCCTCACAAAAACCATGGCTGAGGGGGGTAATAAAACCTATTTTCTGGCCGGTTTCCAGAAGGGTCATATAGCGAGCAGGCCCCGAGGTTGAATGGGTCGTGGGTAGGAGGGTCCAGCTTTTCTGGAGGGTATTTTTAACTTCTGCCAAGGGTAAGTAGTGATCCATTCGGTTTCCCTCTACTTGTCCCATCGGCATGGTTTCTATCAAGCAAAGATCCATCTGGTTTTGTCCGCACCATTCGATGAGGTGATCAAACTCATCGTCATTTAATCCTTTTAGAACCACCGTATTGATCCGGATTTTTAAACCAGCCTCTAAGGCTGCTTCAATACCCTTAAGGGTATTGTCAAGTTTACCTACACGGGTAATGGCGGTAAAACGGTCTGGGCGGAGAGTATCAAGACTGATATTGATCCTTCGTATTCCGGCCTGATAAAGCGGTTTGGCATAGCGCTCTAGCAGGGTGGCGTTGGTTGTTAAGGTAATTTCATCAAGTCCAGGTTTGCTCTTATCTGTATTGAGCCAAGGGGTAAGAGACTGTACAAAAGCGCATAAGTCTGCCCGTACTAGGGGTTCTCCTCCTGTGAGGCGAATTTTGCGTACCCCACATTCGATAAACACTTTGCTGAGCGTGGAGAGCTCCTCAAAGTTTAAGAGCTCATCGCGGGGCAGAAAAGACATTTTTTTGCCCATACAATAAGTACAGCGTAGGTCACACCTATCTGTCACAGAAATGCGCAGATAGGTGATGTGACGTCCGAACGGGTCTGTAAATGGATAGTTCATGAAATAAGGGTTTTCAAAAATAGACAAAAACGTCACAAAATTCGGTTTTATGATTACGGAAAGACCAAGGCTATTCCTATAAATAGGAAATAGTGAAGAGTGTGGGTAATAACAAGGGTTAATATCATTCTTCAACTAGAACCAAAATCGGCTTTTAACTTTACTGGCCAGCAGGGAGAAGGGAGTTTCCCCCAAGGGGCGTGAGAGTTTTAAAATAAACAGACTGGGAGAATCCTGGGAGGATAAGGATAACTGGGTGGGTGAGGATAATCGTGAAAAAAGCTCGTATTCTATCAGCCCTTTATTCCTTCCAATATTGGGGTCTATGGTCACTATGGCTGGTCTGGTGTTGTGTTATTAGTGGGGCAGGGACGGTCTTTTTTACCTATATTGGTTTGATGCTGTCTCAACCGCTTCTTGGGAAGGTGTTGTTATAGCTAGCGGGCTGTTCAGTGCCTATGTGGAAAAGATAGGCCAGATTCTCAAAGTGAGACTCAAAGAGAAGCTGCTATAGAGCACTGTAATCCCCTCAAAAAATTTCTTGGCCTATATTGGGGTTTATGCTGGGGCTTATACTGGCTTGGCTTACATTGGGCAGTCTGATCATGAGTGGGGCTTGCAAAAAAAACAACCCAGCCCTCTTCAAAAGAGGAAGGGGTTAGAGACGATATGCAATCTCTTGGCTGGCATGACCAAAAAATTGACTTCAACCATAGTGATCACTCTCCTGAAGAGGATGATGAATATCCCGATGTTTTTGATGGCTAGAATTTTTGATGATTAGAAAAGGGCCTCACGATTTCATTAGCCATTAGTGGCTATGGCAATATAGTTGACCTTGGTGGAGGTAGAAACAGCCCAGTGCCCTGTAGGGGAAGGAGCCATGCCCGCAATATCGGTTACGCGAAGGCCTGCTTGTAAGATATATCGCCCTAACTCGGTCGGGGTTATAAATTTTTTCCATTCATGGGTGCCGATTGGCAGCAAGCGTAGTAGATACTCAGCCCCAATCTTAGCAATTAGCAAGGAGAGCATAGTGCGGTTAAGCGTTGAAAAAACGATAAGCCCATTGGGGTTAAGAAGGCCTGAAAGTGTTTGAACAAAAGTGGTGGGATCTGCAACATGTTCAATAATTTCCAAGGCCAGGATAGCATCAAATGTCTTTCCTTGATCTCTAAGGTCTTCAGCACTTCCCGCCTGATAGGAAAGTGTGCCGCTTTTTTTATCAAGAGGAAAGTGATGCAGGTGGCTTTTAGCGGCCTCAATAGCTTTTTTTGAGGCATCCACCCCCAAAACATTATAGCCTCTGCGGGCCATTCCTTCGCTGGCTAGTCCTGCACCGCACCCCAAATCTAGCACAGAGCGAATAGGAAAGCCCTGGCGGACATGTTGGGAGAAGTGGGCGTGAATCCATTTTAATCTTGTTTCATTCATAGCATGGAGGGGCTTCATGGGCCCCTGAGGGTTCCACCATTCCTCAGCCATGGCACTAAAGCGTTCAATCTCTGATGATAATACGCTGGAAGATGAGGCTGGTTCAAAAAAACTTTCGTCTGTTGGCATGCTGTGAACCTTCTTTTTTAATACTTGTGCTGGACTGAACTCTTCTATCAGGTTATGTGACGTATTCTGCCTATTATGCAAGTCTGGCAGTATAAAATTTTTGTCTAATGGGTCGATGAGATTCAAGACTTAGTGAGAAGTAAGCTTAAAGAGTTGTAGTATGATTTGTCATTTAGGCTTGGAACTTTGGCTTGTAACTTGGGCCTGTCATTTGGGCCTGTCATTTGGGTCAGTAACTTGAGCCAGTAACTTGAGGAAGTGTGGTTTGGCGATCGGGGAGGGAAGAGTGAATACAAAGCCACGAATAGTGATGAAGTTTGGTGGAACATCTGTTGCCGACCTGGATCGTATCAGAACGGTAGCACAGAAGGTTAAAAAGCAAGTCATGGCAGGCTGTGAGGTCGCTGTGGTTGTTTCGGCCATGTCGGGTGAAACCAACCGCCTTGTGGGGTATTGCAACAGTCTGGCAAAATTGTATGACCCTCAGGAATACGATTCGATTGTTGCAACAGGTGAGCAGGTTACGAGCGGTTTGCTCGCTATAGCCCTTCAAGAATTAGGTCTAAAGTCTCGTTCATGGCAAGGTTGGCAAATTCCCCTTAAAACAGATCATGCCTATGGTAAGGCCCGTATTGAGACAATAGAAAGCTCTGTGCTGGTTGATTCCATGCAAAATGGATATGTGCCCGTTATTGCAGGTTTTCAGGGGATTAGCGAAGAGGGGCGAATAACAACGCTAGGCCGTGGTGGGTCCGATACTTCAGCGGTGGCGTTGGCGGCCAGTCTTTCTGCTAGTCGGTGTGATATTTATACCGATGTTGATGGAATTTATACAACCGATCCCCGTATTGTGCCCGAAGCCCGAAGGCTTGAAAAAATCACGTATGAGGAAATGCTGGAGCTGGCTTCGGTTGGAGCAAAAGTGCTGCAAACCCGTAGCGTAGAATTGGCTATGAAAGAAAAGGTCCGTGTTCAGGTTCTCTCCAGTTTTGTAGAAGGCCCAGCCCCGATGGAAGGGGAACTTCCAGGGTCATTGGTTGTTGATGAGGAAGAGGTTATGGAAAAAGAAAAAGTAACGGGTATTGCTTATTCCAGGGATGAGGCAAAAATATCGGTTCGCAATGTACCCGATAGGCCTGGGGTAGCCGCTGCCATTTTTGTGCCATTGGCTCAGGCTAATGTCAATGTGGATATGATTGTGCAAAGTTCTGGCGGTGATGGGTTAACAAATATGGTGTTTACCACTTCCAAAACAGACCTTGCTCGAGCTATTCAGATTTTGGAATTGGAGCGGGGCAATATTCAGTATGGGGAAATTGTTACAGATGATTCCGTGGTTAAAATTAGTGTTGTCGGTATAGGGATGCGCTCTCATGCCGGTATTGCAGGCACCATGTTTCAAACACTCTCTGAGCGCTCTATTAATGTGCAGGTGATCTCTACCAGTGAAATCAAGGTTTCGGTGTTGATTGCAGCCGAATATACAGAGTTGGCTGTTAGGGCTTTGCATAAGGCCTATGGCTTGGATATGGCCCAGGCAGGCTAATTTATAGAGGGGGGATTAGGGGGAAAGGCAATTCTGCGTTTTAATCTGGGTTTTAATCTAGAAGTAACATTTACAGTTTGCTAACTAGCCATAGGCTAAAATAATAAGCCTGCATTGTAGAGGATTAAAGGTAACAAACCGGATGGATGAGAAGGAACAGCGCGTGAGGGCCAGGCGCCAGCTTACAGCGTTATGGCGGCGTGGGGTAGAGTTTTTAGGGAGTGAGTATGCCCTGCTCGGTGGTGCAATGTCCTGGGTGAGTGAGCATAATCTGGTCTCAGTGATTTCTAATGCAGGGGGTTTTGGGGTTATTGCCGGGGGCTCCATGCAGCCTGCCATGCTGGAGCAGGAAATAGCAAAAACACAGGCCCTTACAACAAAACCTTTTGGTGTTAACCTGATTACTATGCATCCCCGCTTGGATAGCCTTATTCAAGTTTGCCTGGAATCCGGTGTTAGTCATATTGTTTTGGCAGGGGGAATCCCCTCTGCTGCCGCTGTTAAAGCTGTAAAGGATGGAGGTGCTAAGCTTTTGGCCTTTGCCCCAGCCTTGGTTTTGGCCAAGCGCCTTATTCGTCTGGGGGTTGATGCCCTGATCACAGAAGGTTCAGAGGCTGGTGGTCATGTCGGGCCTGTATCCTTAACTGTACTAGCACAGGAAATTTTGCCAGAAATAAAGGATGTTCCCGTTTTTGTTGCAGGTGGCTTGGGTCGAGGGGAAGCCATTGTCAGTTATTTGGAGCAAGGGGCAGCGGGGGCCCAGTTGGGCACCCTTTTTGCTGCCAGCAAGGAAAGTATTGCCCACGAACATTTCAAACAGCTTTTCTTGCGTTCGTCTGCGCGGGATGCCGTAACAACAGTACAGGTTGACGAGCGTTTTCCTGTAATTCCGGTAAGATGTATTGCTAACGAGAATTTACGCCAATTTGTTACGTTCCAGAAAAAGGTACTTGATCAGTTTCAGAAAGGTGAATTACAAAAAGAAGAAGCCCAACTGGAAATTGAACATTACTGGGCTGGTGCCTTACGGCGTGCAGTTATTGAGGGAGATGTAGAAAATGGTTCTGTCATGGCAGGGCAATCGGTGGGGATGGTTAAAGAAATGCTGCCTGTTGCAGATATTATCAATGCACTGGTTGATCAGGCTGTGAGGGCCTTAGAACGCCAATTTTTACATGTTCTTGAAATTGATAAGGGGTAAGAATTTGATTTTTTCACGCAAGCCATCTTCTCTCCAAGAACCTAGTACCTTGCGTGTAGGCCTTCTTTTAAAGGACAGGAGGGAAGAGCTTGGCTGGAATCTTGAAGATGTGGCTAAGTGGCTGAAAATCAAAGAAAGTTATCTTCATGCCCTAGAGTATGAAGAGATAGATAATCTCCCAGGTTCTGCTTATGTCTTGGGGTTTTTACGTACTTATGCCGAGGCCTTGCAGCTTGATAGTGCGGAGATTGTAGAGCTTTTTCGTAAACAGCATCGTATAGAGATGGAACATCCCGTGCTCCATTTTCCTGTTCCAGAATCAGAGCGCTCTATCCCATCCACAGTGTGGGTGGCCATGGGAGTTTTTGTGGTTTTGGGCGCTTATATAGGCTGGTATGAATTTGGGGGAAGCGGGGGTAATTCCTCTTCGCAGAAAGAAGCGGTTGTTGAGGCAGAAGGGAGAGTGGCAGGGGCGGAAGAACAGCATCTTTCCCCTCAAATTGCTTCCATGATGCCCAATACTCCTGAAGGGGATGACCAGCCCAATAAAATGCCAGATCTTTCTACTCATAAGGTGAGTGAGAGCAAAAATGTTTTATCGTTACTGACAACGCTGGGCGGTGGTAAGACAACAGATAATGATAAAATGAGCCCAATTCCTCCTGCTCAAGGCAATGAGGTCCTTCAGGAAGAGATGGATCATGGAACCAATGAAGAAAAAGCGGAAGAAAATGTGGCTCCAGCAGAAAATCTTCATCCGGTAGTGATTATTACGGCTAAGAAAAAGCTTTGGCTGAACGTTTCTGATGGTGAGAAAAGTCTATTTTCTAAAATGATGGCTGCGGGCGAGAAATGGCAAGTTCCAGAAGAGGCTCAACAGCCCATTATGAATATGGGCCCACATGGTGGAAGGTTAGAAATTTCGGTTTCAGGAATTGGCAGTGGTGTTGTCGAGGGGAGTGGTTCTTCCACCCGCAATATTGCGCTTATACCAGATCAGCTTTTACAAAAGGGGATTGTCAAAAAGACTGAAATACCGCCCATATCTTCCTCTCAGGTCTCTTCTTCTCAGGCACAACCTTCCTCTTCTTCGAACGTTTCTACCCTGGCTACTGAGCATGAGGATTTGCCGCAAGGAGGGGATGCGGCTTCTTCCTCTCAAGGTGCTCCTTCTCCCCAAGACCAAGTGCCCCAGGGACAAGGTGGGGTGGCTGCTAAACCCCAAGGTGTAAAAAATTCTTCGAGGAATACGGGCGGAAAGCAATGGGCTGGTTGGTCAGGGAAAAAGGAGAAATCCTCTCGTGCGGTTCATCGTCGTGTTACAGCAGATGATTTGAATGCCCAACAATTGCAAAATAGTCATGCTGTAGCCACCTCTATTAAAAAAGAGACAGAGTCAGAGGATTCGGACGAATAAGGAAAAATTTAACTGGTTTTCTTCTTTCTCCTTCTGTAATTTTTTTGATAAATCCTGCAAATAGTCTATATTATGAAGCATCCGCCTATCCAAGCCCTATCTGGAGAGAAATTGTATGAGCTATCGTCCTTATCAGCAAATTGAACGGCGTAAAACCCGCCAGATTCATGTTGGCAACGTTGCTGTAGGGGGTGGGGCACCTATTAGTGTACAAACCATGACAAACACCCTTACAACAGATGTTAAGGCCACAGTAGAGCAAATTCGTAAAGCTGAAGTGGCGGGGGTGGATATTGTTAGGGTATCCTGTCCAGACAAGGAGAGTACAGTCGCCTTAAAGGAAATTGTTCATGAAGTGAATGTTCCAATCGTTGCAGATATTCATTTCCATTATAAACGAGCGATTGAAGCCGCCGAGGCGGGGGCTGCGTGTTTGCGTATAAATCCGGGCAATATTGGTAGTGCAGAGCGGATTAAGGAAGTGGTCAAAGCAGCTCGGGATCATGGGTGCTCTATTCGAATTGGGGTGAATGCTGGTTCTTTGGAAAAGCATCTTTTGGAGAAATATGGTGAACCTAATCCAGAATCCCTGGTAGAAAGCGCCTTAGAGCATATCAAGATCCTGCAAGACCATGATTTTCATGAATTTAAGATTAGTGTCAAAGCCTCGGATGTCTTTTTGGCGGTTGCCGCTTATCAGCAGCTTTCAGAGGCCTGCGATTATCCTTTACATATTGGTATTACAGAGGCGGGTAGCAAAAGGGCAGGCACTGTAAAATCTTCCATAGGCTTGGGAAGCCTTTTGTGGGCTGGCATTGGTGATACCATGCGCGTTTCTCTTTCCGCAGAGCCAGAGGAAGAAGTGCGTGTGGGGTGGGATATTTTAAAAACACTTGGTCTTCGTCATCGGGGGATAAAAATTATTTCTTGTCCTTCTTGTGCACGCCAGGGCTTTAATGTGATCCAAACAGTATCAACCCTAGAGGAACGCCTCTCCCATATTGAAACACCGTTGACGCTTTCTATTATTGGGTGTGTGGTAAACGGCCCAGGTGAGGCTTTAATGACGGATATTGGTCTAACGGGGGGTGGTTCTGGCCGGCATATGGTTTATATGGCTGGTAAACAAGACCATGCGATTCCTGCTGAAGATATGATAGAGCATATTGTCTCCCTTGTTGAAGAACGTGTAAAAGCAATAAAAGAGCTCGAACAAAACAAGGCTGAAACCCATAAGGTACCAGTTTAGGATAGTGTATTTACCCATTGTTTTTAAAGAATAAAACACGATCTCTATAGCCGGTTCGTTGCATCATGAGTGTGGATAAGACCTGCTCGGAATAGTATTTTTCAGGTATTTGGTAGGTAGAGCTGAGGGTTAAGGGCGTTGCTGGGGTGTTCTTTATACAGGCCAGGCTGTTCATGAGATTTGTTAAGAGTAAGAGAAGCTGTCAGTAAGGGGCGGTATAAAGGCAGTTATATTAAAGAGAGTCTGCCTTTTCTGAGAGTAAGGATTAAGTAAAAGTAAGGATAAGTAAGGGTGAGTAATATAAAAGCCGTGCGGGGTACGCACGACCTTATAGGCGAAGAACAGCGACGCCACGCCTATATTGTTTACAGAGCAAAACAGGTGGCCACCTCCTATGGGTTTGAGGAATGGAGCACACCTATTTTTGAAGAGACCAAGGTATTTTCCCGTTCTTTGGGTGAAACCTCCGATATTGTTTCCAAGGAAATGTATAGCTTTTTGGACAGGGGAGGAGAGTCCCTGACATTACGTCCAGAGGGAACGGCTGCTATTTGCCGGGCTTTGGTAACAAATGGCTTAACACAAACTTTGCCTCAAAAGGTTTTTTATGCTGGCCCCATGTTTCGTTATGAGCGCCCTCAAAAAGGGCGTTACAGGCAGTTTCATCAAATTGGAGCAGAATTGTTGGGGGCAGCAGAACCTTTAGCCGATGCCGAGATGTTGGCAATGGCTGCCAATATTTTAGAGCAGTTGGGGATAGGTGCTTCTGTGACTTTAAAGCTGAATACTTTGGGAGACCAGCCAAGTCGTATGGCCTGGCGTGAAGCTCTTGTAACTTATTTTCGGGAAGTAAAAGACCAACTTTCCTCAGAAAGCCAGGAAAGGCTTGAGCGGAACCCATTGCGTATTCTTGATAGCAAGGATGAGAAAGATAAAAACTTTGTTCGCCTTGCTCCTTGTATAGAGGCATTTTTAACCAGGGAAGCCCAGATTTTTTGGGATGACCTTCGTAAAATGCTGGATATTTTTGGCATTTCTTATGAGGAAGATCCCAGTATCGTACGGGGTTTGGATTATTATAGCCACACGACCTTTGAATTTGTAACAACAGAGCTGGGGGCCCAGGGTACAGTCTTGGCGGGGGGGCGTTATAATGGCCTGGTTCAGGAAATGGGGGGGCCTGCTGTACCCGCCATCGGTTGGGCCGCCGGCGTTGAACGGCTAGCCATGCTTGTAACCACCATGCCAGAAAAAAACAGATCCGTTTCTGTCATTCCTGTGGGGGAAGAGGCCCTGGCTGCTGGCGTTGCGATTATGCAGCAATTGCGGTTGTTAGGCGTTGAAGTAGAAATGGCCTATAAAGGGAATATGAAAAAACGTATGGAGCGAGCCAATAAAATTCATGCCAGTTATGTGCTTATTATTGGTGAAGAAGAAATGAAAACAGGGGTCATTCAAATTAAAAATATGGAAACGGGCCTACAGGAAACCATTCATCAACACGATATTGGCCGCTATTTTACGTCTTCACAGGTCAGGGCCTGATATGTCCTTTGATGATCGTTTAAACCTTATTCTTGCCCGGTCTGAAGAGCTTGAAGCCCTTTTGGCGAGTGGTGTTTCGGGTGAAGAATTTAGTGCTTATTCTCGCGAATATGCTCAGTTGGAACCTATTGTTCGGGTTGTGCAAGAATTACGTCAGGCACAAGAGGAAGAAAAGCAAGCCCAAGCGCTGCTTACAGATCCAGAAATGAAAGCTCTGGCTGAAGCCGAACTCCAGCGTTTGGCTGAGGCTATTCCTGCTTTACAACAAGACGTTCGCCTTGCGATGCTTCCCAAGGATGAGGCTGATGAGCGCAGTGCTATTTTAGAGGTGCGCCCTGCTGCAGGGGGGGATGAGGCTGGCCTGTTTGCAAGAGAGCTGTTTGATGCCTATCGCCGTTATGCAGAGCAAAATGGCTGGCGTTTTGAAATTTTAGAACTTGGTGAAAATGAACTGGGCGGCCTTAAAGAAGGAATAGCCAGCATCACCGGTCGAAATGTGTTTGCCAGGCTTAAATATGAATCAGGCGTGCATCGGGTACAGCGCGTACCTGCTACTGAAAGTCAGGGGCGTATCCATACGTCTACCGTAACGGTTGCGGTTTTGCCAGAGGCTGAAGAAGTTGATGTGCATGTGGATGAAACTGACTTACGCATCGATGTTTATCGGGCCTCGGGTGCTGGGGGGCAGCATGTGAATAAAACAGAAAGTGCTGTACGGATTACCCATATCCCGTCTGGCATTGTTGTGGCTATGCAGGAAGAGAAAAGCCAACATAAGAATAAAGCCAAAGCCATGAAAATTTTACGGGCCCGTTTGTATGAGCAGCAGAGGGCACAGGCGCATGCCACACGGGCAGCCGATCGTAAATCCCAGGTTGGAACAGGGGATCGTTCAGAGCGGATTCGTACCTATAACTTCCCACAAGGACGGGTTACAGACCATAGAATTGGGTTAACCTTGCACAAGATTGAAAAAATCATGCAAGGAGATATGGATGATTTTGTAGATGCCCTAACCCAAGAAGAGCAAGCTGCTCTTCTGGCGGCTCAAGCTAATTAAAAGAGGTCAATGAAAAGAGACCAATGAAAGAGGAACGAGGCTTACTGATCACCTTCTACGGGTATTAGCTCAAGGGAGTAAGCGGGCAGGGGTAAAAGCTGAGAGGGATCGTCATTATTTGTACCTTATGCTAGCCCTGATTATTCTCCAGATGGAAAACCATGCCAGGCGGTTTCAGGCTACAGGCATGACTAAACTGAAGGAGAGAGACAGATATTGGAATGACCTTCAAGAACTTTATGTCCGTTGGGATCCTCTGGGTTGGCAAGGTAGTAATATTTGAAGTCAGCAGTAACAATGGCGAGGAAGGTTTTACTTTGAGGCGAGTAGAGAATACCTTTGGAATTAATCTCGTGGGTTTCAGGCTGACCTGCAGCGTTTCTTATCGTTATTCTTCCGCATAAATCGTAGGAGACACTTTGGGTAATATCTGGAATGGTAATGGTTTTGCTGATTTCTTTGGTGGTATCGTTTAGCGTAAAATGGGCGACAGGTTTTCCATCAATATAAACGGTGGAACTCTCCGATATTTCCTGGGGGGCTTTTTGGTTTTTAATAATAAACTCAGCGCTATAAGCTGTTGTGCTGATCTCAAAAGTTCCCATGAGGCAAAGGGTAAAACCTACCCACCACTTTAAAAGCAGCTTTGATTTAAGAGGGAAGATTGAGCTATTTAACAATGTCTGCATTTTTTACTTTTATCATGATTTGCCCCTAATATGAATTCATATTTTGATTTCTCTCTTAAAGCCATGCCTTTAGAACAAGCCCTTCACTGGGGAAGGGATTACCTTGCAGGCTTAGGGGTTGAGGAGCCTGAGCGGGAGGCGTTGTTATTGTTGTCTGCAGCCCTCAATGTTGAGCCTATGATGCTAAGGCTTGCCGATAAGAGGCAAGATGTTGCAACAGAAGTTTATTTTCAATATCTGAAGCGTAGAGGGCAAAAAGAGCCCTTCGCCTATATTACAGGCTATAAAGGGTTTTGGAGTCTAAATTTCAAAGTTAATCCTTCAACCCTTATTCCACGCCCCGAAACAGAATTGCTGATAGAGACGGTATTAAAAAAAATTCCTCATCGAGAAGAGCCTTTACGTGTATTGGATATAGGGACTGGCACAGGGTGCATACTGCTTTCAGTTTTGAGCGAATATTGTAGGGCCACTGGGCTAGGAACGGATATTTCAGAAGCGGTTATAGCCCTGGCTACGGAGAATGCCCACATCAATCATCTTCACGCTCGTAGCCGTTTTATGGTAACAGAGGGCGTAAGGGAAATAACAGAGAATTTTGACGTGGTATTTTCAAATCCCCCCTATATCCCCACAAAAGATATTGTTCATCTCATGCCCGATGTGCGCCTTTATGAGCCGATGACGGCCCTAGATGGTGGAGATGAGGGAATGGATATGTATAAAAACCTATTTTTAGGGCTTAAGAATATAGTGAAGCCAGAAGGGATAGGTTTTTTTGAGATAGGGGTTGGGCAAGAGTGTCAAGTGATAACCCTTGCAGAAAAAAGTGGGTGGCAGATTATGGATGTTGTGGATGATTTGTCTGGTATTCCTCGTGTTATCAGTTTTCAGCATCAAAGGAAGGGGGACTAAAGGGGCATAAAAGGCCAGGTGTGAAGAGGCCTTCTTGCCAAGAAATGTTTTCTCTAAAAGAGATTCCAATATCCAATATTTGTTGTGTTTGGATGTTTAAAGATGTGTGTAAAACATGGGCGGTATTTTCATCAAGGGTGTTTTCTCCTTAGATTGGAATTGAGAGTAGAATTCGGTTTCATCTAAAATTCCTTCTTTCCTATTTTGCTGAAGAGAAAAGATAAATCTTCGTAAGGAATCATCATCAATGCGGTGAGAAGACCCATGACCCATTTCATGAGCTTTGGCACTCCATGTTAAAGAGCGCGTGAGTGCGAGGCGTTGAAGGGCATATTCAACATCAGCCAATTTCATATGAAAAAGCCATAGGGTACTATCGAAAAAGCTGTTTTCTTTACATTCATGAAAGCCGGCACTCCATTGCACAGGCCTAGACGCAATGAGAGGCTTACAAGAGTAATGACTAAGATGCCCGTAAGGGCGTTGGGTCAGGAGAGAACTTGAAAAATCAAGGGGAGCCTGTTCAAAGGATTCCTGCACAACATCAATTCCCGCACAGCGGATAATGGGAGCCTCTAAATGGCGGGTTATATAGTCTGCTAAAGAGGAATAAAGGTCTGGTCGGGGAATAATAAATTCGTCACAGTCTGTATAAAGAACCACATCGTAATAATTTAATAAACCTGCATGGAATTTCTCTATAAACGCTCTTCTCTCGATTTCATCAATCTCTGTTCGGGGAAGGCAGATGAGATTGGTTTTTATGAAGTTTGTAGAGCCATCGCTGCTAGAGTGATTAATAACAAATAAGTTGCTTTCTCCTAGTTGCCTGCCATAGTACTTGTACCATAGTGGTAAAAAAACATTTTCATTATACACCATTACGATGGCTGCTATTTTTAATGGGCGAACAGGATAGGGGGGAACGGCACAAAGCTTGGCGATAGGGTAGGTATTGAAGGGTGAGTATTGCATTTTTTGTAGAACTAAGTATATAAAAGAGCCGGTGGTCTCTCAAACGTTTGGATGAAATGTCTGGCTATATGAAGTAAAAAATATAGACAGAACAAGAAAATAATTATATTGAAAAAATAGGGTTTTTATTACAATAATACCCACTTCTTAAAGTGTGGCTTTTTGTTTATGCCTTATCACTTTATATCCCTTAAAAGGCTGGTTATTACAGTGTGTTAAGGGGGTTTTCCAGAAAGTCCAACCTTTCCTTTGATCTAGAGAAGAGAAAGGCGTGGCTTTTTAGTAAGAATGAAAACCTGAAAAATATTTTTCGGTCATGTTTCTATTCGGTCTTATAGAGGTATTTCTGTAAATATCGTTTTTTGTAATAAATATTGGTTAAATGAGTTACAGGCAGAAGGGAATAAGCTTTCATTTATGAATACAAAACGTATGCGAAGCCGTTATCATCGTTCTGGCAATAATAGCAGCAACCAGCGGCATCATAACAACCATGTTCCCTTTAATCGTAACCATGTGTTTGATAGTAATGGGCCCGATGTGCGCTTGCGGGGAACAGCCCAGCAATTGTTTGAGAAGTATCTTCAACATGGTAGGGATGCCACCAGCTCAGGGGATCGGGTCTTAGCAGAGAGTTATTTTCAGCATGCTGAACATTATTTTCGCGTGTTGAATGCCATTGTACAAGCAGGCCAGCAGAATAACACTACCCGGCAAGCTAATAACCGACAGGCTACTTCCTTTGTGCCTTCAGGAGAGGGGGAAGACGAACAGCCATCCATTGCTATGGAAGCTCCGACCCCAACTCCCCCTGAGGAGAGTGGTAGGATGCAGCCACCCCAGAGTGAGGAAGTTGTTGCTGAAAAAGTGGAAAAACCTGCTCGGACAGAGAAGAGACGGGGGCGCCCGCCTGCGGCTTCCAAAGTTGTAGAACCCCCCTTATTTACGGAAGGCGAAGAGTAGCCTTCTTTCGTGGGTGGAATCGTGAGAGATTTCGATGGTTGAAGGAATAAGGCATTCTTTAAAATTTTGCAGTTTTTAGAGAGAGGTGAAAGGCTGTAGAGGCGGGTTTTATACGGGATTGGGCAGGGGGGATGATAACCTTACCATGAAAATAAGCTGAAGATGTTTTCTTCCCTTCATTTTACAGGATTGACTTTTTTTGTAAAAAATTCTATCTCCGTTTCATAACAAAATGGCGGCGTAGCTCAGTGGTAGAGCAGGGGAATCATAATCCCTTGGTCGGCGGTTCAAATCCGTCCGCCGCTACCAACTTAACCAGTTGGTTTGTATAGGGAATTTTAAGATTTATTGTTATTGTGGAATTATAATTTAGCACTGTTATTCCCCTGTTTTAGCACTCAAGAAATTCTCAATTTTATTTATAGTGCGTTCTGCTCTTCTTTTTGGGCAATTTTAAGATCTTGGTTTTTCCTATTGCTATTTCAGCGTGTGTTTTGGCCACATTCCTTTAACATATCTCAAGGTGGTATGAGTGGTGATATGGCAGGTGCTAGGGCCATAGTTTTTTGTTCTGTTCAGCTGCCTATTTTATCAATATTTCCCACATTTTATGAACTATAAGGCCAATAAAGCTGTATTTTTTATTCTCATGTCAGGATATATCTCAGATAATGAATTGCCTGGGGTCTTCATTGGGATATGTAAGAAAAGTTTATATTTGTTTCAGTAAAAAGAAGATTTGCAAGTTAAAATAAGATGAAATTCCTATTCAAGGTTCTGTTTTTCTTAATATTTAAAGAATATATTAAGAAAAAACGTTTAAATATTTTATCGGTATTATCGTAATAAGTAATCAATAATTTTTATTTTGTTTTTTGTCCATTAATACTATATAGTAAAAGGTGTCATCAAAATAAATTATATGAAAATCATAACTCAAAAATAAAATTTCAAACAAGCAAGATGACTTTCCTATAAAAAGAAAATGTAATCCTTTCTAACAATATTACTCTTTTACGGCTTATGTGTCTTCAAAAGAAGAGAGATTCTCTTTATTATTTCCATTTTGCCTTCTGATCTCGCATGAATGGGGTCATTTCTTTTGATAGAAATAAATAACCTTGAGAACGAAATAGATAATATGAATGCTAAGCTATGTTTATTTATCTATTTTTAGACGGCTCGTCTTAAAATTATTTTCCCGAATAAAAAGGTTTTTTGGTGATTGTCCTAGGCAATTTGCATGAGGGATCCCCTTACATGCAACGAAATACGGCAAGGGAAAACAATCATGACACGAAGATTATTGATGATGCTCTTAACTTATGGTGGAGCAATCAGCCTCGGGTTGGTACAGAGCCCTGTGTCAATTCCTGTAACGAGCTTAGCCAAAGCTGCAGAATTACAGAGCTCTTCTACGAGTGTGGCAACAAATATTCTAAGCTCTGAAAAAGATACGACTTTTAACAAAGTTACGGTTTTAAATAAAAGCGGAGAAAAACTTATTGATCTGGTCAACGGGGAAACTGATGAGATAGCTGGTGAAGAATCAAGTTTCTTCGGTGGGTATAAGGATAATAATGGGAATAAACTTTCCCACGGTTTGTATATTTCTGCGCAACCCTATGGCCCAGTGGGGGCGGGATGTGCATTATGTCTTATTGCTTCTCAGGATTCTATTCAGGAAGGGGGCGGTAGGCCTGCCATTTCTGGGGTTGATTATAGGGAAGGAGCAAGAGGAGTTCACCGTTCTGGAAATTATGATCAGGTTGGATTGTATGAATATATCGATAATACCAAAGCCCGTATGGTACTGGATGTAGAAAGTTATAGTTCTGATGGGCTGACGTTAAAGACATCGATGACAGAGGACCAAATGAATCGTCTTCATCGAAACATGTATATTCAAACAAACTCCATGGACACAACCCTAGCAGAAACGGGACTCGCCAAAGGTGAAATTCCCACAATGCGAAATTACTTTAGCTATGTCCGCGGATGGGATTCAAAACATATTTATGTCACAGGCTGGGCGGTCCCAGGGATTGGTTCAGATCAGGTCGGGCAGGTTCCATCAGCTATTTATGATATTTACCGCTCTGATTATAAAAAACCTGTGGTTTTTGTGGGGGCACCAGATAAGAGCTTTGGACGAAATCTTTTTATGATGTATGATGGAAACAGAGCAACTGCCCAGGCGACCTCTCCCATTCATAATTTTGAAGCCGAAGAGATTGATATGTTCATTACCAATGAAACAAGACCGCATAGCGTATCGTTTCATGGAGTAACCATTTCTCCTGTTTTTGGGGGACCGCGGCCTGATCCTAGCGTTTTAACAACTGATAGTTATGATATGTTACTGGCAGGTGATCTTCCTAACCATCTTCTTGTTAATGAAGCCTCAGGAAATAATGTTATAAAATCTAATTCGTTTTATGTGCATGGAAACGAAGGCGTAGGGCGCTCTGGGACAGGATATAAACAAAAGCGGATTGGCTTTGAGTATGATGCTTATGCAGATAATGGCTCAAATAACTTGCGCTTTGTTCATTATCTTTCCAAGGAAAATACGGAGATTGGGTGGTATTCAACGGCAATGCATTTAGCGCTGGTTGTTGATGGCACTCAAGGTGATATCGATAGCGGAACTAATGAAGGAGAAATTGTATGGAATCGCCAAAGTAATAATGGGGGGCTTGAGCTCTGTGGGGGATCAGGTGCTTGTGGTATCCGACAGAATTTTGACGGAAGTGTTCTTTTGGGGAATACATTTCTGCTTGCTAATTCTGCTCTTAGCGTTCCTATGGGGGCCAGCATTACTTTTTCTTATTCTAACCCATCTGATCAGATTGCGATGCAGAGTAATGGGGAGAATAGCTTACAGATTCGTTCACAGAAAGGTAGTACAGTAAAGTTAGAGGGGTTAAAGCAAATTTCTATAGAATCTGTAACCTATGATGGATTAGGAACGAAGCCTAGTGCTGGGACCCAGCGCTATTGTAGCAATTGCTTTAGCCGTCTGGCAGGTATTAGCTTTAGAGGGATTCCTGTATGGTGGAATGGTAGCTCGTGGACAGATAGTTTTGGCTATGCTGTCATGCATTAACATGGATCTATATCCATCATTATGAAAATAAAAAACACTTCATTCTCAGCTTCGTTTAATAAGGGTAGAATTTTTATAAATAGGAATAGGAGCAGAGCATGAATAACCAGGAGCCCGCTGATCGCCAGACCTCTTTAAGTGTTTTTCAACGAATCCTGCTGTTGGTCGGTTTTGTAATAACATCTCTTGTTGTTTTGGGTATGGGGCTTATAAAGGCCATTGTAAATTTTGTGAAAGGGAAACCTTAGTCATTTCTTCTTTTTAAGGCAATTTTGCCAGAAAACGCCTTTATACTAGAAAACACCTTTGTAAAAAATTGCGGCAAGTTAGCAGGAAGAAAAGAATTTCCTCTTTCTTCCTGCGATCATAAATATAGTTTGGAAAGAATATGAATCGGTGCCAGTGGGTGGGAGATGATGCTCTAATGCAGCATTATCATGACACAGAATGGGGAATTCCCATTTTTGATGATAGGGCATTATGGGAAAACTTGATTTTGGAAGGATTTCAGGCGGGTCTATCTTGGAAGATCGTGTTACATAAAAGAGAAAATTTTAGAAACGCTTTTTATGATTTTTTTCCTGAAAAGATCTTGGCTATGAAGCAAGCCGAAAAAGCAGCCTTATTGACCAATCCTGGTATTATTCGTTCAAAATTAAAGATTGAATCCGTATTTCAAAATGCCCAAGCTTTTATCGATTTACAAGAAAAGGGGAGTGGGCTTTCAGATTTAGCCTGGCATTATACAAACCATAAACCGCATTTTTGCTTTGGAAAACCCGATCCCTCCATGCAAAAAGTGGCTGAAAAACTCTCAAAAGATTTAAAAAAACTGAATTTCAAATTTGTGGGCCCAACCATTGTTTATGCGTGGATGCAGGCTATTGGGCTTATTAACGATCATGAGGCAAACTGTTCTGCTTTATCGTTAAAGGAGATGAGTAAAATAGAAACGTCCTAAGATAAGGTTAAAAGCAGACCACATCAAGGTTAATCGTGGTCTGCTTTGAGCCACACCTATTTTTTCATTAGGCTTAGTAAGGCCTTGTATCTGGGTAGATAGGGTAAGGATACTTGCCCAGATTATTTCCATTATTGGTGTGATGGATATTGCCAGATAGGAAAGTCAACCCACCAATGGCAGAACTGATCAGCCCCCCTACAAACAAGGTTTTGGCAGCAAGCAAACTCCCGAGCAGGAAGAATCCACCACCAACTTCTTCAGTTTCTGTTACTGTTAATTCTCTCATTTTTACCTCGTTGTAACCAAAATTAATATTTATGTTTTGTAATCATAAAGCGTTACGTCGATGACGTGAGTCTATAATATATTTTTGTATATTGTTTTTCAATCGTAATTGTTATGAAAATATAACATTAAGAATTTTTGCTAAAATTATAAATAATTCATTAAAAGTTTGAATGGTCTAATAAAAACATAAAAAATTACAGCTTATGGAAAATTCAAAGTCCCTCCTATGGAGGAAGAAAAACCTTCTCCATAGGAGGGACTTTGATAAGAATTTACTCTTAGCTGGCCAGACGTTTTTTAGCTGCCAGATGTTTTTCCGATAGATCTTTGTTCGCATGACTTACTTTTTCTGGATAAGAGAGCACAGACTGGATTTTTACAGCAAGTATCCGCATGTTGGTTCCCTTAGCAGCCGGCAGGGTGGGAAGAAGCGCCATCCCTTTTGTCCAACGGTAACTATTCCCCTCAACATTGCTCCAGCCTGGTAAGGATTCTGTTAAAAAGGAATTAAGGGTTATTATTTCCTTATTTTGGGTTACAACAATATTGTTAATGCAAACGCCAAGATCTCTTCTATCGTCAACGAAGGGGCCAAAGCATTTTGCAGGCTTGTTGGTGTGAGAAGCCAAATAGGCATAAGTGGCGGATTGCGGTAAGGAGAAATAAACCCAGCCATTTTTCATATGTGTAGGATACAAGCTTTTTCCAGAATCTGTAACCAGATGCAGGTCGGTATCGGTGGTAAGAGCTATTTCTGGGCTATTATTTTCAAAACCAAGTGTTTGTGCTCGCTGTTCAATCATTCTAAAAATTGGCTCAACAATTGCCCGTTCTGTCATTAAAGGGGCTGCAGCATCTGTTTCCCAGTTTTTAACATCCTGCTTGTAGCTCGCTTCAAAGGTAATAATATTTTCAGCCGTATCAAAGCTGTTCTTATTACCTGTATTCATAAAGCTTTCTGTTAGGGTATTATTGGCAATCAATAGGGAGTGCTGCTCTGTTTCGATATGATAGATATGGAAAGAGCTATGAGACTGCTCAATTGTGATTGAGCGGTTATTAACCAACATACGGGCAGGGATAAGATAACCATTGAGGTAAAGGCAATGTTCAGAAGTAATTAAGAGGTCCTCGTTAGGGACATTGGTCTCTAAGGCATGTTTAGAGATTTTTACCGGATAGGTTTCTTCTCCTTTGGCAATCACGGTTTTGGTTCCAACCCAGGTAATTTTTTGAGTAACTTTCTGACCATCCTTAGAGATAATCACGTCATCACCCCGTTTGAGGCTTTCAACAGTTTTCTCACCCTCAGGGGTAAGGATTTTTGTTCCTTGCAGAAAGCAGGGATAGGAGGGTTTAGAGTGGATAAGGATACCGAGATGCCCATCAGGATAAACAATCCCAGGGAAGGTGCTATAGGTGTGGCTTTGAATACCAAAAACGTCGCCTGCAAAAATTATGCTTGGGCCACAAGGCTTAGGAACATCTGGTAGAGGGGGCTGATTATAGCCAAAAACAGTGTTCGTGCCATCGAAAGAGGCCAAAACAGGATCATATATTGATTTTGGGTTAATATTTTGAATATTAATTCTAAAGTCGGGGATGATGTTTGTGGGGCTCCCATTGGCATCAACATACCGGATTGTGATGGGGAATGTCGTAATTCCAACCCCATTAGGATCAATAATAATTGTGCCCCCATTAGGGCCGATATTGATTGTTCCTGTAAAATTGTTTTTGGAAAAACTCTCCACATTAAAAGCAAGAGACCCACCGTTGAGGGTGATATTCTTAACAGAAGAAAAATCATAGCCGTTTAGAATAACCTGCTGATCTTTTAGAATTTCAATGTTTGTGGGTAGGGGTGTATTTGTTGTATGCGCCATTTTTACTACCTTATAAAAGCAAACCTATTCGTTAATAATAAGAAATTATTGCATAATTGCAATTATTTTTTTTACGTTATTAATTAAAGGACAAGCATCGGGGATTTACCGTCCACTATGAGAGGAAGTAAAATTTTATTTCTATAAAGAATCGAAATTAGGGGAATGTTTTGCAGTAAGGTTAATCAGCCCAGTTTATTATATGGGCTCAACATGTCTGACTATTACTGGAGTATTTTAAAAGCTGTTTGCTGCTTGTTCTAAAGAAGAGTAAGCCTATTTTCCGATTTGTATCTTGCTCATAATAGGCAAGGTTTGGCCAAGGGCTGGGGAAAAATAACGGGCGGCATTTTCCATCGTCTTAAAAACAGGGAGAATATATAAACTATCTCTCGAATTTTGGGCTTCTAGCTCTAAAAAAGGGGCTACTGGGCCTGGATCTTTATGGGTGAGATGTTCAATGGCAGTTCTTAGTTTTTGGTCATGAACCCTCAGGGTAACATCTTCCAATATACATTTTAGGCGTAATTCTGGCAGGGTAGAGGTGTGAGTGTAACATAAGGCGATAGCCTTGGTTATGGCAGGAATGCCTCCCTGTTTCATATGAAAAGTGATGTCTTCTCTGGCTTGCTCAATCATTTTATGAGACATGGCAGGCGGTATAGAAATACTGCTCGTGGGTAGGGGGTTGGAATGGGGGGTTTTGGCATAAGCTGGGCCAGCCCCAAAACCAAAAACCAGTGATATCGCTATAAAGGTAGAAGGGAATATTGTATGAGGAAAGGAGTTTTTAGGAAGGATATAAAACATATGCTTTTAAAACAGCCTATCACTTCAGTGTAAGACATAATAAGATGGGAAAGAATATCTTGATAAGCGAATATATACTAAAGAAAAAAGCCCTATAGAGGTTTTGAAGAACTTTATAGGGCTTTTCATGATTATTGACTTGTAAAAAATAGGGGCTTACTTGTCCTAAAGCTAGGTTTGGGAACTAAAGGGATTAGAGCCAGCAAGGTTGATATTTTCAAAAGTGACACGATTGGTCGTGCTTCCATTACTAATTTGGAAAACAGTATTTTTACTTTCGAAATCATAGATCGCTTGAGTGACGGACTGACCAGAGCCTAAGAAAATATGGTTTTGAGAGGTTGCACTGGTGGCAGAAGTGTTCGTGAAGTTTTGAATGATAAGGTTGCCTAATCCTAAGGTCAGAGAAAAATTACCTTCTGTAAAACTATCAGTATAAGCTCCTACATCCACCGTGGCTGTGCCACTCCCCAAAGTTGCGGTCAATGCGCTATGTTGGCCGAGAATGGAGGCAGTTTCTGCTCCTTGTGTGTAAGAGATTGTTCCACGCCCTGTTTCTCCGCTGTTGAGAATGTTGAGGGTGCCCATTGTGGTGTTGCTGCCGTTATTAATAATAATGTTGCCACTTCCTGAGTTAACAAGAATGTTATTATCATTGCTGGTGGTGATGGTGGCTGTACCATTTCCGTTCCATAACTCATCGGACCCTGTCAGGTTCAGGGTGCTGACTGTGGTTGCAAGGCTAGCATTATTGAGGGCCAAGATAGCGTTGATTCCTGTAAAATTGACTTGCCCCGTTTGCTGGAAGATATGGACTATATCTGTGGTTGAAGTATTAGAGATGGTGTAGCTCGGTGAAAGAGAGGGATCTAAAAATACGTTTAATATGAGGTCTTGGACATTAAGTTGGTCGGCTTTGATGGTTTGCTCATCAAAAAAACTATTGGGAATATCAATAGAATTATTGCTGTAGGGTAAGATACTGATATTCCCCTCGAGTGCTCCACCATAGATGAGAGTTGTTGCCGGATAATTTTGGGAGATCGATGAATATTGTATGGGCCTTTCCCCTGCCCATATCGTATTAGTCGTCTCAGGGGAGGAAGCATCAAATCCATAGACCTTGATAGGGGTGGTGGTTACGGATTCAGTAAGCTCGTTTAAAATAAGTTGGGCTTGGGCTAACGCTAGAATTGGCGCTTGAATCTCCGTGGGGTTTTGATGATAGAAAATAGAGATCTGACCAGAAGAAGTGGATCCGAGGACAAAAAGACTTTGGATTTGAGATGTTGTATCGATATAAGACTGGCCAGAAATCCCTGAGATATTGATAGCACGAATATTGGCAGAACTAAGAGAGATGTTAACGTTAACCGGGTCTTGCTCACTCGTAATATTGATAGCCTTGTCAAAAACGGTATCGGGCGTATTCGTGGTAAAACTGATAGCACCGCTAACATTCGCGTTCATTAAAACAGAGATATCTTCATCGCTAGGATAGTCTGAGATATTATAAGTAATCTCTCCACCAGTATAGATAATCGAAGTCATTTATTGCTACCCTTATTATAAGCAGGTTAGAAGAAGCCTTTCATGACTATAATTAAAGAAATTGCTTTAATATCTCGTTAATAAAAAAAGGGATTCATTTTTTGTAAACACAACCCCTTAAGGTAAGAATCCCATAGCCCATAGCCTTTAGGTAGAGAAGGGGTTTGCCCCTATGCACGTAATTTTGGGGAGCTTTTTCAGAAAGCCCTAACACTATTTAAGCCATAGGGGTAGGAAAAATTAAAAGTTGAAATTTTTTGGGTGGTTTTCCAAGCTTCCGCTTAATGCGCTGAAGAGCACCGTCTGACCATCAAGATTATCCTCTGGGGTTATGTTGATCCATTTCAGGTTTTGGGTGTTGCTCTTTTCGGAGTAGGAAGAAAAAACACCCGATATTTTGCGAGTTTTACTGTCGATCAGGAAAGCTATTTTTTGTGTTGAACATTCATGGGGTTTACAAGCTGAGATCACATACATGTTTTTGCCGTTGAGGGTAACGTTTTGGCTGCCCATATCGGTAGAAGAAGAGAGAACCCAAGCGGGTAGGTGGTGACTGCTGACAAGCGATTTGAAGGTGGTGCTGTAAGTTGGGTTTTTAATTGTCTCGGAATAACTGCTTGGGGTTTGGGCATACGCCTTATGTAGTAAGGTGCCACAGGTTAGAGCAAAGGCTACAAGGAGAGTTTTTTTCATCGTGGTTTCCTAAAAATATAGTATGTGTGCTGTAGTATGATAATAGAGTGGAAATATAAAGTTTTTATGGAAAAAGAGAAGCATTTTTATTGGAACTACCCTTGGGTGTTTTGGGGGTGTTTTGGCCCGAGTGTTTTAATCTAAATATTTTGGCCTGAGTATTTTGCTTCGAGTGTTTTGGCTCAGGTGTTTTGGATAAGTGACCTACCACTTTATCCTTTTTTGGGAGTGATTCTGGGGAGTGGTACGGTTGAAGGGAATGACTTCCTGTAAGAGAGAGGTAATCAGTGTTGATATGGAAACAGGCATTGGAAAACGATGTCTCTTCTACAGTGCGGAAATGGCTTTTTAAGACAGGCTCTTTGAGTGCACATCTGCAACTTTTAGGGCCATTCACGGTCGATGTTTTATTTGAGGGATACTGGGACAATGCTATGGAAAAGCATGGTAACTCCATTTTTGCCCCTTATCCTTTTCAGCACACAACCCTATGGGTCAGAAGGGTGCGCTTGATGGTGAATGCAGAACCCGTTGTTTATGCTTCAACTTTTCTGGATAAGAAGGACATAACGGGCGAATGGAAAGCGGTTGCAGCACTCTCCTCCACCCCTTTGGCGAGTCTGGTGTTTCGGCAAGGGGTTCTGCGGGAGGCCTTTGCTGTTTCTACTATTCCTTCTTCTCATTTTCTTATTACGGGCTTTTCAAAAAAGGCGCTTCCTGCTGTTAATACACCTCAAAGCGATGGGCTGGCTGAAGATTATTGGGTTCGGCGTTCAGTTTTTTATAAAAACACTTCTCCCCTTGTTCTTTTTGAATGTTTTTTGCCCAGTTTTTGGTCTATTGATGAGAAGGATTAGCATGAATTGTTATGGGGGTTTTAATGGGAGTATTGTCCCTGGTCATACTCCTTATTTTCTCACAACGCGACAAACACGGGTGTAGAGGTTTGTATAATGGCATTGCCTTGGTATAGACTTTCCGTATCAGGAAATATCACTCTTCGTATTCTTTACGGGGTGATCTATAACTTTATCGCCTATGTCAGCGTAGGGTTTGGCACGGTTGTTGTAACGCTTTTTGTTCATGAAGGGCTGGGCTATAAAGTTGCCGTAGCAACAGCTGTTTACGCCATACAATATCTGGCCACAGCGATAGCGCAGCCTACAGCAGGCTGGGTTTGCGACCATATTGGGGCCAAAAGGTCTGTGGTAATGGGCATGGCTGCCAATTTTTTCTATGGTGTTTTGCTGATCTGTGTAGGGGTGTTTTCTTCTCATGCTGAATTGGCTCTAACCATTCTGATCGTTGCACGGGTTTTACAGGGCCTTTCAGAGGGGTGGTCAACCACCGGGACTATAATATGGAATATTGCAACAGTAGGAGCCCAGCATACGGCTAGGGCCATTTCCTGGAATGGCATTACAACTTATGGCGGTATTGCGCTGGGGGGGTATTTGGCAACCTTTCTTTATCCCGCATGGGGTATTTTAGGGGTAGGGGTGATTATTGTTGCCATAAGTGCTGTTGGGCTTTGGATCGCATTGCTGCGGCCCCATATCGCCCCACCTTCTCTACGGGAAGGGAGCAAACGTTTAAAAATTTCCCAGATCTTGGAAAGAATTTACCTTCACGGAACCTCTCTGGCTTTGGGCTCTATTGGGTTTGGTATTATCATGACATTTACAGCCCTTTATTTTGGAGCGATACAGTGGGGCCCCTATGCCGGACAGGCCATTGCCAGCTTTGGAATAGTTTTTGTTTTAGTCCGATTGTTTTTTGGCCAGATGATTGACCGTAAGGGGGGATTTTCCATTGCTTTTATTTCTTTTGCGGTAGAAACCGTTGGAGTTTTGGTTTATTGGGCAGCTCCTGTACCGTTGGTAGCCATTTTGGGGTGTGCCTTGATTGGGGGAGGGTTCTCATTGGTCTATCCTGCCCTTGGTGTTGAGTTAACTAAAATTGTAGGTGCGGAAAACAGAGGTTCAGCCATTGGTTTTTATTCGCTTTTCCTCGATTTTTCTATGATTACATTGGCTTTCTTGGGTATTGCTCAAGATTACATTGGTTATAGCGGCATATTTTTAACAGGGGTTATATTAACAGCCCTGGGGGGAATAGTGGCTTATGGGGCCATGCGTGTACAGTACCATCGCTATCCGGAAACGAAAAGGTAATCCCTTCGAATATAAGCAGGTTTTCTGTTGTTTTTAGGAGTGTATTTTTCAAAACACCACCGTTATGGCTGGTGTTTTGTGCTTTTGGCTCCCAAGTGAGTCAGGGCATCTTTTTACAAAAATTTAATTTTTTCTTTTCTTACAGGCTTTTTTGGATTATTAAACATGTAAATGTTTTACATCATTTTTGAGAAACTTTTGTTTGTAAAATATTTATTTTAGCACCATGACATGAGAAGAAAAAAATTAAGGTAATGCTATGTTAGACCAAAAAACGATAGATGTTGTAAAATCCACGATACCTGCCATTGTTCAAGCGGGCCCTGAAGTAACAAAACATTTTTATAAAAGGATGCTTTCATCCAACCCCGCCTTACAAAACGTTTTCAATATGGCTCATCAGAGAGACAATACTCAGCCAAAGGCGTTATTTGATGCCGTTTGTGCCTATGCCGCTAATATTGAAAACCCTGCACAAATTCAGGAAGCTGTAGAGCGTATAGCCCAAAAACATGTCAGCATTGGTATTACGCCTGAGCAATATTCTATTGTTGGAGAAAATTTGCTTGGCACAATAGATGAGCTTCTTGCTCCTGGCAAAGAAGTTTTAGAGGCATGGGCTAAGGCTTACGGTGTGCTGGCTGATATTTTTATTAACAGGGAGGCAGAAATATACACAGCAGAGACTTCCCAAGCCGGAGGGTGGAAAGGAACAAGAGAGTTCAGGGTGGTTAAAAAAACACAGGAAAGCTCTTTGATTATGAGTTTTGTTCTTGAGCCTGTTGATGGAAAACCCGTTTTAAAATTCAAGCCTGGGCAATATATTTCTATCTATGTTTCAGATCAGGGGTGGGGGCATCGGGCTATTCGGCAATATTCTCTTCCCTGTGTTGCAGATGGGAAATATTATCGTATTGCTGTAAAACAGGAAGATAAAGGGGAGGTCTCGCCCTTTTTGCATGCTAATATTCAGGAAGGGGACATAGTCCATCTTTCGGCACCTGCTGGGGATTTTTTTATGGATGTTGCAGCCTTAAAGGGGCCTGTAGCTCTTATTTCTGCCGGTGTTGGGCAAACTCCTGTTTTGTCGATGTTAAAAACATTGCATGCTCAGTCTTACAAGCATCCTATTCATTGGCTGCATTGCGTCCGTAGTCAGGAAGCCCATGCTTTTGATGCTGAAGTGAAGGAAATCTCTTCTCAGATGCCCCAGCTGACCACCGATATTTGGTACTCCCGGGCAGAAGGGCACCCGCAAGGTATTCACTCAGGGAGAATGGATTTGGATCAGGTAAAAGCGTATTTTGCCAATCCAGATATTGTCTGTTTTATGTGCGGGCCGAGAGAGTTTATGCGCACTGTTAAAAAACAGCTCCTCTCCTTAGGGGTTAATCCTGAACATATTCACTATGAGCTTTTTGGCTCCTTTGAGGATATTTAAACCGGCATAGAATGGGTACTTCTTTATGAGGGAGTTCTTTTGCTCATTTGTTGTGAACAACTTGTTTTAAGAATATTTCACTTTTTGCCATGCCTTGAAAAAGGCATGGTTTTTCCATGGGTGATGTGCGGAAAGTGCGGTGTTCGTTTCTCAATTTTTGGTCTCAATTTCTGGGTGATATCCATAACGGTAATGGAAGTTCTCGGGCAACTCTTTCCTTACCCTTATTTCTTAAAGACAAGACCCCTTACTTGACCTCATAAACACATTATTGCCTCTGAAGCAGACCATTTTTACGTATGAAAGAACCAGCTTTTTATTCTTTATAAAAACTCATGATTATTAAGTAAAAAAGCTGTTTTGCAAAAAATAAATAGCAGCGATATCAGGGAGCGGTGAAATTTAGCATGTAAAGCTTCATAGGGGACAATAATAAAGATATTTTAAAAATTTCGTAAGGTTGAATGATCCTTGAATAAAAATACCTAGATAATGGAAAGGTTCTCTCGGTTCCCGGTAATAATGGTAGGGTCTGGGGACTGGGAAAAACAAAAAGAAACCACCGTGCTACATGGCAAAGTGTTGAATGTTGGAAATAGCGCTATTCAGCAGCTTTGAGCTTTTATGATCAAAGAGCTGATGATTACTCAACAGCGCTGCTTATTGCCTAAGAAGGCTTTATAGAGTTATAGGATTATAGAGTGATAGAATTGCAGGGCCAGGCTTTTTGTAAAAGAGCCCGGCTTTTGTTGTACGGCATTCTTCCCTCTAGAGGTTGAATGACTTTGAGCGGGGGGAAGTGAATTTTATTATGGAAAGGTTTTTATACAGAAAGAAAAGGGATTAACAAGGCTGTTGTCTTTCTTTTCTTTATGCGTTAAGGGTACTGAAAATAAGCATTTGGTTTACAAAATGCCTATATTCTGAAGCTGGGCTTTTGCAAAGGTGATCTTTTACATCATGCCTGAGGAAAAACACAAACAAGGAATTGCGAGCCCGCTGATTGGCGTAAAATGTCAAAAAAAATCGTAATGCCGCCCTTCTATAGGCTCCTACTTGATAGAGCAGAATTTCCGGTATTCTACCATCTTAGAGAAGAAGATGGTATCTGTCGGCATGGAATTTTTTATCCGGAATAAATTTATGACACCTACGGAACACGAATCTGCTTACAGGAAAAACCAGGTGGCCTCGCCTGTTTTTGGGTTGCTCTTTTTCGTTATCCTTCTTGTAGGCGGTGCCTATACATTTTTTCACATTCATCAAGATATCGGTCACGAGCCAGCTATGGCCTCTGTGGTGCCCTATATCATGCTGATTTTGGCTTTGCTCATTGCTCTGGGTTTTGAGTTTGTCAATGGTTTTCATGATACGGCTAATGCCGTAGCCACTGTTATTTATAGTAGAAGTCTTAAACCTCACTGGGCTGTGATTTGGTCTGGATTATGGAATTTTGTTGGGGTTATGGCCTCTTCGGGTGGGGTAGCCTTTACGGTTGTTTCTCTTTTGCCAATAGAGCTGGTGCTTTCTGTGGGCAGTAATATTGGTTTTGCTATGGTTTTTGCCCTTCTTTTGTCCGCCATATTGTGGAATTTGGCAACCTGGTATTTCGGCATACCCAATTCCTCTTCTCATACCTTGATTGGGTCTATTATTGGTGTGGGGCTGATGAACCAGATCCTAGCAGGGAATGACCGGGTGAGTGGTGTTGATTGGTCGCAGGCGATAAAGGTTTTTGAAGGATTGGTTTTTAGCCCTATTGCAGGGTTTTTTCTGGCATCAGTCTTTATGGTGGCGCTCAGATATCTGGTTCGTCTTCCTGCCTTGTACAAATCTCCTGAAGGAGATAAGCCACCCCACTGGACTATTCGCTCCTTGCTGATTTTTACGTGTATGGGGGTTAGTTTTAGCCACGGCTCCAATGATGGGCAGAAAGGTATGGGCCTTATTATGCTTATTCTTATTGGAACGGTTCCAACGGCTTATGCTCTCAATGGGGTGGGGTCTTACTCAGAAAAAGAGCTTTTCGTTCGTCAGGTAGGCGTGGTAGAGCACATATTGAACAGGGTAGACCAAGGGCTTGTACCCTTCAGCCCTCAGCTTGCCCGTGACAATGTGACAGATGCTATCCAGAGCGGTAAAATTGATGCAAACACGCTCTCATCTGTGCATGTGCTTTTAAAAAATGCTCAGAGTATGATTTTGACTAGAGATGGAAATGTTAGCATTTTACAGGCCGGTGGCGGGAATTTTAGAAATGATCTCTACCTGATTAATCAGATTTTACCTTCGTTACAAAATTCATCAAGTTTTAGTGGGGAAGAAAAAAAACAGATAGAGGGTCTTCGGAAACTTTCCTTGAAGGCCACACAGTTCATACCACGCTGGGTTAAGGTGTCTGTTGCTTTGGCGCTGGCCTTAGGAACGATGGTGGGGTGGAAGAGGATTGTTATTACTGTGGGTGAACGTATTGGAAAGAGCCATTTAACCTATGGTCAGGGTGCTGTCGCTGAAACTGTTGCCATGGGCCTTATTCAAGCTGCAGACCGTTTTCATCTCCCTATTAGCACAACGCATGCTGTAACTTCTGCTGTAGCCGGGACAATGGTTGCGAATGGTTCTGGGCTACAGTGGAGCACAATCAAAATGCTTGCTATGGCCTGGGTTTTGACTTTACCAGCAGCGATTACTCTTTCTGGTTTTTTGTTCTGGTTATTGCGGGTAATATTTGTCTAGAAAGATTGAGGCGTTTTTGGCTTTTAAAAAGATTGGCCAACAATACGGTGAAACCACTTAAGGTTTGTAAGGGGAACCGTTTTGGAGCCAATGCTGTTGATGGATTGAATTTCAAGGTGCGTGTCTGTTTTGTTGAGGAGATACCCAAAGGCGGGTTTGGGATGTTTTTTAATTTGATAAAAAATATAGCTTTTTTTACTAATGACCGTCACTGTTGAGATCACAAGCGTCGATTGATAAGCAAAAACCGGTTCATAATCTTTCGTATCGATAATCAGGGCATAGGAAGAAGAAGGGTTTAGATATAAAAGAGGGTTTTTTTTCTCATGCTTCCAAGCTGTGCCCGAGGGAAATCCTTCAGAAGTAAAGCAGGAAGATTTTTCAAGGCTGGACATGGGAAGGATTGAAAAAAATATATCAATTTTTTCTTTTTTTGAGTGGCTTTGTTTTGTTTTTTTTGGAGAATGAGAAGAAGATAAATTAACCGTATCGAGCAAGTCTGAAAAATTGCTTAAGGTTGTATTGGTTGCATGCAATATAAGGGCAAGGCTTTCCGTACTGGGCCATCGTTTTCGTCCATCAGCTGATACACGTTTGGAAGGGTTAAATGTTGTAACATTTAACCCTGCCATTTTTGCCAAGGCAGAGGGGGAGAGGCCTTTCTCTGCTGCCAACAAGTCAATAGCTTTCCATATGTTCGTATGAGTTATCATATTACAACTCGTTTTTCACCTTGCTTTATTGGGAAAATATTCCGTTAAAACAGATAATTTCCATTGTTATATTTTGGATTTATAAATTATTGAATCAATTGGGCAGTATAATGGCTAATAAATTATATATATTTGTTAAATAATAACAATTTGTTAATTCCGATTGGTATAAATGGTTGAGTATTATTGTTTTAAGTATGGAATATAATTTTAGTTGCATTAAAAATTACGGAAACAATTTTCATGGGTAATCTTATATCTTATTTAACACATTTTTCTTTGCCAATCCTCATGAAAATGGATCCAGAACAGGCCCATAATTTGGCAATATTAGGATTTAGCTGGGGGGTTTCTGGCCGATCCACATGGGATAAAAAAAACCATTATAGTCTCTCTCAACAGGTGCAAGGGCTTGCTTTTTCTAATCCGTTAGGGTTGGCCGCAGGGTTTGATAAGAATGGCCAAGCGGTACCCGCTATGGGGAAGGTGGGGTTTGGTTTTGTTGAGATCGGCACAGTCACCCCCCGTGCTCAGCCGGGCAATGCTAAACCCCGTCTCTTTCGCCTTAAGGAGGATCGAGGGATTATAAACCGAATGGGGTTTAATAATGAGGGTATTGAGAAGGTTTTCTCTCGATTAGCCGCATTTATTCATGCACGAAATAAGAGAAAAACCCTTGAGGATTCTTTTTTCCCGGTAGGAGTTAATATTGGTATTAATAAGGAAGGTGCAGACCCTTTAAAGGATTATCCCTTCCTGGTAGGACGTGTTAAAGCGTATGCGGATTATATCGTTATAAATGTATCCTCTCCTAACACTCCTGGCCTAAGGGATCTTCAGCAGGCTGACCACCTTAAAGGGATCTTGGAGGCGATTAATCATGCCCATTCCGAGCATCCTCCACTTTTTGTCAAACTTGCTCCCGATATTGAAGATCAGGATTTGCCTTCTATTGTGCAGACTATTATTGAAGGGGGAGCTCAGGGAATTATTATCACCAACACAACTTTACAACGTCCAGAGGGGCTGCAAAGTCCTTTTGCCAAAGAAAGTGGGGGGCTTTCCGGAAGGCCGCTGAGAGAATTAAGCCTGGCAAAATTGAAAAAAGTTGCCGAAATAGCGAAAGGAAGCCTTACTCTTATCAGTGTTGGTGGAATAGAGACCGGGCAGGATGTATGGGAAAGGCTAAAGTTGGGAGCTGATTTGGTGCAGATTTATACAGCTTTTATTTATGAGGGACCCGAAGTTGTTAATCGTATTAAACAAGAATTGAAGAGTATTCTTTCTAAGAATGGCTTTTCAACTTTACAGGACGCCATAAAAGCATTTCGGAAACAGATAAACGATTAGGAAAGATACACTGTGATTGAAAAGAGGGGTGCCTTTAAGGGAGTAGGCACACTCTCTGATTTTTTGAAAGTAGGGAAGGCTGTTTAGAGTAACAAACAGCCTCTCTCTTGTGTGGTTGAAAATGAGGTGAGATAAAAACATGCGAGAGACTTTTCTGCGTATAGCGTTTTTGAATCTCGCATAGGGGCGGGTTAGGCATGCCCATAAAAAGTTGTGAGATGTTCTGGCTGAATATGCAGCGTGAGGAGGGCTTTACGCCATTTTTGGGCATAGTTTTTTCCAAAAACAATATCATCGTCAGCTTTTATAGGAAGCCAGGCGTTATGCTTTAATTCCTCTTCCAGTTGCCCAGATTCCCAGCTGGAATGCCCTAAAGCCAAAAGAGCCTTTTGGGGGGTTTTGGAAGAGAGAATATCCTTGAGGATGGTAATGCTTGTAGAGAGAGAAATTGAAGGGGTAATCGGCATGCTGTTCTTATTATCCCACTCAGTGGAGTGAAGGAGTAATCCGCGGCCCGTTTCAACCGGCCCACCCAGGGTAATGGGAATAGTACTCAAACTATGGCTATCCATAAGATGGAGCTGTTTAGTAATTTCCTCGGTAACGTTATGATCAAGCTTTTTGTTGATAATCAGGCCAATTGCCCCTCCATCAACCGAGTGAGCGCAGATATAAATGACACTTTGAGCAAAAATGCTATCGGTTAAATTGGGTGTTGCAACAAGAAGATAACCACTTAAGGATGAGGGGTGTATGATAGTTTCCGTCATTATGGAACTCTGTATGGAAGAAGAGTGAAGGAAATGGGTGATGGTATGAATAAAGCCATAACGTTCTGGCTTAGGTAAAGGCAACGGTAAAGGGAGAAAATGTCAAAATTATAAGAGAGAGACAAAAGAAATGACCTGCTAAGTTATAACCTATAATTAAAATTAGAAGGCAAATTTGTAATGCTACATGTTAAAAAAATGGTGCGATGAAGGAAAAAGCCTGAGATTACGGCAAGGAGTAACCTACTAGAGGATTTTGCGCTCATTGTTTTAAGGAACAGCGCATAAGCTCTAGCAATATAGTGCTGTGTTTGCAATCTGTAATATCTATGGATGTAAGAATGATGGAACATTTATCAGACAAAGAAAGTAGACTGTTATTGGTTCGAGGGCTGAGGGATGAGTTACGTAAGAACCTGCTGGGGCCCTATTTTATTACCAACCCTTCAGAATTCTCCTTTTCTGATCATGATCCTGATGAAAAGGAGATATTGGGATTAAATAAAGATGAGGGTCAGAAGCTACTGGCGATGAGTATTCAAAGGCTTTCTGGCCTTCAGGAACTTCTTTATGCCAATTCGAGCAAATCTTTACTCATTGTGTTACAGGCCATGGATGCTGGTGGTAAGGATGGTACCATTAAGCATGTTATGTCAGGGATTAACCCGCAAGGGGTTAGTGTCGTTTCTTTTAAACAGCCGAGCAAGAATGAGTTGGCTCGTAGTTTTTTATGGCGTGTTAATCTGCATTTGCCTGCCAAAGGGCGTATTGGTATTTTTAACCGTAGCCATTATGAAGATGTGTTAATTAGCCGTGTGCATCCAGAAATGCTGAAAAAAGAACGGGTTCTTATGACAGAGCCTGATGAAGCCTTTTGGAATGGACGTTATGAAGATATCTGTAATTTTGAGAAACATCTGGTTCGTTCAGATACAGTGGTGTTAAAGTTTTTTCTTCATATTTCAAAGAAAGAGCAAAAGAAACGTTTTTTACAGCGTTTGGAGGATGATACCAAATTATGGAAATTTTCCTTAGCAGATATGCAGGAGCGCCAATATTGGGACTCTTATCAAACGGCTTATGAGGAAATGATTATAAAAACATCCACCTCCTTTGCTCCTTGGGTGGTTGTTCCGGCTGATCGTAAATGGTTTGCCAGGCTTGTAGTGATAGAATCCATTATTCAGGCCCTACTGGCGATGAATCTTTCACCACCAACCCCTGCACCTGAAGTGATTGCCTCACTGAAAAAAATTCGTGAAGATTTATTACACGAAGACTAGGCCTGTAAGGAGCAACTTCCATAGGGAGCTTTATGTTGTTGAATCAATTAACCCCTTTATAGGGTGGAGAGTGGAGTAATCATATGAACCGGTTTATTTGTGCCCTTTTGGGGGCAACGATTTTTCTTCAGCCACTTCAGAACCATGGTGTGAATGTGGGTTTTGGAGCTGTCGCTTATGCGCAATCTGTTTCTGCTGTCTGTGATAATACGGATTTTCATAGAAAGCAGGTTAAGTTTGAACAGCATGAGATTACAGGCGCTGTGCCAGTCCATATCTGCGGCAAAGTTGTTGCTGTTTCCTATGAGCGCAGAACAAGAAGTGGTCGGCATGGATATTTTTATGTGGATACGGGGGCAGGCATTTCCATACGGATTGTTTCAGCCTTGGATAGAATCAACAGCCCAGATTGGCCGTGGGTCAAAAAAGGGGATTATGCAGAAGTTGTCGGCCGCTATTATTTTGACAGTGTTCGCCGACAGGGAATTGATTGGACCCATCACGGAACCAGCAGGAAATGGCCTATCGCAGGGTATGTGATTATTAATGGCCAATGTTATGAATAAATGAAAAGAATAAGAGATTGATGAAGGAAAAAAGCTATCGGGCGAAATTGTGCTTTTTTAGAGGATCAGGAAGTGACCGATAAACTCCTGGTGAAAACTAACAGCTAACGACCTTATCCAGTGCTTTTGTGGTTGGGAGGGGGGGCAAGTTATCTCCTTATTGGGTACTGTATAATAAACCCAGTGCCGCTGCAGAATCAGCCATTGGTCTGGCTATTCTTACAGTTTATTTTAGAAATCGTGGTTCTATTGAAGTTGAAGATGCCACTATTATGAAGGGTTAAAGAAAATGCAGCCCTTAATTTCTTTATTTTGTGTAGTTTTTCTTTTCCCCATTGTAGGTGCGCTTCTTGCGGGTTTTGCAGGTATGAAGCGTTTTTGCAGAAGGGAAACCCAGATGGCACGGCTATAAGGCAAGGCTACACAGCTCTTTATTTTTATCTAGAATATCTGGGGTGGTTGGCTGATTTGAAATTGTTGAGGGGAGTCATTGGCTTCGGCAGTACTATTAGAGCCGGTTTCCGCTATAATGGGTATCCGCCCAGAGGCCACTTTTACAGCAATCTCCACAACGTCTCGATGTTCTTGCAGTAAGATAAAGAACAAGGAAGGATAATTTTTATCCTTCCTTGTTCTATCTTCCTTGTTTTGGGGCTGTTTATGACTGATGAAGAGAGAGTTATAATTTAAGAAGTCGTTTCTGGTTTCTTTTCATCATTATTATTATCAGAGGTTGCGTTCTTCCCCTTATTTTTTGTGGAAGACGCTATAAAGGTGAAGTCCAGATCGTCTTTCTTTTTGTCGTAAGCGATTTTAACAGCACCACCATTGATCAGTTTTCCAAATAAGAGTTCTTCTGCCAAGGGCTTTTTAATATGCTCCTGTATAAGTCTTCCCAAGGGGCGAGCGCCATAGAGCCTGTCATATCCTTTTTCGACTAGCCATTCTTTGGCAGCAGAAGAAAGCTCAATTGTAACATTTCTATCAGCCAGTTGTGCTTCCAATTGCAGAACAAATTTTTCCACCACAAGGCCCACAATATCGGGCGTTAGGTTAGCAAAGGGAATAATGGCATCCAGACGGTTACGGAACTCAGGAGTGAAAAGACGTTTGATGGCATCCTCATCTTCTCCTTCCCGTGTTGAGCGGCCAAACCCTATAGCTTCCTTGCTGAGGTCAGCAGCACCGGCATTGGTGGTCATAATCAGGATAACATTGCGGAAGTCTACAATCTTTCCATTATGATCAGTCAGCTTCCCATGATCCATCACCTGAAGCAGAATGTTGAAGAGCTCAGGGTGCGCCTTTTCTACCTCATCAAGCAACAGTACGGCATGGGGATTTTGGTCTATGGCATCGGTCAGAAGGCCCCCTTGATCAAACCCTACATAGCCGGGCGGTGCTCCGATAAGACGGGAAATAGAATGACGCTCCATATATTCTGACATATCAAAGCGGATTAGTTCAATTCCCAGTGTTGCAGCCAGTTGGCGGGCGACTTCTGTTTTTCCTACCCCCGTGGGGCCAGAGAAAAGATAATTGCCAATAGGTTTTTCTGGATCCCTAAGGCCAGCGCGCGAAAGCTTAATAGCCGAGGAGAGGGCCTGAATAGCTCTATCTTGACCAAAGACCATGCTTTTGAGATCGCGTTCGAGGGAACGGAGCACTTCTTTATCATCAGCTGAAACGCTCTTGGGGGGGATACGGGCAATTTTAGCCACGATCGCCTCAATATCTTCTAGTGTGATAATTTTTTCACGCTTCTCTTCTGGAATGAGCATGCGAGAGGCTCCAACTTCGTCAAGCACATCAATGGCTTTATCCGGCAGCTTCCTATCGTGAATGTATTTTGCAGACATTTCCACGGCTCCACGAATGGCTTCATCAGTATATTCCACCTGATGGTGCTTTTCATAAGTGGATTTAAGGCCACGAAGAATCTTTACCGCATCTTCTATTGTTGGCTCTCCCACGTCGATTTTCTGGAAACGTCTAACCAAGGCCTTATCTTTTTCAAAATGCTGGCGAAACTCTTTATAAGTGGTTGACCCAATACAGCGGAGAGTTCCTGCCGCTAAGGCAGGTTTAAGCAGGTTAGATGCATCCATGGCTCCGCCAGAGGTCGAGCCGGCACCAATCACGGTGTGGATTTCGTCAATAAAAAGAATGCTGCCAGGATTGTTTTCCAAATCCGTAACGACAGCTTTGAGTCGTTCTTCAAAATCGCCCCTATAGCGGGTTCCGGCTAATAATGTGCCCATATCCAGAGCGTAAATGACAGAGTTTTTGAGAACATCTGGGACTTTTTTCTCAACAATCCTGCGGGCCAGCCCTTCAGCAATGGCTGTTTTCCCCACACCTGGGTCGCCCACATAAAGGGGGTTGTTTTTTGTACGCCGGCACAGGATTTGGATTGTTCTCTCTATTTCCGTATCGCGGCCAATAAGGGGGTCAATCTTTCCATTTTCGGCCTTTTTGTTAAGGTTAACACAATAGGTCTTTAAAGCTTCTGCGTTTTTCTCCGAAGAGGCAGAAGAGGAAGGCTCTTCCTCATCCTGAGAAGGGGGCGAGGTGGGCGGAACAGACCTACGGCTTCCCCCAGGGGCTTTGGCAATGCCATGGGAGATGAAATTGACAGCATCAAGCCTTGTCATGTCTTGTAGCTGGAGGAAATAGATGGCATGGCTTTCGCGTTCGGCAAACAGGGCGACCAAAACATTAGCCCCTGTCACTTCATCGCGTCCTGTGGTTTGGACGTGGATTGCTGCCCTTTGAATAACCCTTTGGAAGGCCGCCGTGGGTTTGGGCTCGGTCTCGTGGGTTGCGGCCAGCCCAGAGAGATCCTTATCAATAAAATCAGAGAGGTCAGATTTAAGCTTGCTGATATCAACGCCACAAGCCCTGAATACAGTGATGGTATCAGCATCATCTGCCAGTGCCAGGAGAAGGTGTTCGAGGGTTGCATATTCGTGCCGACGCTCACTGGCAATAGAAAGCGCACGGTGAAGTGTCTGTTCAAGGTTGCGTGACAACATGCTGGGACTTGCCTTTTCAAAGCGGGTTAGTGGAAAATGGTATAATGCCTAGGGTTTGAGTGCATTTGGGGTTTGAGCGAATTAATGTGAAAAATATTATACTTTTTAAACAGATATATGGGATGAAAGATTAAATAATTAACGATAAAAATTTTTATATGATAAAAAAAGCACGATTCTCTTCCTCTCATTAACCCTTTGGTTATATTTTGGATCGCGGTTAGTCTTTTTCAATTGTGCATTGTAAAGGGTGCTGGTTACGTTTTGCTAGATCCATCACTTGGGTTACCTTGGTTTCGGCGACTTCATAGGTAAAAACCCCACAAACCCCAACCCCTTGCTGATGGACTTTCAGCATAATGTTAGTGGCCTCATCTCGGGATTTCTGAAAAAAACGCTCCAGTACATGAACAACAAATTCCATAGGTGTGTAGTCATCATTAAGCATCAACACCTTGTACATCGAAGGTTTTTTAATAAGTGGGCGCGTGTGCACCACAATATCCACAAAAGTGCCAGAATTATTGTTATTATTATCCTCATTATCAGAGGGAGAATGCGATTTCCCGCCATAAGGGGCCCATAACGGTGCGGAGGCATTCCGGTTGGTCAAAGGCTGGGAGGAATGATGAGGGGCGGTAAAAGATGTGATCGGCATTCATTCAGCTCTAATGTTTAAGGAAGGGAAATCGGTGATAAAAGTAGCGTAATTATTATGATCAGTTACATAAATTATAGATAATTTAACTTTTTAGTTCTAAATTATAGACAGAATGGTACATAAGCATAGTATTATGTAAAAATAATGAAGACCGTATGCTGGAACAGAAAAAATGAATGAGTTACTAAAACATTCAGCTTTTTTCAGTAATTTATGTATTCTCTGTTCTTGGATCAATAGGCTAGAAAGTATAATAAGAGTGTATTGCGTCAATGAAATAAGGCTGTGTGTCCTTGAGCAAACCTTTAGCTGTCCTCGGTAAAGGTGAGGGTTTGGTTTCTAGGGAGTTAATTAAGGGTTAGGGGTTTTATTCTCCAGTCGTGGTGTTTTGCCATTGATAAATAGGGTAAACCCCGTTATCCCAAGCGGAAAGCAGCGGTAAAAGGCTTGATTGTGAGGTGTTACAGTGCAAATAAACAAGGAACTTAGGAGGAATTCTCCTTCTGTTCAGAAGGGTTCCCCTCTTTCCAAAGGAGAACAGCCCACTCCAATGGTTGAAGAGAAAGCATGCAGGAAGCGTAAGTGCGCCTTTTTATTTCGCTTTCCGTTGAGCCGAAAGCTTGTCCCCTCGTTTTTAATGTTTTCAGGCGTGTGGATGGCCTCTACCACTGCTTGGGCCCAGTATGCAGGCCATATTAGCTCTTTTGTTGCAGATGCTAACACCGGTCAGGTGCTCTCAGCTCAAGATGCGGATCTGGAAAGGTATCCTGCAAGCCTAACGAAGCTTATGACCCTTTATCTAGCATTTAGAGCCTTAGATGAAGACAAAATTTCGCTAGATCAGCTGGTTCCTATCTCTATTCATGCCGCTTCTATGGAGCCGTCCAAGCTTGGGTTGCGTCCAGGAAATTATATTACCGTGGAACAGGCCATTTTGGCTTTGGTGACCAAATCGGCCAATGATGCGGCTTGTGCTCTTGGGGAATTGCTTGGGGGGGGGAGCGAAGAGGCTTTCGGTCAAATTATGACCCAGCAAGCCCGAGCCTTAGGGATGGATCACACCACTTTTAAGAATGCCTCAGGTTTACCCGATCCAGAGCAAGTCACCACAGCGCGGGATCTTGCGACCCTAACCCGCCATATTATTCAGGATTTTCCAGATAATTATCATTATTTTGGGGTTCCATATTTCGTTTTTCATGGGCGGGTTATTAACAACCATGACCCAATGCTAAAAATTTATCCGGGAGCAGATGGCCTTAAAACTGGTTATACCGCTTCAGCCGGGCATAATCTGGTGACCTCAGCCCAACGGGGAGATGTTCGGTTGATTGGCGTTGTTTTAGGGGCTCATAACAACCCGCAAAGAAGCTCCATTATGGCCAATATCCTTGATGATGGATTCGCTCGAGAAGGGGCCCCTGTGGTGACGCATCCTTTGGTACTCGCCCGGGCTTCGTCATCTTACCCCGCCCATACTGTGCGGCATCGGCGTAAGACGGTACGTCATTTGGCTTCTCCTAATGCTTCAGAAGTAGCAGAAGCTTCTTTATCTACCCGTCACCGCAAGGCTCGTAAAGTGCGCATTCTGCATTCTTCATCTGTTAATGCGAAAGTTCGTTTAATTCCTCTGAATACAAGGACTGTGAAAAAATCGGCTCATCGTAATAAGGGGTAAGGCTTTGAGGGTGATATAAGCTTTAAAAGTGACGTGGGTATTTGAAAAGGGTATTTAAAAAAAGTGATCTTTTAAAGAGGGTTTTGTTTTTCGAGGCGGGGCTTTTTCAGGAATGATAGCCCTGCCTTTGTGTTGTATAACAGCTTAAGATGCAGAAAATTTAGTAAAATTTATTCTTGACCAGACCATGAGACTTCATCAATTTAAGGAATTACTGTAACGGCGTTTTAATGGTTAGGAGAAAGTGCGTATGCGCACCTCGTCTCAGGTGGTTATTCACGGTGAAGAAGATTTTGTAAAGATGCGGGCAGCGGGTCGGTTAGCAGCAGAAACGCTTGATATGATAACACCTTATGTAAAGCCGGGTGTTTCTACAGAAGAGCTCAACAAAATTATTCACGACTATACGCTCGACCATGGGGCAGTGCCAGCAACCCTTAATTATAAGGGGTATCCCAAATCCTGTTGTATTTCCATTAATCATGTTGTTTGTCATGGTATTCCCGGTGAGCGTGTGCTGATGGAAGGGGATATTGTAAATATTGACGTCACTTCCATTCTTGATGGCTGGTATGGGGATACAAGCCGAATGTATAGTGTGGGTGCCATTTCCCGCAAGGCCAAAAATCTGATTGATGTTACCTATGAATGCCTGATGCTGGGTTTAAAAGCTGTAAAGCCGGGCAATACTTTGGGTGATATTGGCTATGCCATTCAAACTTATGCAGAATCCCATAGGATGTCGGTGGTCAGAGAGTTTTGCGGCCATGGAATAGGAACCCTTTTCCATACCGTGCCCAATGTTCTTCATTTTGGCAAACCTGGGCAAGGAATGGTTTTGCAAGCAGGTATGTTTTTTACTGTGGAACCGATGGTCAATCTTGGAAAGCCTGATGTAAAAATTCTCGAAGACGGGTGGACGGCCGTAACGAGGGATCGCTCACTTTCTGCACAATTTGAGCATATGATTGGGGTCACAGAAGAGGGATGTGAAATTTTTACCCTTTCACCTGCGGGCTTTAGTAAACCTCCCTATTGAGGTAGATCCCTATTGAGACAGAGAAGAATAATTGACATGTCGGGTTGTGTTATGTCCCTCAGAGTTATTGGAGGAATGGGCGTTTATGGTTAAATCCAAAAGGATAGTACCGGTTGTTGTTGCAGTCTTGTGTCTTATGTCCCCATGGGAGGGATATGCAGCCCGTCAATCTTCTGGAAGTGACCCCCTGGCTTTTCAGAGTGCTGCAGTGGATACTTCTGCCATAAACCCTGTTCCAGGGAAGAATGGGATGGTCGTTTCAGCCCAAAAGCTGGCCTCTGAAGTGGGCGCAAGGATTTTGTCCGAAGGGGGTAATGCCGCCGATGCCGCAGTGGCGGTGGCCTATGCCATGGCGGTGGTCTATCCGGCAGCAGGCAATATTGGTGGCGGTGGGTTTATGACCCTTTATAAACCGAATGAAGAACCAAAATTTATTGATTTTCGCGAACGGGCCCCTTTAGCCTCTACACGCACGATGTATTTGAACGATAAGGGGGAGGTTGTTCCACACCTTTCCACATTGGGTTGGAAATCTGTGGCTGTGCCAGGAACAGTCGCTGGCCTTGAACTGGTCAGGAGAAGGTGGGGAAGGTTAAAGCGTAACCAAGTTATGGAACCAGCCATTCGCCTTGCCGAGGATGGCTTTGTTCTGCAAGAGGGCGATATTGAACTTCTTAATACCTCTATTCAGGATATGGCTAAAGACTCAGCTGCGAAAAAGATTTTTCTTAAAGAAGATGGCTCTTCCTATAAAGTGGGGGACAGGCTGGTGCAAAAAGATCTGGCCCAGAGCCTTAAATTGATTTCTGAACAGGGTGCACAGGCTTTCTACAAGGGGGAGATCGCACAAAATATTGTTAAGGCCAGTAAAGAGGGGGGGGGTATTTTGCAAATGGAAGATTTTGCCGCCTATAAGCCACGGGTATTTTCGCCTATTAGTTGTTATTATCGTGGCTACAGGGTTCTTACAGCTCCCCCGCCGAGTGGGGGCGGTGTGGCCTTATGTGAAATGTTAAACATTCTTGAAGGGTATAATATGGCTAAATTAGGCCTTTATACCAAAGAGGCCGTGCATGTAGAAGTTGAGGCCATGCGCCATGCCTATTCTGATAGGCGTGACTTGGGTGACCCTGATTTTGTAAGAAATCCGGTTCAGCATCTGGTTGATAGGATTTATGCCAAATTTATTCGGGATGATATCCCCAAAGACCACGCTGTTGCATCCGATTCTCTGCAGGCTGGTAATCCCCAACCCTTGCGGAAGAGGATCCCTGCTGGTGAAAAGGTTCAACATCAAGAACATGCCGAGACCACCCATTTTTCAGTGATTGACCGTAGTGGATTTGCTATATCTACCACTTATACGCTCAATGGCTGGTTTGGGGCACGGGTTGTTGCTGAGCATACCGGTATTGTGATGAATGATGAGATGGATGACTTCTCCATTCGGCCAGGGGTGCCCAACATGTATGGCATTGTTGGCAGCAAAGCCAATGAGATTGCCCCGAGGAAAACCCCATTATCCTCAATGTCTCCTACCATTGTCTTGCGTAAGGGGAAGGTAAAAATGGTAACAGGGAGCCCTGGTGGCTCCCGTATCCCTACGATTGTCTTAACGACCATTCTTGGGGTGATAGATTATAACCTCAATATCCAGCAGGCGGTGAATTTAGGGCGTATTCATCAGCAATGGCATCCCAGTGCCATTCAAGAGGAGCGCGGAACCTTAAAGCCAGAGGTTATTTCTGCCCTCCAGCAAGAGGGGTATTCGGTAGTAGGCATGGATTCATGGGGCATTGCTGAGGCCATTTTGGTGGGGGGTCCCAGTCTGAAAGAAAAGGGGAAAGCTGCATATTATGGGGGGGTAGATTATCGCCACCCTGGTGGGGGTGCAGTAGGGGAGTAGTCTTTAATCTTGCCTTTTTTACGAAGTGTTAGGCATTGTCAAAACAAAAGAACAAACTGTGTTTTGCAAAAAAAATGTAGGGCCAGTTGTTATTTTTCAGTTTTTTTTTATTTTCCCCCTTGTCTTGCCTATGGGGGTCTATGGTATGAGGGTATCGGAAAGTCAGCAGTGGGCAGGCCTCTCGTAAACTCGGTCAGGTCTGGAAGGAAGCAGCCATTATGAGAAGTGTCTGGGTTGCTGTCTGGCTTTCCACCTTTAATAGCTGGCAAGCTCATAAGCTCATGGTTTCTGGCGGATGGAACTAGGCATGTTGTGAGGAGCTGGTTATTTTTTAGGGGTTGGTTATTTTATAGAGAACCCTTTTCGTGAGGTTCCTTCTGCTCTGGGGTTTATTTCAATAAGGAAATGTTGAGTCTTTGAGCGAACAGGTAGAGTTTTCACCTTCCAAAAACCGGCATTACCAGGTTCTGGCCCGCAAATATCGCCCCAAGGTCTTTGATGACCTAATCGGGCAGGAAGTAACCGTTCATATTTTACGGAATGCCTTTGCCATGCAACGGGTGGCCCACGCTTTTATGCTAACCGGCGTAAGAGGAGTAGGGAAGACCACCTCAGCCCGTATTTTAGCGCGTGCGCTGAATTGTACAGGGGTAGATGGTCAAGGGGGCCCTACAGCTGACCCGTGTGGAGTATGCCACAACTGTAAAGCCATATTGGCAGACCGCCATCCAGATGTATTAGAAATTGACGCAGCCTCTCATACTGGGGTGGATGACATTCGTGAAATAATAGAATCCAGTCGTTTCCGTCCCTTACAAGGAAGGATGAAGGTTTTTATTATCGATGAAGTGCATATGCTTTCCCGCAATGCCTTTAATGCTTTACTGAAAACCCTGGAGGAACCTCCTGCTCAGGTTACGTTTATTTTTGCGACGACAGAACTGCGGAAAGTGCCTTTAACCATTTTATCCCGTTGCCAGCGTTTTGACTTGAAAAGGGTCTCGCAGGAAAGGTTGATTGCTCATTTTGCTTCCCTTGCCCAACAGGAAGGCATTGGCATAGAACCCGATGCCCTTGCCATGATTGCTCGCGCTGCCGATGGTTCCGTTCGAGATGGCCTCTCCTTGCTTGATCAGGCTATTGCACAGGGAAGAGTTGAAGAAAATTCTTCTGGTCATGAGGGAAAAATAGAGGGAAAAACGCTTGTTCAGGCCCAGTCTGTTTCTGAAATGCTGGGTTTGGTGGATCAGGTTTTGGTATTTGATATTCTGGAGGCGGCTTTTTCTGGAAGACCAGACCAGTTGTTAACATTGACTGAGCAGGCCTATCGTTTGGGAGCAGATTTTAGTGTTGTTCTTTCGGATTTACTGGAGGTTATTCATCTGATTTCTCGCCTTCAAGCGCTGCCGGTCTTAAAGGAAAGTGCCGAGCTCTCGGAGCTTGAGCGAACACGGGGGGGCGTGTTAGCAGAAAAGCTTAGTGTTCCGGTATTAGCCCGCAGTTGGCAGGTGGTGCTTAAGGGGCTTGCAGAGGTTGATCTTTCACCGGATAGAAAGGCTGCTGCAGAAATGGTTCTTCTGCGCTTATGTTATCTGGCAGATCTTCCTTCCCCGGCAGAGGTGATAGAAAAAATGTCTCTCAGGCCTCCGTCGGTCAGTGAGGATAAAACTCCCCCTCATCATTTTGCATCTTCAGTGCTATCCCCTGCGGATAAGGCAAGTGAAAAAAAAAATCTAGCGCCCTCTTTCACTCAAGACTTACAGGCGAAGGATATTCCCAAGGAAGAGACGCTCTCTTCAGAGTTGGAAACTCTTCCAACCAAGGATATTCAAAAGATTGTCTTGGAGCAGGAAGAGAAGGTTCCAGATGAAGGAAAAACAGAGGAGGAAAAAAAAGAGGGGCCGGAGCCTTCTCAAGAAATGTCGGAAGGTGAGGTGCCAAAACCTTCTTCTCCTCCGAGAAGCTGGCGGGATGTTGTAGCCCTAACAAAAAAAAAAGGCGTAGGGCGTCTACATGGGCATTTACGTCATGATGTAAGGCTGGTACGTTTAGCTCCCCCAGTGCTAGAGATCAGCCTAGATGCGTCTGCCCCAAGGGATATTCCCCAAAAATTGCGGGAGATATTGAATGAAGAAACCTCCTTAGTTTGGTCAGTTGTGGTCTCCACCCAGCAGGGAGAGCCCACTCTTGCAGAACAGGAAAGGGCTGTAGAGCAACAAATTCGCCTTGAGGTAGAAGAAAATCCCTTGGTTAAGGAAATTATGACAGTTTTTCCTGGGGCAATGATAAAAACTGTTACAGATCATTCCCTGGATAGTTACGGTTTACCTCAACAAGACGAAGCAGAAGTGATTATGGATGATTTGGCAGATCCTTATATAGAAAGAGATGAGGGAGAAGAAATAGACGAGGAGGAACTATTTTTTGAGGAAAATACTAAAACTCTTTAAGAAGAATTGTTTGTGGTTTTTTTATAACTTATATGTGGGTAGAAGATTAATAGAGAGAAAAGGGATCATCTTATGAAAAATCTTGCAGGTCTTATGAAGCAGGCCTCTCAAATGCAGGCGAAAATGGAAGAAATGCAGGCCACACTTGAAGGTTTGCAGGTAGAAGGCAGTGCTGGCGCAGGGATGGTCACTATAACCCTTAACGGGAAAGGGGTTATGAAAGCGATAAAGATAGATCCAAGCTTGATGGATGCTTCTGAAATGGAAATGCTCCAGGACCTGATTATGGCAGCACACGCGGATGCTCGCAAACATCTTGATGCCAAAACAGCTGAAGAAATGCAGAAGGTCACTGGGGGGCTCTCTCTTCCAGCTGGTATGAAGCTCCCCTTTTAAATAAGGGTGTCATTCAGGGTTTAGGCAAGCATTCTCTTTGCTGTGGCTCTGGATTTTAAGACCAGCAGTGAAAAGGCCATCATGCGAATTAGCCCAGAAATTGAGTCCCTCTTATCCCTCCTTTCTCGACTGCCAGGATTGGGTCCTCGTTCGGCGCGTAGGGTTGTCCTGGCGTTATTAAAGAACCCTCAAGGTAAAATGCTTTCCTTAGCGCAAGCCCTGGAGCAAGCTGCCAGCACAGTCAAAACATGCTCAGTCTGTGGGAATGTGGATTCAAGTGATCCCTGCCTGATTTGTTCTGACCCCACTCGGGATCAGTCGGTGGTGTGTGTAGTAGAAACAGTGGGGGATTTATGGGCTTTGGAAAACTCAGGTTTATATCGTGGAAGTTACCAAGTTTTGGGGGGAGTGCTATCACCCCTGGCAGGCCAGGGGCCAGAAGATTTAAATAGCCGTTCTCTTTTTCACCGTATAGAAGAAGGCCGTGTTAAGGAAGTTATTCTTGCCTTAAGTGTTACCGTGGACGGCGTAACGACCATGCATTGGCTTCAGGAAAAACTTAAACCGTTTGCTGTGGCAGTCAGTCAGTTAGGGCAAGGGGTGCCGATGGGAAGTACCCTTGAAGGGTTGGACGACGGGACCATAGCAGCGGCCTTTGCTGCTCGTAAGGTAGTTAATGGATAAAACGGCGTGGAAGCTTGGTGTAATACTCCAGAAAATAGTGCGGCGATGGTAGAAGTGAACGCTGAAACAGATTTTGTAGCCAGAAATAAAACCTTTCAGCAGTTTGTACAAGATATTGCACATGTGGCTTTAAAGGCTGGAGAAGATGTAGAAGCCATATTTTTGTATACGTTGGATAAGGGATGGTTTATTAATGATTCAAAAGAAACAATTTTAAAGCGTGTTTGTTTTGTCCATGAGTATTGCACACCGTATCCCCCTATATCCTATTGCTGCTAATATGAGAAAAGTTGCCCTTATTACAGGAGCAGCTTTACGTCTTGGACGTCAGACGGCTTTATATTTGGCGGCTAATGGTTTTTCTGTTGTGATCCACTATCGTAAGAGTGAGGAAGCAGCCCATACTCTGCAGAAAGATATTGAAAATTCCGGGGGTAAGGCAAGCCTTGTTCAGGCAGACCTCTCTAAGGAAGAGGATGTTCTCGAGCTGGCAGAGAAAAGCCGGTCATTTTACGGGAATTTGGGTGTTCTTGTTAATAATGCCAGCGCTTTTTTTCGTGATGAATGGCAAGATATGACCAGAGAATTATGGGATACCCATTTGGAATCCAATTTGCGGGCTCCATGTGTGTTAATGCAAGAATTTGCTCGCCATCATGATAAAAGCCAGCAGGGAGCTATTATCAATTTTCTTGATCAGAGGGTTTGGTCTATTACACCCCATTTTATGAGCTATACGGTTTCGAAATACGCCTTATGGGGCTTAACGCAAAGTATGGCGCTTGCTTTGGCACCACAGAATATCCGTGTGAATGCCATTGGGCCAGGGCCTACCCAAGCCAGCATCTACCAGACTGAAGAGCAGTTTTTAAAGCAGTGTCGTTCTGTTCCCTTGCGTCGGGGGACGGACTTGTCTGAAATCGGCCATGCTGTTATGAGCCTTATCAGCCTTCCTTCTGTCACAGGGCAAATGTTAGCTCTTGATGGAGGACAGCACCTTCAATGGCAGCCTGGAAATGGAGATGAGATATAATGGCACCGTTTTCCCCCAAGGAGGGATGGACATCCCTAAGGCATATTTTTGTTTCAAATATGCTTGTTCAGGCAGAAATAGGGATTTATGAACATGAAAAAGGCATTACCCAACCCGTAAGAATTAATGTCTCTGTGGGAATTAAGGATGTCTCAGAAGGGTTTATTGAAGAAGACAATCTTGAGAAAACTGTATCTTATGCCGATCTTGTGGTGATTATTCGCGACATTGTTCGCGAGGGGCATATTAATTTGGTTGAGACATTGGCCGAAAAAATCTCAAAGGCTATTTTACAAGATAAAAGAATAGTGGTAACGCGGGTAAAGGTTGAAAAACTCAATATTATGCCCGATGTCGAGGCCGTAGGCACAGAGATAGAGCGTTACCAGCCCGTTGAGGAAAGTTCTTAAAGTGTCTTCGTACATCTTAACAACAAGGGAAGACTATATTTTCATACAGTACTGAATAGCTTACGCGCCCACCATGAAAGCCTGCTTTTGTCGCAGGCTTTAAAGGGACAATTTCTTCTGACAGGAAAACGTTTTTAATAGATCTTCGCTTGTGTGTTTAGTGTTTGAGGGAGTCGGGCACTTTCCCCCCATTGTCAGCCAGAGCCTTCATAACGGCCTTGTGGAGCCAGATATTCATGCTCGCTGAATCGTTTTTATCACCGTTATAGTGGAGCTCATCGGCAAGTTGCTGGCGAGCAGAAAGCGAACTGTCCAGGTTGAGAAGTTTGAGAAGATCTACGATAGATTCTCGCCAGTTGAGGGTTTGGCCGGCTTTGGTTGCCATATCTGAAAGTACAGCTTCAACATCTACAGAACCAGACGTTGAAGCGGATGGAGCAGTCGAATCAGCTGTCTGGGTGCCCTCTTGGACTGGCGCTGCTTCAGCATGACCAAATATTTTTGACATAATCGAACTAAAAAGGCCCATAGTAAACTCCTGAATGTTATTTGGCACTATTTTATCATTAACAACCTTCATGGCTGTTCTGATAGTTTCTAACGCAGGATAGAGTATATAGATTGATAACAAAAGGGCAATAAAATGGAAAAGGCATGAGGTGTTAAGACAGCCAGAAGCATAAAAGCCAATATAAACCATAGAAGTAATGGTTTATATTGGCTTTTATATTGACCTGAAAATTCAAAACCTGTCCTCAAGCGATTGTCTTGGGGAGAGGGGATTAATTATCGTGGTCATCCTTATCGGAGATAACCTCTATTTCTGCTTCAATGGCATCTGTGTCATCATCCAGGTCGGAAGTATCTTCCAGAAGATCATCCTCGGTTTCGGTATCTTCATCGGGATCAAGATCAACATCTACGTCAACATCTGTATCCAGATCTGTGTCGTTTTCAGGATGTTTCTTAAGTTTTTGTTCACTCTGTTCAATAGAGGATGTTCCCGATACCCGCCGCAGGCGAGGGGCTTCTAAGGGTTGCTCAGCCCCACATTTTGGGCATATTGCCGGTTCAACGCCCAAGTCGTAGAACCGTGCATTGCATGAAACACAGGTGCGTTTAGTGCCGAGTTCCGGCTTTGCCATTTTGAACTTTATCCATCTCAGTAATAATAACAAAAAAACTTGTGATTGTACAAGACAATTCAACCGATAGCTCAATCAACGGGCAGCATCTGCTTGTGATAAGAGTCTTATAAGGTTTGTAAGTACACCCTGTTAGTAGACATGCTCTATTCCGAAATGCAAGGGATAACGGCAAGAGGATTTAAAAAATATGTAATTATTTTTTTTGTGTGTTTTCTAGATAAATCCCCTGAGGCCCAAAATGCCGTATGGATTAATTTTTTTAAGCCTTATCGGGTGTGATTTTTTGTTTTATTATTATTGATTAAGCAAAGGGGTTTATCCCGGTTTCTCTCTAACTGGTTCATCCAGGTCTTTCTCTAACTGAGTGAAAGTACTATTCCATTTATGTTGCATTCTTCCTATCAGGCTCAGCCCTTAACGGTTCATCGCTTAAAACAGCCCTTGAAGGGGGTTGTTTCTCTCCCAGGAGATAAATCTATCAGCCATCGTTCTTTAATGCTTGCATCCCTGGCAAAAGGGGTCACCCATGTGCATGGTTTGCTGGAGGGGGAGGATGTTATTAGAACGGCCGAGGCCATGAAGGCAATGGGGGCTATAATTGAACGGAAGTCTGAGGGGGAATGGGTCATTGAGGGTCGAGGCATGCAAGGGTTGCAAGAACCCGCCGATATTCTGGATATGGGGAATTCCGGTACAGCTGCTCGTTTATTGAGCGGGCTTTTAGCCAGCTCCCCTTTTACAAGCGTGATGACTGGGGATGCCAGTTTAAGAAAACGGCCCATGATGCGGGTTATTGCCCCGCTTTCTGGCTTGGGGGCTACTTTTCTGTATCGGGAGGGTGGGCGTCTCCCTGTTGCGATTCGCGGTGTAGGCAATCCTAGCCCCATTACCTATCGCTTGCCTGTGGCTTCAGCTCAGGTTAAGTCTGCCATCATCCTTGCTGGCTTGAATTGTGTGGGTGAAACAGTGGTAGAAGAACCTGTGGTGACACGGGACCATACTGAAAATATGCTTCGTCATTTTGGGGTGCCTGTGGAGGTGATCCCGCAAGAAGGGGGGGGGCGCATTATTCGCCTGAAGGGGAAGGCTCATCTTACGGCGAAGGATATTCTTGTACCGGGCGATCCTTCTTCTGCAGCTTTTGTTGTGGTGGCTGCTCTTTTGGTGCCGGGGTCAGAAGTGACCCTTAAGACTGTGGGTCTTAACCCCTTACGGACGGGTATTTTTCAAACCCTTCTAGAAATGGGAGCACAAATAGAGAGTGTTGGAGAAGCCACAGAAGGTGGGGAAAAAACAGGGACTCTTGTGGTTAAGGCCAGCAACCTCCATGGGGTAGAGGTTCCTGAGAGCCGGGTGCCTTCCATGGTAGATGAATTTCCTATTCTTTCCGTGGCCGCAGCCTGTGCAAGGGGAACATCGCGTTTCAGGGGGTTGGCAGAGCTTCGTGTAAAGGAAAGTGATCGGCTCTCTTCTACTTTCGAGATGCTAAAGGTTAATGGTGTGGAAGTGCATATTGAGGGTGATGATCTGATCATTGAAGGACGAGAGGGGCCTCTTCCTGGAGGGGGGAAAATTGAAACTCATATGGATCATCGTTTAGCAATGAGTGCCTCTATTTTAGGGCTTGTTTCTGAAAGCAGTGTTTTTATTGATGATACAGGTTTTATCAATACCAGTTTTCCAGGCTATTTCACGCTTATGAATGGGCTTGGAGCTGGGTTTGCCTTATGAAAAAAAACTCACGGCGTATGCTCATCGCTATTGATGGCCCAGCTGCTGCTGGAAAAGGCACCTTGGCCAGGACTATCGCTCACGCTTTAAAGCTTCCCTATCTTGATACGGGCCTTCTGTATCGGGCTGTTGCCCGTAAGGTTCTTGACAAAGGGGTAGATCCTCAGCTTCATTCTGCTGAGGAACAGGCGCGCCATTTAAAGGAAGACGATCTGAAACGTCATGATCTTCGCACATCAGAGGTTGATATTGCTGCCAGTTTGGTGGCTGCCCAGCCTTTGGTTCGCCAGGCCCTTATGGGTTTTCAACAGAAATTCGCCCAAGAACGGGGCGGGGTGCTGGATGGCCGGGATATTGGAACGATGATTTGCCCAAACGCGGACGTTAAACTTTATATCACAGCTTCTGCACAAACCCGGGCTCGTCGGCGTTGGTTACAAAATGGGGGCCAGTTGGGAGATCCTCAAGAGAAGGCAGGTATCCTACACCTTCTGCGTGAGATTGAAGAGAGAGATTCTTATGATAGGAATCGCACGAACTCTCCGCTCCGCAAGGCTGATGATGCCCAGACTATCGAGACAGACGACCTTACCCCCGAACAAGTATTTCAAAAAGCCATGGCGATTATTACATCTCATCTTCAACAAGATCCTTAACAGAGAGACTCCTTATTTCCTCCTTTTGTTATGGGGGGATAAGGGAACTTTTTGGGGGTTTTGAAAATTAAATAGGTTCGGCAAAGGTGAGAAGGTATTCACAAACCATTTATCTTTCGCATTATTGATTGCTGATCGAACAAAAAAGATTGACAAGCCTGTCACTTGGTGACACTTGATAAAAAAGAACTGCCCGAAATTTCAAGGCAGAAAGTGAAGAGTTTAACGGGCTGGAGTGCGTTAAGGCACACAGCAAGTCGTTTTACTGTAACTATGGCAGTAACGCGCAAGACAAGGTCATTATGAGAGTAACTACAACCCTAAAATATTCAAGAGGGATTGGTTGCTTTACGAAAGACAGTAACAGGATTAAATAGGTAATTCCATGGCTTCAGCCACAACCCAAACCCCTACCGACCATTTTGGCGGTGAAGATTTTGCAACGCTTCTTGACGAAACCCTAGGTACCGATGCCGGTTTTGAAGGTTCTGTTGTTACAGGTAAGGTTTTACGCCTTACAGACGAATATGCTATTGTTGATGTGGGTCTTAAAAGTGAGGGGCGTGTTTCCCTTAAAGAATTTGCCCCACCAGGCGTAAAGCCAGACGTTAAGCCTGGCGATGTTATTGAACTCTATGTAGAGCGTTACGAAGATAAAGACGGTTCTATCGTTCTTTCACGTGAAAAAGCCCGTCGTGAAGAGGCGTGGACAACCCTTGAAAAGGCATTCGAGGCTAATCAGCGCGTGAATGGGGCCATATATGGTCGTGTTAAGGGTGGGTTTACAGTTGATTTGGGTGGCGCCATGGCGTTTCTTCCTGGCTCACAGGTCGATGTTCGCCCAGTAAGAGATGTTGGCCCGTTAATGGGTGTGACACAACCTTTTCAGATTTTAAAGATGGATCGTGCGAGAGGTAATATTGTCGTCTCTCGTCGTGCCGTTTTAGAAGAAACACGGGCTGAGCAACGTAGCGAGCTTATCCAGGGTCTGCAAGAAGGTATGATTTTGGATGGTGTTGTTAAAAACATCACCGATTATGGTGCCTTCGTTGATCTGGGTGGGGTTGATGGACTATTGCATGTCACCGATATTGCCTGGCGGCGTATTACCCATCCGGCTGAAGCCTTGCATATTGGCCAGTCTGTTCGTGTTCAGGTTATCCGGTTTAATTCTGAAACTCAACGCATCTCTTTGGGTATGAAACAGCTTGAGGCTGATCCATGGGAGAATATCGCGACAAAATATCCACCCGAATCACGCTTTGTCGGCCGCGTAACCAACATTACGGATTATGGTGCCTTTGTAGAGCTAGAACCTGGCGTTGAGGGGCTGGTGCATGTCTCAGAAATGTCTTGGACAAAGAAAAATGTTCATCCTGGCAAAATCGCTTCTACCTCGCAAGAGGTTGAGGTTATGGTGTTGGATGTTGACAGTGCCAAGCGCCGTATTTCCCTTGGGCTAAAACAAGTTCAGCGTAACCCTTGGGAGCAATTCAGTGAAGAGCATAAGGTGGGCTCTATCGTTGAAGGCGAAATCCGCAATATTACCGAGTTTGGCTTGTTTATAGGTCTCTCTCAGGATATTGACGGTATGGTTCATATGTCTGATCTTTCATGGGATGAAAGTGGTGAAGAAGCCATTAAGCATTACGAAAAAGGTCAGGTTGTTAAGGCAAAAGTGCTCGATGTGGATGTGGAGAAAGAACGTATTTCTCTTGGCATCAAACAATTGCAGGAAGATCCAGCAGCCGAAGTTCTCTCCCGTGTTAATAAAGGGGATGTTGTAACCTGTATTGTGACGGCTGTGCAGAGTAACGGTATTGAAGTGAAAGTTGATGACACTTTAACCGGTTTCATTCGTAGGACAGAGCTTGCCAGAGATAAGGCAGATCAGCGTCCAGAGCGCTTCGCCGAGGGTGAAAAGGTGGATGCAAAAGTTATCTCTGTTGATCGTGCCTCTCGTAAGCTGGCCTTAACCATTAAAGGCCGTGAGGTTGAAGAAGATAAGCAGGCTATTTCTGATTATGGTTCTTCAGATAGTGGAGCATCTTTAGGGGATATCCTTGGAGCCGCTATTCGTAAACGTAATACAGAAGGCTGATTTTAGCTTCTACCAAAAAGCTGAAATTCATATTTTAAGAACTATTAAAAATAGCGCCTTGATAGGCGCTATTTTTATATGAACAAAGAGAATTGTGAGATCATTGGGAAAGTATTATATTTTGAATTGCATATTATTTTACTTTATCGCGTTGAGTTGTTATCAATAGGGTCTGTTTTTGTAGTTTATTAGGGTTATAAAATTAAAGATCACTGAATGGTGGCAATAAAAATCGGAAGAAATGGTAATGAAGTTTTCTAACCTTTTGTTTTATATAGATTATATTACAGGAATGGATGACGTAACGCCATCTTATCAGGATATACAACTGAACCGTGCAGAAGAACAAAAGAGTTTTTCGTTACGTGGGTGGGGGTTTGTTGAAAATACCACATCTGAAAGAAACTTGTATTTGGCATTTCTAGAGGAAAATAATCGTAGAAAGCCAGTTATTGTGCCTTTATACCCTATTCCAAGAAGTGACGTTAAGGAGATCTATCCCAACTCTCCAACAGGTATAGCGTTTGAAAAAATTATCAGCTCTCACGATTTTTCTGTAAAGGAGGCAGGCCGTTACCATTTGGTTTTAATGGCTTATAACCCTGCTGATTCGCTTGCTGGCTGTGCTTTTCTTAACTGGAGTGTTGAGGTTAATAATTATCGTATAATGGATATTACTCACAGAGATATTCCTTTGGAAACTCAGAAATATTTTTATGAGTTTTATGAGAGACAGGCTCATAAGGAATGGGTACCAGTGTGGGAAAAGTTTGATGAAGAATGGTATATGCGTACTTATCCTTTGGTTAAAGAACGGATGCAGATGTTTGATATGACCTGTGTCGAAGAGTTTTATCGGGAGATAGGAAGTGGGCTTGGGCATTCTCCTAATCCTTATTTTGATGAGGTCTGGTATGCTAAGAAATATCCCGATATTTATAAGAAGGTCTTAGAGAGCGATTATAAGTCTGGCTTTATTTATTATTGCCTTAAAGGTTATGAGGAAAATCACTCTCCAACACCCCTCTTTTATGAAGACTATTATTTGGCAGAAAATACCGACCTTACGAAAGATGTTTTAGAGAATGCCGCTCTTTCAAACGGGTATGAACATTTTATTCTATACGGAGATCGTGAAAATCGTCGGTGCCACTATCTTTATGATAGTCGCTCACTGGAAAAAAATTTACAAAAGCAGGAGATTCCTCTTTCCGAACGTGGGCCCTATACAACGTATCGAGCCTTACCCGTAGAAAAATTGCGTCATATCCGACCCTCTGTTTATTTCGATCCTGAATGGTATGAAAAACACTATCCCGAAGTGAAAGAGGCGATAGCTCATAAACATTATGATACCGCCTTACAGCATTATCTGGAAAATAGTGAACCCATGCACTATTCACCGTTAGAGTGGTTTGATGAGGGGTTCTATCTCCAGCATAATCCTGATATCGTAACCTTTATCCATTCTGGGGTTATTCGTAATGGTTATGAACATTTTTTGCGTTGGGGTGCCAAAGAGCTACGCCAGCCTTGTGAAAGCGTAAATTTACAAGATTATTATCATACCCATCCAGAAGCAAAAGAGGAGATCGATTCAGGGGTCTACAAAGATATTTTTGCGCGTTGGTTGGTTATGGAGAAGGGTGTAGCTTATTAAAGAGAGCTTTTTTGATAAGGCTATAAAAGAAAATTCTCATAAAAAGGTAAAATACGCGCAAAATTCTGTTAGTAGGAGTAGCCTTCAGAAAATTTAGTCAAAAGACTTCCTGTTCACAGAAGGGGAGTGTTTTTCTCTTTGTCTCCTCCTCCTATAGGGGTTTCCCTAAAAGAGCGGGGTATCTAATGGCAAGGAGCAAAAGAAGTACAATTTCTCTAGGGGGAGCTTTTCTACGGGAGAAGTTTTTCTCTGTGGGAGAATTTCTATAACGGAATCTGCAAAAGTTTTGAGGAATTTTTAAAATAAGAGCTGCTCTTATAAAAAAGAGCGGCTCTTATTTTATTGTCAGCACGCCATTTATTTGGGAGTGGGCCCTTTTACAATTTGAGCGATATCATCAGGACGAATCCATTTCTTGAAAGTATTTTGAATGTCTTGTTGAGTGGCTTTAAAGTAATATTGTGCGGCCCTGTTGTCATTGTCCAAAGGGAGGTTAAGATTGACCAAAGCAAGGTAGGAGCGGCCGATGGAATCAACTGAAGCACGATCAAGCGGAATTCTTCTTAGGAGAGAAGCTTTAGCGAGGGTCAGTTCTTCATTGCTGACGGGAGAAGACTGTAACTCTTTGATGTTTTTTACGACAAGTGTGCTGGCTTTACTGACTTTATCGGGGTCTGCACCATAAGTTACAGCATAGCCGCTGCGGGTACGAGACCAGCCAAACTGACTGCTGACCGTATACACATATCCTGTTTTTACCCGCAAATCTTTATAGAGACGAGAAGAAAACCCACCCCCAAGAATCTCATTGGCAAGATTAAGGTAGTAGTGATCAGTTGAGGTGGGTAAAACCCCAGTTGTCGTGGCTAAAATAACAGTATCCTGCACGTTGGCATTATCTGGAACCACTGCATGCGAGGTTTTATTATCAGGGCGAGTAGGAAGGTCTACAATGGGTTTAGGGCCAATATTTTTCCACTGTCCAAAATTGTCTGCTATCAGTTTTTTTGCGTGCTGGGGAGTAATGTTCCCCACGATGACAATAGTAGTAAGGTCGGGTCTAAAAGAATCATGATAGAATTTTTTGACATCCTCCAGAGATATTTTCATCATCTGGTCTGGTGTGGCTTCCCTTAAGGTGGGGTCGTTTGGGGGGTTAAGGGCTTTTAACACAGCCCTTCTGAACAAATATCCTGGGGATTTCAGTAGTCCTATCTGTGCCTGGGCTTGCTGTTGGCGCACCACCATAAAAGCTTTTTCTGGGAAGGCTGGCCGCAACTGGTTATCACTCAGAAGCTTGAGCCCTTTTTCAAATTGGGGTGTAAGGGTGCTAAGAGAAAAGCTGAATCCAGCGTTTTCATCAGCTGCAATATCGTCCAGGGCTTTTTGAAAGCTTAATCTGTCAAGGGTTGTTGTTCCGTAACTAAACAGTTCGCTCGTGATATCAGAAATGCCTTCTTGGCCTTTAGGCTCCTGAAGGGAGGATTCATGGCGAACATTTCCGAACAAGCTTATGGTAGGGCTAATATGAACAGTCTGTACAATCAGGCGCAAACCATTTTCAAGGGTAATATCCACTGGGAGCGGGGATTTAGGGGGAATAGAAAGGGTGTTTAAGGCTTTCTCTGCCCATTGTGGAAGTTTTACAGGCTTATCGGGCACTGAAGCAAAAGATTCTGCTCCACCAAACCCTTTTTGGGCAATGGGCTTGCCCGATTCTTGTGGTGTGAGGAAAGCCGTAATGCTCTCTTCAGGGGCCAAAATAGTTTTGGCCATGGCATTAACATCTTGCAAGGTAACCGATTTATAAGCCGCTTCCATATCTGCAGGAGAGTTGAGCCCTTGAAAGGCTAGGGCCTCAGACCAAGTACTGGCTAGTCCGCTGATGCTATTGCTTTGAAAAGCCATTTGTGCCAGCTCGCGTTGGCGTGAGGCTTCCAGTAACTCTTTGGGCACCCCATTTTTCTGGATATCCTGTAGAATGGATTTGAGCTCTTCATGAAGGCCTTTTGGGTCTTGCCCTTTTGGAAAGCCTACTACGGCCAGGCCAAAACCTACCCTTCCTTTGGGAATATAGTCAAACTCAGAGAACAAGGCCTTTCCTTGGGGGACAAGCTCATAGAGTTTCCCGCGTTTACTGTTGAGGATATCGGCTAAGAGGTTGGCAGTGGCAAAATCTTTACCGTGTTGGCCAGGCATTCTAAAAGCAATACTGATGATCCCTACGGGTAAATCAGTCGGGAGGTTCAACGTTTGGGCTTTTAGAGGCGTAAGGGCCACGGTATTGGGGGTGGGGAGTTTTTTGGAAGGAATAGAGTCAAAATGCTGTTTAACATTTTCGAGTGTTTTTTGCGGGTCGACATTGCCTGCTATAACGAGGATAGCATTGTTAGGAGCATACCATTTATCGTAAAAACTCTTAAGCCGGGCAACATCTGTTTTCTCAAAAGAGGGACGCGTGCCCAAAGGATCATGAGCGTAGGGGGTGCCTTGAAAAAGGATATTTTGGAGCTGGGAAATATATTTGTAAATTGGGCTTGAAAGATCACGAGAGACTTCTTGTTCAATAGCACCTTTTTCTTTTTCCCAATCTTTGGCATTAAGGCTTAGTTTTCCCATTCTCATGGCTTCTATACGAAGCATAACGTCGAGATCTTCAGCGGGAGCCGTATAGAAATATTGGGTTACAGTCTCGGTGGTAAAGGCGTTATAACTCCCGCCTATCTGGGCTCCAATAGCTGCAAGCTGGTCTTTATCCAAGCCTTCACTTCCCCGAAACATCATGTGTTCTAAGGCATGGGCTGTTCCGGGAAAATCTGGAGCGGTTTCTGTAGAGCCCACAAGGTAGTTGACCTCGGTTGTGACAACAGGCGCTAAATTGTTGGGAATAATAACAACGCGTAACCCGTTTTTAAGTGTGGCACGGGTAACGGAAGAGGCCGTTGAAGAAAGGCTTTCTGAAGGAGAGGGAGGAAGGGTATGGGGAGTTTTGGCATAAAGCGGGGACGATAAAAGAATGCTTAAAGCAAAACTGGAGGACAGAAGAGACTGTTTCATTATTGTGACATATCCAGAACTGGGGTGTTTTAAGAAATAGCCAGACAGCAAACTGTTAACCAGGCCACATAGAAATTGCTGCCTTGTTTAAGGTAACGGTTTTTACTGGGTTATGCCAGATGGGTTATATCAGAATAAATTCATAAACCCAGCTTATGGGAATATTGAAGGGAGGAGGAAAGCCGCCAAAAAATTTCAAGGGCCACCATCTGTAGAAAAGCACTGTGTGTAGAAAAGAAGACTACCGTGTATAGAAAATAGGGGGCATAAAAATAGGCCAACAGAATGCTGGCCTTGGGTATGTTGATGGGAGGGCAGTAAGACCTATTCCTGCTTTGGTGCCTCAGCAGAATTGAGGGTGATGTAGCGTTCAATACCGACAAGTTTGATCAAATCTTGCTGGCGCTCAACAAAATCTACATGATGCTCTTCATTTTCAAGGATTTTCAGCAGGATATCTCTTGAGACAAAATCCTTAACCGATTCGCAATAGGCAATCGCCTCACGAAGAAGGGTAATGGCATCTTTTTCCAGATCTAGGTCACATTGGAGAATTTCTTCAACGGTTTGCCCGATTCGAATCTGGTTGAGGCGTTGCACATTAGGCAGACCCTCTAAAAACAGGATGCGCTCTATCAGCCAATCAGCATGGTGCATTTCCTCGATGGATTCTTTGTATTCAAACTCTCCCAGTTTGGTTACGCCCCAGTGGCGTAATGTGCGGGCATGCAGAAAATACTGATTAATCGCTGTAAGCTCATTAGTAAGCTGTAGGTTAAGATATTCTACAACTTTGAGGTCGATGATCATGTGATAGCTCCAAAACAAAAGATTTAATATTACTATGACATGATAGATTTTTGGTTGAGATGCAATAGTTTTTTAAAATATTTTTTTTCGAATTGAGAATGAAAATCACTTTGTATATCAATGGGTTATCTATCAAAACTTGTTCTCATTCTTAACAAGCTCAGCAAAAAGGCTGATAAGGATTGAAGAATAATATTGATAATTATTATCATTTGAAGCATAGTGGCAAAATTGTTTCGTCCATTATGGGTTATGTTATGTATATTTGCTCATGTAACACCATTACTGATAAGGATATTGATACGGCCATCCAGGCTGGGGCCAAAAAACCAAAGGATATCTATGCATCCTGTGGGGGAAAGGTTCAGTGTGGGCAGTGTGTACGAACTATGGCCAACTATATAAGGGGCACCCTCTCTACAGGGGAAGGGTCGGGTTGTTGCCAAGAACAGAGGTGTGCTTGCTCTGAGGGCAACCACCAGACAGGGCAAGAAAAAATGTCAGCCTAGAAAATATCAATCTAGGAAATATCAGTCTAGAATAAGCCCTCATTTTGGGAGTTTTTATCTTTCATTTGTCAGATCGGCATTTGCCAGATCAGGATGAAAGAAAAGCTCAATGTTTCTGTGCTTGATATTCCCATGGTTAATGGCCTCTTGTTTGCGCTGTAATAACCAATAAACTGTTTCCAATAAACTGTTTCCAATAAACTGTTTCCAAAAGGTATGTTGGAAGTTGGAGGGTTTTCTCAGCCGTCTTTTCCAATTGCTGTATGCCTTTTTTTGTGATAAGATTGTAAAGTAATCACCTTATGAAGGGTGAAAGGCAGAAGAGGGTTTTTACAAGAGTTAAAGATTGCTTCTGCCAAGAAGATTCATACCTGGATATAATGACACTTTATTGCTTATGTCACTTTCAGATTTCATCTCGAAAATAGATTTCTGGGTGCTGGATCGTTTATTTCAGCCCATAGCGGATTGGCTGCCTGAACGCCCTTCGGCTATTGATGTGGGCATGAATTTCCAGTTAGGGGCGCTTGTTTTTTCAGCGGCCTCTCTCATTGCTATGGTTGCCCTTATGTTAGGGAACTTTGGCGGTGTGATCTTCAATATTATTGTGTGGTTTTACTGGGTTGCTTTTTATGTTGGCTTGGTAAGAATGCGTGGCCTTATCAGACAGGGATTTATGAATCCTTTTCGGGAAATGTTAAAAGGCATTCGTCCCTTTTCGTTTTTGTTTATTATCTTGTCTGTCTGGCAGTCTTTATCGGTTCCCTCTCTCCTGTTTTTGGTGGCTTGGTTTAACGCCCTTTCCAACCTGGTATTTTTTCTGGGAGTTTATCTCGTCTCTTGTGAGGTTAGGCCAAAAAAACAGAAGCAAAAAGTTCCCTTTGGAGTATTAGAAAAGGCCACTCGTTAAACTGCGTTTTACTATAAGTTTTTTTATTAATTACTATACGATTACTATACGCTTCTACGTTAATTATTAAGACTTTACAAAATATAATACGAACAACCTTCTTTTACCCAGTCGTGAATAAAGCTGAGATCAGCTATGCGTTTTGCTACTGTAATAAACGGAGCATCCTTGATATGGTAACGGAAGGATAAAGTGTAATATTTATCATTTACATCATGGGGTTACTTAATTATGGCAGTAACAGCTTTTTTCATTCCGTCTTTTAATCTTATGGGGGAAGGGAGCTTAAAAGAAGCTATCCTCCAAATAAAAAAAACGGGCCTTCATAATATCTTGCTGGTGACAGATCAGGGGATGGTTAAAACCGGTCTTCCTGAAAAGATTGCCAAGCAACTATCGGCAGAAGGTATTAAAAATCATTTATATGATGGGGTACAACCTAACCCTACTGTAAATAATGTTAATGCGGGCTTGAAGCAGGTAAAAGAACATGGGTGTGACGCCATAATTTCCATTGGTGGTGGCTCCTCTCATGATTGTGCAAAGGGTATTGCTCTTGTTGCTACCAATGGTGGCCAGATTAGTGATTATGAAGGGCTTGATAAGGCAGCCAAACCGCAATTACCACTGATTGCTGTGAATACCACAGCTGGTACAGCTAGTGAAATGACACGGTTCTGTATTATCACAGATGAAAAGCGTCATGTAAAAATGGCCATTGTGGATAAACATACAACCCCGATCATCTCTGTGAATGATCCAGAAACAATGGTAGGCATGCCCCCCTCATTAACGGCAGCCACGGGTATGGATGCCCTAACCCACTGTGTTGAAGCCTATGTCTCTACCGCAGCAACCCCTATTACAGATGCGTGTGCTGTAAAAGGTATTGAGATTATTGGCCAATATCTTCCTCGTGCCGTTAAAGATGGCAAAGATATGGAAGCGCGTGACCAGATGGCCTATGCCCAATTCCTCGCAGGGATGGCATTTAATAATGCGTCTTTAGGGTATGTGCATGCCATGGCCCATCAGCTTGGCGGGTTTTATAATCTGCCTCATGGTGTCTGTAATGCGGTGCTTCTCCCCCATGTTGAGAAATTCAACATGCTTCATTCCAAGCATGCCAAGGACCGTCTTGCCCATGTTGCTGAGCTACTGGGAGCAAAGGAAAAGTCGGCCGAAGGCGCTGTTCAGGCTATGAAAACGCTTGCCAAAGAGTTGGGTATTCCGAATGGCTTAAAGGAACTGCATGTGAAGGAAACAGATTTTAAAGTTTTGGCTGAAAATGCTATGAAAGATGCTTGTGCCATCACGAACCCAGTTCAGCCTACCCATGCCCAAATCGTGGAGATTTTTGCTGAAGCCATGTAGTTTTCGGGGTTATGGTTTTTTTATTAAGGATTACTTTACGGCGTAATCCAAATAAAGATGCAAAGCTGCCTTTGTATGAAGGCAGCTTTCATTTGTTAGGCTCAAATACTCTAACGAAGCAACGGCTCATGCAATGTTGGTTTGAGCTTCTTGAAGGGCTTTGGCAGGTACGGTTACGGTGGAGAACTCTGTGGTTTTTAGTGAGGCTTTAATTTTTGAAGCTCCATAACTTTTTTTGGGAGGCAAGAAAGACACTATTGGCCAGAGTTGATGAAGACATGAAAATGTTAATAGGTTGGGTGCTTACGCCCATAGAACGATAGAAAAAGCCCGATTGGACGTGTTATGCAGTTAAAGCATAACGTTTTTTAATCGAGTTTACAAAACTATCCTGTAAAATATGGGGGCCTCTTAGCAAAAGGCCTTTTCTTAAAGAATAACATTCTTAAAGAATTTTCTATAATCGGTCTCTTAACCATAAAATTTTGTAAAAATATGCCTCAAATATTACTATTGCCCGATTTGGTTAATTCTCCGCTGAGCCTGTTCTTTCCAGGGAGCATTGTCTGGGGCAGCTTTTAAAGCTTTTTTGAAAAGCTCAACCGCGTAAGGGGTCACGTGGCCGTTTTCCTGGGTTATGGTTTCTGCTGTAATAGCAGCAAGCAAAGGATCAAAATGAAGGGATAAGGCGTTTGTCAGGGTTGTGGCTGCCTCCTTAAGGTGGCCTGTCTTTAATTCAGCTTGCCCGAGCAGGACAAGAACAGGAAAGGCCTTTTCACTTCCAGCCGGTATAGCGTTCAACTTTTCCTTCAGCACTGCTATCAGCTGTTCTGCTTTATGGTTTTCACTCTCTTGTTTCTTTATTTGCTCACTTAAGGGGAATGCCGGCAAAGAGGGAGTACCATTGACAGCATACAGCATAAGGCTGGCTATGGGGATAAGCCCGGCTATAATAAAGCAGCCTAAAAGAGAGCCCTTTTGCGATTTCAAAGGTGGTTGGGTATGAGCCTGCTGGAGAAGCCTTCGTTGAATTTCAAGCTGGGCATTTTTATACTGTTCTGGAGTAATCTCATCATTTTGGAGCTGTATTTTAATTTCCTCAAGCTGTGCCGTATAAAAATTTATAGCTTTTGGTGCACTGTCATTGAGGATAAGGGGTGCAGTTTTTCGTAGAGAAATAGAGGCCAAAAACCACAAGGCGGGGCTGAGTGCAGCAAGGCCGAGAAGGGCACAGTAAAACCAGTTCATTCTTGAGAGCCATCCTGTTGGATAATTTTCGCTAAAATATCTTTCTCTTTCGGGGTTAAAGGTAAGGAGAGAGAATTTTTATGACTTTTTCGATAGAAATAAAAACAGAGGCCTCCGCCTACTATAACACTGAGAAAAGGCATCACCCATAATAAGGTTGTACCAAGATTAAAGGGAGGTGAAAGCTGGATAAAAGTGCCATAGCGTTTTACCATCCATTGCATAATTTGGGGATCACTTTCCCCCATGGTGATATGCTCACGAATAACATGCCTTAGATCTTTGGCCAGTTCAGCATTACTATCTTCAATACTTTCATTTTGACAGACGAGGCATCGTAGTTGTGAACCAAGTTTTTCAGCCCTTTTTTCCTGATCGACATTGGCAAGAAGTTCTGAAGGTGAATCAATGGCGTAAAGAGTATGAAGAGGAAATAAAAAAAGAAGAGTGATGAGGCCTACTGCTCCAATAGGCTTGAAAAAAAACCTCGCCAAAAAACCAGGAACGCGAAATGACAGGCCCAGGAGAAATGACAGATCTAGGAATAGTGAAAAGCTTTTCATGGTTTTGTGGTCAGCTGAGTCAAAAGGGGCAGCAAGGTGGTGTGGATGATCTTGTCTGTAAGGGGGAGGGCCATATGCCAGTTAATAATTCCTCCAGGCAGGATTAAAAAACTTTCAGGCACGCCTGACAGTCCCCAATTTAAGGAAGATATCCCCTCTAGGTCGCTTGCTATACGGGTATAAGGGTTACCATGATGGTTTAGGAAATTACGGGTATTGTCTGGCTGGTCTTTATAGGCCACTCCCCATATGGGAAGATGGGCTTTCAAGGCCATAAGAGCTGGGTTTTCTGTAATACAGGGAATACACCATGAGGCAAAAAAATTAACCAAGACTGGCTGTGTTATATGGTAGAGGTCCTGGTTTGAAAAACCCTTTCCTATCCCTCGTAAAGCAGCAAAGGAAAATTCTGGCACGGGTTTGTTAAGAACCGGGATACGGATATTATGCGGATCGAAAGAGCCGGCGTGCATGCGGTATAACATCACCGAAAAGCCAACCCCAACAGTAGCAGCGGCAGCAAAGGGGAGCCCAAGCAGAAGCCTTCTACGAGTTATTGTGGGGTTAGTGGCCATAATGATCTCCCAGTGGCTGAGTAGCGAGGGGTTTGGTATTTTTTTGGGGTAGGCCTATGCGCAGTTTTCGGTCTGAGAGTGAAAATACCCCCCCTAGTGCCATCATGGCAGCCCCAATCCATATCCACGGGGCAAGAAAATTATAATGCAAGCGCAAAACGTAAGAGGTTGTATTGTTTAAAGTGTGTATATCTCCCAAAACTGCGTAGAGGTCTGCCCATAAGTTGGTATGGATGGCAACATTGGTTGTCATTTGATGATTAAGGCTGAAAAGGCGTTTGGAAGGGTGTAAGACAGTGACAATACTATTGTCTGGGGAGGTTACCAGAATGGTGGCAATAATTTCCTCAAAATTTTCTCTTTTTTGTGTTTGAACATCTGATAGGATCCAGTGATATCCATGAAGGGAGACCGAAGTTCCCAAGGGAACATCCACAATTTTGCGTTCTGCCATGGCCATTCCAGCAATCCCTAATGCTACTATTCCTGCCCCTGCATGGGCAAAACACACAGCCCAAACAGAGCGTGGCTGCGTTTTAAGCCTATGCCCTATTTGGAGAAGAGAGGAAGAAGACACCCGCAGCTTTGAAATAAGCAGAAAAAAGCTGGCCATAATAGTCCAGAGTGCGCAGCCACAGAGAAAAGAGTAAAGGGGCGACCAGGTTTTTATAAAGATAAAAACCATGCCACAAAGGCTTATCACCAGGGCTATGGTTGTTTTTTTTAACGTTTTCTTGAGAGAGGCACTTTTCCATGTAAGGAAAGGCGCAATCCCCATGATCAGAAAGAGCGGGCCGGAAAAGGGAATAGCCGTAGAATCAAAAAAGGGTTTGCCTACAGAAATGCTCTGGTCGAATAATAAGGCCATAAAGGGGGGATACATCGTACCCGTTAGTACAATAGTAGTTATGCAGCATAATAGCACATTATTCGCTACCAGGCTGCCTTCCCGGGAAAGGGGTTTAAAAATACCGCCGGCAGTAAGGGTAGGGGCTCGCCAGGCAAATAATGCAAGTGCCCCCCCACAATAAAACCCCAGTAAGGCAAGAATAAATACACCCCGTGAAGGATCATTGGCAAAACTATGCACAGAGTTAAGAATACCAGAGCGTACCAGAAATGTTCCCGAAAGGGAGAGGGAGAAGGTGATGATCGCTAGCAGGATAGTCCATATTTTAAGGGCTTCACGTTTTTCTACGACAATAGCGGAGTGAACAAGGGCTGTTCCCGTTAGCCATGGCAGAAGAGAGGCATTTTCAACAGGATCCCAAAACCAATATCCCCCCCAGCCGAGTACGTAATAAGACCACCAGGACCCTAAAGCAATTCCGCCAGTCATAAAAACCCACGCGCCAACAGCCCAGGGCCTTACCCATCTTCCCCAGGCAGCATCTGTTTTTCCCTCAATGAGGGTAGCGATGGCGAAGGCAAAGGGAATGGAAAACCCCACATACCCGGCATAGAGAATAGGAGGGTGGATAGCCAGCCCTGGATCCTGCAGGAGTGGGTTCATCCCCTGGCCATTCATGGGAGCTGGCCAAAGGCGGGCAAAAGGGTTGGAAGTGGTAATGGAGAATAACAAAAACCCTGATGAGACAGCACCTAATATCGCGATAACGCGAGCGCGCAGCAGAAGCGGCAGGTTTTTACCAAACAGGGCGACACACCATCCACATAAAGCCAAAATAAAACACCATAGGAGGATCGATCCTTCATGGTTTCCCCAAACGCCGGTAACTTTATAAAAAAGGGGTTTATTATGGGCACTGTTTGTTGCAATGTTGAGAACAGAAAAATCATCTGTAATTGCTGCATAAATCAGGCATCCCAATGCGTAGGCCAGGGCAATGGCTTGGCCTATAGCCATGCTTGGGGTAAAATATAAAAGAAGGGCATTGTTTTTTTGTCCCCCCCATAATCCGCTTATAGCTTGAATGAGAGAGAAACAAAAGGCAAGCGCTAAGGCAAAATGGCCTAGTTCAGGGCTCATCATGGCGTAGATTTGAGTGTGGAGAGGGGGGGTGGTGATAGCATTTGTTGGGGGTTAAGAGGATGATCCTGTTTTTTGATCTCTGATAGGGTCATGCTGTTCCAGCTTTTTGCATCGGGTGGGGGGCCAAAGCGTGGGTCCCATTTTCCAGCTTTTTGTAAGGCATCGGCGACATCCTTGGGCATATAGGTTTCGTCATGCTTGGCTAAGACTTCGCTTGCAGTAAAGACTTTTCCTGTCAAAGTTCCAATGGCTACAGCACTTTGGCCTTCTCGGAAAAGGTCGGGAAGGACACCCGTAAAATGAACAGGTATGCTGTCTTGCCCATCAGTTATTTCAAATGTTGCTACGGGTGTCGTATTGTGGGTTTCCACATGGAGGCTCCCCGCTACAACCATGCCACCCAGTTTAATGATTCTATCTGAAGGAGGAGCGTTTTTAACTTGGGAAGGTGTCATGAAATAGATGATGCTGGAAGAAAAGGCTGTAAGGGTTAAGGCGGTAGCGGTGCCAATGCCGAAGGCACAAACTATCAAGATCCACAGCCGTTTCATTTTCCGGGTCATGAGGGATGCCTGTCAGTATGGGGGAGGTTTTTAAGTTTTTCAAGCTGTCTTTTATCTTTCCTGATTCTGAAATAAGCCTGCAAAGAGAGATAAACAATAGCGCATAAGGTGAGCCCGTAACTTGCGAAAAGATAAGGAAGATGGGTCATACTATCACCCTATATGATTTTGCTGGGTATGCTGCAAAGTATAGTTAAGGATTTGGGTTTTAATCCGGTGCTCTAAAATGGCAGCATGTACCCGGGCCATGATCAGGGCAACAAAACCCAAGCTAAAGCCCAAAAAACATATCAGCAGGGGCCACAACATGGTGTAAGACATGGTGGGGCTACCGGTCAGGGTTATGCTGTTGGGTTGGTGAAGAGTATTCCACCATTGGACACTGAATTTAATAATGGGGAGGTCAATAACACCAATAAGAGCCAAGATGGCAGCAGAACGGTAGCTTTTTTGGGGATTATCAAATGCGTTCATAAGCACGATATGGCCCAGGTAAAGAAAAAACAGAATTAACATGGAAGTTAGCCGGGCATCCCATACCCACCATGTTCCCCACATGGGTTTTCCCCATAAAGACCCACTGATTAGGCATAATCCTGCAGCAATGGCCCCTACAGGGCTCATTTCTTTTGCTGCAAGGTCTGCTAAGGGGTGGCGCCAAACCAAAGAAAGACAAGAACATACAGCTATGGCCACATAGCCCATTGAGGCGAGCCAGGCCATGGGGACATGGATATACATGATTCGCACACTATCGCCTTGTTGCCAGTCGGCTGGTGAGAAAAAAAGAGCCCAGCCCATACCATAGACTATAAGGATAAGCGCTCCCAATGTGATCCAGAGCTGGAGTTTTTGAGAGAGGTTGAGAAATTCCGTCGGGTGGGCGAAACGTAAAAACCCTTTTTTGCGTTTTATTGGTTCAGGTATAGAAGAAAGGGCTGACATGAAATATCCTCAGCAGTAAAGTTTCTGGGGTATGGTTTGCCCATAAGCCTTTGGGTAGGAAAGGTGCCGATCCTGCTTATTAAAACTTACTGTCTTTATATTTTTGTATTGTAAGTGGAGCAAGGATAAATAGTTCTGTTTAAGAAAAATAGAAAATAAAAATACCAGTTATGATTTTTTTTACGGAAATAACAGAGGTTTTACTGCTTTTGTTTTGTAAGACGTCTTTTTTATTATTCTGTAACAGATAAATTTCCTATACGTTATCAACATGGTAAATGTTATGGAAAGGGGGTTATATGCTTTTTATAATAACTTGTTACGATAGGCCAGGCGCGTTTGAAACCCGTATGGCAGTCCGTTCTCGCCATATTGCCTATCTTAAGACTTACCTTGAAAAAATTATGGATGCCGGCCCCTTGCTTGATCATGATGGCAGGGCTTGCGGAACGTTTATTTTACTTGACGTGCCAGACCGTGCTGCTGCAGAAGGTTTTGCAGCAGGGGACCCTTATGCCCAGATTAACCTTTTTGAAAGTGTGATTATTAGGCCATTTCGGTCAGTGATACGGGATCAGGTATTTGTGGAATGACTGGCAAGGTGATGAACACACAGCGTTTTTGGCTTATCAAGTCAGAGCCCGATGCCTTCTCCTGGGATGAACAGGTTCAGAATGGCATAGAGCCGTGGACAGGAATAAGGAATTATCAGGCCCGTAATAATCTTAAAGAGATGAAGGTGGGTGATCTGGCCTTTTTTTACCATTCTAATATCGGAAAAGAAATTGTAGGGGTCGTAAAAATTGTTCGTACGGCCTATCCTGATCCCACAGCGGAAGAAGATAGTCGTTGGGTGTGCGTAGATGTTCAAACGATAAAATCTATGCCACAGCCTGTGACGTTAGCCCAAATCAAGAATAACCCTAAGCTCGCTCAGATGGCTTTAATCCGCCAGTCCCGTCTTTCAGTCTGTCCAGTAACAAGCCAGGAATGGGCAGAAATTTTACGTATGGGGCGCTGGCAATGATAGGGGTTTGGCAATAAAGTGTGCAGCGTACGAAAGAGTGATAGTCGGGCAAAAAAACCATAACCCGATAAACGATAAAAAAGTAGATTAAACAATAAAGAACGAGTTTTTGTGTCTAGACAAAGTGTTCTAGACCGAAGAAGGCCTTATCCTTTAAGGACAGCCTCTGGCAAGGTAATGTCTGGATCTGTTACCAGAATATTAATTTTCCTTGTCGCCAGAAAATTGCTATCAAACCGCGCAGCCGGCAGTTTGCTGGCATTATTGGCCCGGTTGGGGACGTCGGTTATAATGGCTGTAGCTTCCTTATGGGCCATTTGGAACAGGTTAACACTGGCATTGTTCGGAATATAGAACGCCAAGGTATAATGCCGGGCAAGAGAGCGGTAGTTTTGTAAATCCTGAAATGTTTTAACAGGAACAGCGACCACCGCATTGGCGTTGGTATTGAAGACAGTTTTAGCTGTTTCCATATTATCAGCCGAAATAACTACCCTGTTCAAAAGGCGATTCGCTGAAAGGGTTTTGATGATACTGGCAATTTTCTCATGCGAGGAAACTTGTAACATCATCAGAGAGTCCCGATAACGACGGGCCCATGCAATAGCGGTATCAAGTTGGTTCTTTTCTGTTACGGGATCGAGGGAAGAATCCGGTGCAGAAATGTTAAACTTAACCATTGCTGGGGCTTTATTGCTATTGGCAATGCTCCCATTATCTGCATTCCCTTGTTGAAATGCAAAGGTCTCAAACCGGGTGCAGAGGATAAAATCATGATGAATCTTTGCCATAAGGCTATTGGCTGAGACTTCATGATAAACAAAAAAAGCTGTAAAAGCCCCCAGCAGGCTTACACTCCCAGCAATTTGCCAAAGGCAACGTCTGTGGATGTTTTTCCTGGGCTGGGTGGAAGAAACTGGGGTTTCTGAGGTAATTTTACTTTTATCCAAGGGAATTGGTAAAGATGCAGTCATCAATCAATCCTATTTAGGCTCAGTCTATAATAGCCATTGCTTTTGCAAAGTCAACGGAAAGCACACGGCTGATACCACGTTCCTGCATGGTAACACCATATAACCTGTCCATATTGGCCATGGTCAGTTGGTGATGGGTTACAATTAAGAAGCGTGTTCCTGTTTCTGATACCATATCTCGCAGCAGAGTGCAAAACCGTTCAATATTGGCATCGTCTAGAGGGGCGTCTACTTCGTCGAGAACGCAGAGTGGAGCAGGGGTGCAGTAAAAAACGGCAAAGATAAGAGAAAGGGCTGTAAGGGCTTGTTCACCACCTGAAAGAAGAGAAAGCGAGGCCATTTTCTTACCAGGCGGTTGTACAAAAATTTCAAGGCCTGCTAACAAGGGGTCTGGGTTACCGGTAAGGGAAAGATAAGCCTTACCACCATTAAACATGCGGGTAAAAAGGGCCTGAAAATTACGGTTAATAAGGGTAAATGTGTTTTTTAGCTTATCTCTCCCCTCCTGATTAAGCTCTGAAAGGGAGTGGCGGAGCTTGGCAATGGCAGCACTTAGGTCATCACAGTCATTTTGAAGGGTAGTGGCCTCTTCTTGGATGGATTGGCATTCCATATCGGCCCGTAAGTTAACGGGGCCAAGAGCTGTACGGTCTTCCGTAAGGCGGGAAAGCTTTTTTTTAAGGGTATTTTCCGACTCGTGGGAGAGTGTCTTCTTGTCTTCCTCCGAGAGGGCAGGGCTTTTTTGCTGGAGGTCTTCTGTTATTTCGTTGAGCTGCTGTTTAATTTGATCCTGCTTGCTTTCGAGGCGGATGATATTTTCTCGCAGCGTTTGCTTTTTGTGTTCCAGAAGATTTTTGCTGGCAATACTCTCCTGCAGAGTCAGGGTAAGATTTTGGAAGGTCGTTTGGTTATTTTGAACCTGGTCTTCAATGCTGGCTAACGCATTGGTAAGGGTAGCCAAGGTCTGCTGCTCGTCAGTGGGGCGCTGAAAGGCATTGTCCCGATCTTTTTCTAAATGCTCCTTTTGGTGGGTTAGGCGTTGTTTTTGGGTTTCAGCATTCAGAAGCCGTTCTTTCCATTGCTCTATTTCTGCTTGTAGAACGGGTAGGCGGGTGTGGCAGATCTGGAGTTGGGTGTGAGTTTCAGAAAGACACTTCTGGTGTGCATTGGAGGCCTTGGTGTGTTCGTTATAGGCTAGCTGGGCATTGTCTTTTTCTTTACGAAGCAAGGTTAGGTCAGGCAGTTGAGAAAGACGGTCTTCATAAAGTGCAATCTGCGTTTGGTTGTCTTCAATACTGCGCTGTAGGGGTTGGAAATGCTGCTCAATGGTAGAAAGCCGACTGCTATGGACATTGAGTTGCTGTTGAAGAGCCTCAAGTGCTGTGCTGTGCTGTGTATAGTCCTGGTTAGTTGCAGCGAGTGCTTTCAGAAGTTGGTCTTTTTTCTGATCATTCTCAAGAAGCTGATTTTTGTAGGAAAGAGCCTGTTGTTCTAAAAGGACGTCTGAGGGCAGGTTTTCAAGCTGATTATGAATCTCTTCCACTTCATGCTCCAGCTCAGCAAGCTCGTGTTTTTTATGGAGGAACGACTGGTTTTGGGATTCAATCTGAGTTTTTAGGCTTGTGATATCCTTTTGGAGGGAAGCGTATTCATTACGCATGTTTTGCAAGGAGAGCTCGTGAAGGTGAAGGGTTTTTTGCTGAGCCTGTAAGGTGGCCAGTGCACTATCCTGTACAGATTGGGCATAGTGAGTGGCCTCTTCAATGTTCTGGGGATCAGAATAAGAGGAATAGGCTTTTTTTGCCTCTTCCAAAGCAGTGAGGGCATCAGCTTTCTGCTGGCTTATATGGTGGTATTGTTGCTCGGTTGTAGAGATCTTGGTTTGGGCAATAACTTGCCTATTAAGGGCTGCTTCTTCTTGGGTTTTATGAGTAAGAAGCTGGTGTTCACAGTCTGCCATAGTGATTTTAAGGGCTTTAAGGGCACTGGTTTGGCAGGCAAGCTCATGTGTCGTCTCTTCTACCTTTTGGAGCAGGGGGTGAAGAGCTTGGGCGGTTTGTTTAAGTTTTTTTTCGAGTTCAGTTAACGTATGGCGTTGGGCTAGCCGAAGAGCTCCCGCTGAAGGCTGGCCGGGCTTGATGCATAGGCCATCCCATCGCCATAACCCACCTTCTTTTGAAACAAGAGTTTGGCCTGGCTGAAGTGAGGAGAGGCAAGTTAAAATATCGGTGGTAGGCGTAATAAGACCAATAAAGGCAAAAGCTCTCGCCAAGGTTGGAGGAAAAGTAAAAAGGGTGGAAAAGGCCTTAATCTCTGCCGATGGGAAAGGAGGGGCCGAAAAAAGAGGCAGTTCTGCCCAGAAAAGCGGGGCGTCGGTGGTATCATAGGCGGCTTCCAGGCCTTGCTGTAAGGCTATAGCAAGGGCTGCTTCCAGCCCATCGGGAACAGGAATATGCTCTGAAAGGAGTAGATAGCTCTTTTTGGCCTGTAAATCAGCGGCTGCAGGCTGCCAGATAGCTTGAATCCCTTTCTTTTGCGCTTCGAGTCGCTCTATTTCAGCCTGGTAGGTCAAGATCTCACTTTGGGTTTGGGAGAGTATTGTTTTGGTGTCCTCCAGCAGAGCCTCATGCTTGTCTTTTTCTTTTTTTAATTGGTCATACTGGTTTTCTATTTGTTGCCGTCTTTGCGTGAGTTGACCCAAGATTTGGGGGTTTTCAAGGCTATTTTGGAATTCTTTCAAAGTGGCGTTGAGTTGGCCCAGCTGCTTCTCAAGGTTTTGGACTGTTTTTTCATAATGGGATAATAAAGCAGCCCGGTTATGCTGTTCAGCATAAAAATCCTGTTGGTGTTTTTTTTGTTCTTCTGTCTTTTTGAGAGTCAGTTGATAGTCTTGCTGGTAAAGCTCCTGAGTTTGGCGAATATCTTCCAGCTTTTTTGTAGAACTTTCAATCTGATCTTGTAAAGAGTTGCGTGCAGAGAGGGATGACAGTTTTTGTTTTGAGAGGATTTGCTCCTCTTTTAAGGTTTCAAGGAGGGTACGAGTCTGTTCACAGAGCTCTCGTTTTTTTTCAAGGCGGCTTGTAAGGGATAACCGCTCTTGACGGGTGCGCTCCCATTCTTTTTGCGCTTGCTGAAAGCGTAGCTCATAAGGGGCCTGTTCGGTCTCTATTTTAAGAATTTCTGTATTGAGGGTTTTTTGCTGCTCTGCGAGGAGGGCTACTTTTTTTTCAGCATCCAAAAGGGCTTCTTGTGTTGGCATTTTGGAGAGGAGCGTGGTTCGTTCATCACTCAGCTCAGAGGCTTGCGCCAAAAGCTGGGCTAATTTCTCCTTCGTGGCTTGGAGATTTTCAGAGAGATGTTTTTGTGTTTGCTCGCCTTCTTGCAAAGCTGCACTACATTGTCCTAAGCGCTCTTGAAGAACATGACCTTGAGTTTGAAGGGCAAGGCCCTCTTCTTCTTGCTGTTTAACGTCATGAAGAAGGTGATGTTGTTGATCACGTAAGACGTCATATTCTTTTTGCAGATTGGAAGATGTCGTCTGGGCATCGTTATAGTGGTTCTCGGCTACGGCCAGGGATGTTGCCAATTGTTCGATCTGGCTATTAAGGTTTTCTTGGGCAAGTTGGGCTTGTTTTTCTTCATGGGCGAGCATTTCAATTTGAATGCGAAGTTTTTCCCTTTCTTCTCGCTGCGCTTCCATAGTGGTTTGGCAGTTTTTTAAGGCTGTTTCATCCGAATGAATTTTTTCAATCGAATGGGCAAGGGTTCTTTTAAGATCAGAATACAGTTCTACCGATTTTTCAAGCTGCTCTTTGGTGTGGGTATAGGATTTTTGAAGTTGGCTGAACTGTAGGTAAAAAAGTGCCGCCTCTGTCTTGCGAATATTTTCCGAAAGGGTGCGGTATATTTTGGCTTGAGCAGATTGTTCAGTTAACGATTCAATTTGCGTATAAAGTTGGTTCAGTTGGTCTGTCGTGCGTTCAAGGTTGGTTTCGGTAGCCTGTAATTTTTGTTCAGCCTCTTTTCGTCTGGCATGGAGGCCGGTGATACCAGCAGCTTCTTCCAGAATAATGCGGCGCTCTTCGGGTTTGGCACTAACGAGATGAGAAATACGCCCCTGGCTAACCATAGCAGAGGAACGTGCACCAATGGCCATATCTGCAAACAGGGTCTGCACATCGCGTGCACGGCGTGTTTGGGCATTGATGGTATAAAGGCTTCCCGTATTCCGCTCTATTCTACGAGTGATTTCCAGGTTTGACGCCTCTCGAAAAGGCGAAGGTGCAAGCCCTGTGGCCTGCTCAATCGTTAAGGAGACTTCGGCGAGGTTTCTGGAGCTGCGAACCGAAGTACCAGAGAAAATGACATCTTCCATCCCCTCACCACGTAGTGACCGGGCTGAACTTTCTCCCATAACCCAGCGCAGGGCTTCGGTAATATTTGATTTGCCACACCCGTTTGGTCCCACAATACCGGTTAACCCTGGCAGGATATCAACCGTTGCGGTATCAGCAAAGCTTTTAAAGCCGGTAAGGCGGAGTTTGGTTATTGCTGGCGGCATAAGAATTGTTAGGAGAAAACAGACACATCGCACCCTCATGAAAGAAGGGGTGTGCCTTAATGGGTATGCTCACATTCTAAGTTGAGAGGGGCCTATAAGGGAGCGAGGATTGGGTTCTATTAAGGCTGATAAATGAAAAAAGCTATTATTGACCTATTGGACAGATTTAAACTGTTTAAGGAATTCATCATATGTTAATTCTCCGCGTGTAAAAGATGTTTTTTTTGTTTTGGTGGAGAAAAATCGAAAAGATGGTGTACTATCAATTTTATAGTCTTTTTCGGCCTTGTTTTGCTCGTTTAATATCGCTTCTTGCAGGGCCGTATTATGAATAGTCTTATCAAACTCTTCCCCAGACATGCCAGCCAGTATGGCCATACGTTTTAATTCTTCCTCTGGGTTAACATCACGTTTGAAAACCCATTTATCCTGGGTAGAGAGCAAGAGGGATATAAAGGGGAGATAATGCTTTTCCGGCAAGCTCAGGGCAACCATAGAAGCAGTAAGGGCAACCTTGTCAAGGGGAAATTCCTTGAAAACATAGCGGATTTTTCCCGTGTCAATCAGCTGGGATTTAACTTTGGGAAAAGTGTCACTAGAAAATTTTGCACAGTGAATACATGTGAGGGAGTACCATTCCTCAACAACAACCTCGGCCTCTTTGGAGCCGAAAGCAATTTCAGGTAGAGTGGAAGCAGAGGCAAGGGTATTTGCTCCTGCTGGCCAGAGTGAAAATATGTTGCTGGCTGTAAGAAAACCCGTTGTAGCTAAAAACAAGCGGCGGTTTATGGACATTGTGCACTCCCCGTAAAAATAATGCTCATCATACTCTCGCATAAAATTTATGAAAAGGGGTTTGTCCTGGAAGGGAGAGGAAAAAATGGATTTTCGTGGGGATTATAAGGTATCTCTTATTAACCCAAGCAGCTTTTTAGCTAATCATTTTTGAAAATGGGGGGAGGAAACGTTTCTGTCTGGTTAAGAAAAAATTCCCTCTTATAAAAAACGGAACTTTCCTTTCTGCTGGTTCTATTCTGTCGGTTCTATTTCATAAAATCGGGTTTATTCCGCTCAAACTTTGCCTTTGCCATTATTCAATATCTCCGTTCTGGTGCCCACTGGGACAAAATAGCATGTAGAAATCTAATATACTCAATAACCAAATTACCAACGATAATGACTAAACGCTTTATTGGCTTCAGCCATACGATGCGTGTCTTCACGTTTTTTTACAGCTGCACCACGGTTATTTACCGCATCGAGCAGCTCATTTGAAAGACGCTCCTGCATGGTATTTTCACCACGCTTCCGAGAAGCATCTATCAGCCAACGAATGGCCAATGCCTGCCTGCGCTCTGCACGAACCTCAACAGGAACCTGATAGGTAGCACCACCCACACGGCGCGAACGAACCTCAACCACTGGCTTGACATTGTCTAAAGCCTCATGAAACATCTGAACAGGATCCCCAGAAGAGCTCCCACCACGAGATTTTAATGCATCAAGGGCACCGTATACAATCCCTTCATGGTACAACTCAGGAGATGACCTTAAAAATGTCTCACGACTTTGTTTTGGACGGAGAAGGGGTGGAAAGTGGAACCGATGGGATTACCCATCTCTTTTCGGGACCCCTTGTTTGATTTTATTCAGGCCTGTCTTTGGGTCCTAATAGGGCCTGTTCCATAGCCATCATAGTGGTTCTGGTCATAGTTGGTTTTGGTAGTCCATAGTCATTTAATGCTACAAGGTTTAAAGCGTCTTTTGCCCTTTTATGGAGCGGGGTCAGCAGAAGGAGGTTCCTGGTTTTCAGGCTGGATTGGGAGGGTAGGGGTTTTAAGCCTTACCCGGTAGATATGCCTGGCATCTGCATCCAGAACACGGAAGACAAAGCCGCTCTTATGGGTTAAAACCTCACCTTTGGCAGGAACATGCTCCGCAATTCTAAAAACCAAGCCTCCTACGGTATCAATATCAGAATGGCGTTCTTCATCGGTGAGGATGGGGCCAAATTTGTCTTCGAATTCTGAAAGCGGCATCCGAGCCGAAATATCGTACGTATTATTGGGTCGCTCTACCAGCATGGGGGTTTCAGGCTCATCGTGTTCATCATCAATTTTACCCACAATGGTCTCTACCAGGTCTTCAATTGTGACCAAGCCATCAACCCCTCCATATTCATCAATAACAAGGGCAAGGTGAATCCTCTTTTGTCGCATTTGCAGCAAGAGATCGAGAACGGGAATTTGCGGGGCGATCATTAAGGGTTGGCGTAATATGCTTTTAAGTTGGAATTCGGCCTTCTCTCCAATATAGGCGATTAGGTCTTTCACATGGAGCATTCCCACAATATTGTCTAGCTCTCCTTCGTAAACAGGAATACGTGAGTGGTTTTCCTGGCGCGTAAAAGCTAGAGCCTGATCAAGCGAAGTTTCCAGTGGAAGGGCAATAATATCGGCGCGGGGAACCATGACATCATCGGCAGTAATGTCGCGTAGCTTAAGGACATTAGCCAGAAGGGCCCTTTCCTGCTGGTCCATTTCAGAAAGGGGAGTAGAAGATTCAGCCTTTGCCTCGCCTGAGTCAGCTTGTTGAATAAGCTTGGTGATAGAATGACGTAACCCTCCATCGGTATTTCGATCGTTAAAATGAATGAAATAATTTCGTAATCGTGCAAGAAGCGATAAGGGAGGGTTGGAGGATTCAGAAGGAAGGGTCATGCGCGCGGGTTATCTTCGTAAAATTGGCGTGGTTTCCAGGGATTAGGAATTCCTAAGTAGGACAGCAGGAGGATCTCCTGCATTTCCATAATGCGGGCTTCTCCCGCGGAGAGGTGGTCGTACCCTTGAAGATGAAGAAGGGCATGCACAAGAATATGGGCAGTATGGTGTAAAAACGGTTTACGCTGTTGAGAAGATTCCTTCTTCAAGGTTTCAAAAGACAGCACAATATCTCCCCCAATGAAGGGGTGAGGCGATTCAAAAGTCAGGACATTAGTCGGCTTGTTTTTTTTACGAAAAGTATGGTTAAGCTTTTGAAGGGTATAGTCATCGGCAAAAACGATATTCCCTTTCCCACCGGTTCGTTGGGTCATGCGCTGAACAAGGCGTGAAGCACGGGAAAGAGGTTTTAGCCAGCTTTTATTCTGGATAAGAATGTTATAGCCATTGACCGTGTAGGCGGCCGGAAGATAAGGAAGGGTGGGCATTTATGAAGGGGATATTTTTTTAACGTTACGGGTGTGGCCTGTTTTTTTCTTATCATAGGCATCGACGATACGGGCTACGAGGGGATGACGAACAACATCGGCAGAGGTAAAGCGCATCGTGGCAATACCTTCGATATTGTGTAAGGTTTCAATAGCATCTTTAAGGCCAGAAACCGTGCCTGCGGGAAGATCAACCTGGCTTAAGTCTCCGGTAATAACCATATGGGTGCCACTTCCCATGCGTGTTAAAAACATTTTCATTTGAGCCGATGTTGTATTCTGAGCCTCATCAAGAATAACATAGGCATGGGCAAGCGTTCTGCCGCGCATAAAAGCTAAGGGAGCCACTTCAATTTCCCCACTCACCATCCGCTTGTTAATTTGTTCTGCTGGCATCATGATATGAAGAGCATCATATAAGGGACGAAGATAGGGGTCTATCTTTTCTTTCATATCCCCAGGCAAAAACCCCAACCGTTCGCCTGCTTCAACGGCAGGTCGTGAGAGGATGATCCTGTCTACGAGTCCAGCATGCAGCATGGCAACGGCTTGGGCAACTGCAAGGAATGTTTTTCCTGTACCAGCAGGGCCAACTCCAAAAACCATTTTCTGGTGAGCTAAGTGATGCATATACTGAGCTTGCCCAGGAGAACGGGGGAGAATATTACCTTTTTTGGTTTTTATTTCCGGAAGATTGTCTGATGAAAGCCGATCTGAGGACTCTTCACCCTCAGAGAGGGGTCTTGCTTTCTGTTTGGCTTGTTTAGCCTTCGGTGCAACCATACGAATGGTGGAGGCTATGATGTCTGCATCAATAGGCTGTCCGGCATTAAGGTTGGAATAGAGGCTTTCCAAAACCTGTTGGGCGAGGTGCGAGTTTTCAACATTTCCTCTAATGACAATCTGGCTTCCCCGACAGGAAAGACGCACCCCAAGAGATTGCTCAATAAGGGCTAGATGCTGATCGTGCTGGCCAACAAGTAGGGCAAGGGAAGGATTATTTTCAAAAACCAGTATGATCGGCGGTGGGGTGTCAGGAGAGAGTGGCACAGAAAGGGGCATGGGGGATGGCGTGTCTGTACGCATTAAGTGTTTTCAAGCTCCTTGATTTGTCCACCAAGGGAATTGGTGAGTTGTTGAGAGATATAAACAGGCCGCTCCTGACCAATGAGTGTTTCATCACCAATAACATGCACTGGCTGAAGATAAGGGCTACGCCCAGTAATTTGCCCGTCTTTTCGACCTTTTCCTGTAAAATAGACATTTACAACCTTGTTCACAAGGGTTTGGTTAAAGGAATCTTGCTGGCTGCGTAATAAATCCTGAAGCTGATAAAGCCTTTCATCCTTAACATCTTCTGGCAGTTGGCCGGGGGCGTTGGCTGCAGGGGTGCCCGGTCGAGGAGAGTATTTAAAGGAATAGGCTTGGGCAAAACCAACTTGTTTAACCAAAGACATGGTGTCTTCAAAGTCCTTATCCGTTTCACCAGGATATCCTACGATAAAGTCCGAGGATATGGCAACATCTGGTCTTGCGCGTTTCAGTTTTTCAATCCACTCCATATAAAAGCCGGCCTGGTGCCCACGGTTCATCGCTAAGAGGATTTTATTTGAACCCGATTGAACTGGAAGATGGATGAAGGGCATTAAAGCGGGGATTTCTTTATGGGCTTCAACGAGATCATCGCTCATATCCCGAGGGTGAGACGTTGTATAACGAATACGCTTAAGCCCCGGCAGAGCTGCTAGGCTTTTTATGAGATCTGCCAGTGTGCAGGGTTGCCCATCTTCTGTAAGGCCATGATAGGCATTGACGTTTTGCCCCAGTAAAGTAATTTCACCAGCACCCATTTTGATAAGAGCACGGGCTTCCGCCAGGACAGAAGATACAGGCCGGCTACTTTCAACCCCTCGTGTGTAGGGGACTACACAGAAAGAGCAGAATTTATCGCATCCTTCCTGAATGGTTAGAAAGGCTGTCAGTTGGTTTTCAGTAGTGGGGGCGGGCAGGAAATCAAATTTTTGTTCTACTGGAAAATCAGTCTCGATAACGGTTTTACCGGCACGTGCTATGCGGGCAACCATTTCAGGAAGGCGATGATAGGTTTGGGGGCCCAGAACAATATCAACATAGGGCGCTCGGGTTAGAATTTCTTTTCCCTCTGCTTGGGCCACACAACCAGCAACTGCCAGAATGGTTTGCTGACCCTCTTTTTCTCGTGCCTGTTTAATAAGCCTTAAGCGACCAAGCTCTGAAAAGACCTTTTCTGCGGCTTTATCACGAATATGGCAGGTGTTGAGAATAATCATGTCTGCTTCTTCAGGGAAAGCAGTAGCCCTGTAGCCAATCGGTTTTAAAACATCTTGCATGCGGGCACTATCATAAACATTCATCTGGCAACCCCAGGTAATCACGTGAAGCTTGCGCAAAGAAGAGGTAGAAGAAGGTACGGGCATATATTGAGTCTATACTTTATTGTTGATGAAGAAGGAGTTAAGAAGGCGATAAAGACTGAGCTAAGAGCATTTCCTAAAATAAAATAGCAGTTTGGTCTACATCCTTACAAGCGCTTAAGGACAGGTGCTCAAAGGAACTAGAAAGGCTTTGTATTCTATATCGTGTCTAATGGGGAAATTAAAGTTTTTTGTCATGAAACGTAAAAAACCGTTTTACCAGGTTAAGGGCGGGAGGATCTCTTTTTAAGAAGCAGCTATAGGCTTAATAAAATATATAGGCCTATAAAACAGGAGGTTCACGCATCTGGCGAAGGGCTGCTGCTCCTTCATCAACGGCTTTCCAGGCTGTAATCGCTAAGGCCTTCCGAGAGGAAAAAAGGTCTGGATCAATGGGGGGATGCAATAAAACAGTGGTGCGCATATTTCTCCATTGGCCCAGTTTCCAGAAATGGGGTGCTAGTTCCATATCTCCATACCAGGCAAAAATACTCCGCCGTCTTCTTCCTACAGGTAAGTTTTCTAGCTGATCATACACAATAGAAACAGGCTGAAGAAGAGGGGTTATGCGCTGAAGTTTTTCCTCTTTGGAAAAAGTTTTGGCAATACTAAAAAAGGAGGAAAGAAACGGCAATACCCTAGAGCCATCGGAAGAGGTTCCTTCAGGGAAAAGAATCAGGTTGTCACCTTCCTGTAAGCGGGTAATCATAGTGTCACGTTCACGGCCTGTTGTGCCCCTTTGACGGCTTACATAAATCGTTCGACCAAGCCGGGATATGGTGCTGATGATTGGCCATGTTCCCACTTCTTCCTTGGCGACAAAACAGGCATACACACTTGCGCCCAGTACAGGAACATCTAACCATGAAGAATGGTTGGAGATATAGATAACCGGTCGGCCCTTTGCTTTGTAATTTCTAATGGGAGCACCGATAACCCTGACTTTTAGGCCGAGCATTGTGCAGACTTTTTTCCAAAAAAGGCGGGGCATGCGAATTTTTGCTGAGCCGGGTAATTTGAGGAAAAGGCTTTGCAGGACAATGCAAAGGCATGACCATAGGCCGATAAGAAAAACCCTGATGACGACCCGTTGGATATGGAGCATTTTTTCCAGAAAAGTCAATTTTCTTTCGAATTGATCCAAGGAAGATTTGGTTTTTGAGGCGGAAAAGGAATCTTGAAAAAATGAAGTGAGATGGGCAGTGCGTTTCTGCATCGATTTTCGGGGCGCCTGTCTTGTTGCCAATGAAAAAACCATTATCGTTCTGGCGAGATAGCCCTTTTATTCTATTAAGATCAGGGGGAGAAAACAAGGGAGATTTTACGAAGAAAAAAGCGAGAGAGAGTTGAGCTGACTCCAGAAATATTAGACTGAGAGCAGCTTTTTTATTGTCTCTAGGATAAAATCTAACTGGTAAGGTTTAGTAATAAAAATATCTTTATGAGTGGAAGTCAGGTTTTTAAAAAGAGTGGAGTTTGGATGACTAAAGGTGCCACTTGTAAAAATAACAGGAATATTTTTATGCTTTTTTCGGACAAATTCAGCAAGCTGAACGCCATTCCATAGGCCAGGAAGAGAAAGGTCGGTGATGAGTAAGTCTACAGGATGGCTGTTAATAATTTTTCTAGCGTCATAACTGGTTTCAGCTTGTAAAATAGCGAATCCCTTATTTTCGAGAAATTCGGAAAGAGAGAGTCGAATAACAAACTCATCCTCAACCAGTAAAATTCTGGTTTTGGTCATGGAGCATATTCCCTTGTTTAAAAAGTCCACCTGCCATAGGGGAAGGGCTTTGGGAACAAACCGATTAGGGATATAAAGCGAGCGGATTCAGGATAAAGAAGCTCAGCACAAAAACCCCAAAACAGGTTACCCTTATTGAGAGAATATTAATATGAAGCAAAAAGTATAAAATTAGGTTAAATAGAAAAAATGCATGCTATGCAGATTTCATAACCGCTGTAAGTTCCACCAGAACGACATCAATTGGGCGGTTTTCCAAAATAGCAACTTCTGCTACAAATCTGTCTTGGGCAGCTTCAAACAGCTTGCGCTCGCTAAAGCTGCCATCCAAACTCCCCGCATTACGCCTTAAGTCACGCAATACTTCGGCAATTTGTAACAAATCACCAGAGTTGATCTTTTCTTGATAGGCCACAGCTCGCCTAGCCCACATTCCCTTATTGGATTGTGGTTTCCCTTTAATGGTGCTCATGGCTTTGTCTACAATTTCCCGCGAGGCAATTTTGCGAAGCCCAGATTTCTTGGCCTTAGAAAGAGGAATTCGCAAGGTCATCTGGTTTCCAGGGAAAGAGATTTGGATAATCTCAAGCTTGGTGCCGGCAATTTCATCCGTGCCAATTCTATCTACACGCCCAACGCCGTGGGCGGCATAAACAATTGCATCGCCTTCCTGGAAAAGGTCGAACTCAGAAAGTTTGAAACTTTTTGCTTCAGCAGCTGTTTTTTTTGCAGCATTGCGGGCAGTGATATCTGTGACGTGGGCTTTGGCTGTTGATTTAAACATATTCATGACTTGCGGATTATATCACATTTATTTAATTATGTCTTCCAATTTGTTTGTTGCCATACAATTTCTTAGGCCAGAACGGGCAGGATTGGCTGTTAAAAAGGGAAGGCCATAACCTTTTTTATATGAGCACTCCTCCTTCAGGTTGCAAGGGGGGTGGGGCTGGTAATCCCAAAGGTTGCAGCAGGTCTATCTCGATGGTGATTGCCATGGCCTTCATGGGGAGGGTATGGGCTGTGTTATTGCGAAAAGGTTCTTCCAGATCATGCCCGATTTTGTCTAGGGCTACGAAAAGGAACCCTACAAGGGATGAACCAAGCGGGGTAATCCAACCCAGGCTTTGCACCATGGAGAGGGGAAGAACAAGGCAAAAGCAAATGGTCAGAAAACGGGGGAGTCCTGAAAACTGAATTGCTAAAGGCGTTTTTCGGATTCTTTCTAGCCCCCCTTGCGCATTGGCCATGTCGGAAAGGATACGGTCAATTTGCCCATGAACAGCGCCATCGATATTTTGCCTGGCCACTTCGGCATTCACCTCTACTCCAATTTCGTATAAAATGGCGTTAGGCTGGTTAGAAATTCCCCGGATCCGCTTTTCTATCTTTTCTGGGAGGAGGCGCCTTACATCTGCTGAAACATCAATATCTCCTAAGCTTCCCCGCAAGGAATGGGCATAGGCAGCCATAGCACAGGCAAGATCGGGGCGGTTGTTTAACAAGGTTCCGGCCTGCCTACCAAAAGAGCGGCAATTGTTGGTAACCATGCCCCATAAGGAGCGCCCCTCCCACCATCGGCTATAGGCTGCATTGTTGCGAACGTTCATGAACAGCACAAGGGCTGAACCGATAAGGGAGATGGGAAGAGCAGGCTGTTCCATCCATTCCTGATGAAAGAGCTGGAAAAGAATAACAACGAGCAGATCCCATGCAAAAAGGGCAAGAAGGGATCTTAAACTTTCACGCAGGAGAATATAGACACCGATACGACGATTAACGATCATAAACTTTATTGATTTCGAAAATGAATTTAATATAAGTGGTTTTTAAAGGCCTAGCTTATGGGTTTTTAAAAGGTATTATAATATTGGGAAAAGGTGATAAAGCAACCATGGTTCTTTTATTTTCCCATAAGATTAACGGAAAAAGCTGTTTTTGAGAATGAAAATGGGGTATTGAAATTTTTTGTTACAGACCAGCAAAACCCACCAAAGATTATAATCCTATGGAATGGGGAACAAAGCAGTTTTTCTTTTTATAGAGAGGAAAGATCGATGGATATAAAAGCAGCGCTTGCCCTAGAAGCGGGTAAACCCTTGATTGTGGATACCGTCCAGCTCGAAGGCCCCAAGGCTGGAGAGGTCCTGGTAGAAATAAAGGCAACGGGTTTATGCCATACGGATAAATATACCCTTTCTGGTCATGACCCGGAAGGCATTTTTCCTTCTATTCTCGGCCATGAAGGTGCGGGTATCGTATGTGAGGTGGGGAGTGGGGTAACCAGTCTTAAACCAGGTGATCATGTTATTCCCTTATACACACCTGAATGTCGGCAATGTAAATCTTGCCTTTCGCAGAAAACCAATCTGTGTACTGCCATAAGGGGAACGCAAGGTAAGGGCCTTATGCCAGATGGTACAACGCGTTTTTCCTATCAAGGCAAGCCTGTCCATCATTACATGGGGTGTTCTACTTTTGCCAATTATACCGTTATGCCAGAAATTGCTTTGGCAAAAATCCGCAAGGATGCTCCCTTTGATAAGGTTTGTTATATCGGATGCGGTGTTACAACAGGGATTGGCGCTGTTTTATTCACAGCGAAGGTTGAGTATGGCTCAACGGTGGTTGTCTTTGGTTTGGGGGGCATTGGGCTGAATGTTGTGCAAGGTGCTAAAATGGTTGGTGCTGGCCGGATTATAGGGGTCGATATCAATCCAAAGCGCGAGGCCATGGCTCGTCAGTTTGGGCTTACGGAATTCATCAACCCCCAAACATTGGGTAAGGGGGAAGATGTTGTTCAGCATATTATTGAACTTACAGATGGAGGCGCAGATTATTCCTTCGAATGTGTAGGCAATCCCACCCTTATGCGGCAAGCGCTGGAATGTGCGCATCGCGGGTGGGGGATCTCAACCATTATTGGGGTAGCTGGGGCAGGCCAGGAAATAAGCACACGCCCCTTTCAGCTGGTTACGGGCCGGCGTTGGATTGGTTCGGCTTTTGGGGGAGCAAGGGGGAGAACAGATGTCCCGAAAATTGTTGACTGGTATATGGATGGGAAAATTAATATAGACGATCTTATTACCGCTCATCTCCCTCTTGAGCGTATTAATGAAGGATTTGAGATGATGGAACGAGGAGAAGGTATTAGAACAATAGTTGAGTATGGGAAGTGATATGGCAGCTCTTTTCCCTTCTATTCTCCATAAATGTTACGGTGGAACGGTAGGAGTTTATAAAAGAAGGTCTTCTTTTCTGAAGGGGGAGACAGCCTTTGCTGTTTTTCTTCCTGAACGGGCTATCAAAGGCAGTGCCTGCCCACAATTATATGTTCTGGCGGGTCTGACATGCACTGAGGAAACTTTTCTAACCAAGTCCACCATTCTTTCATATGCAGCCGAGCATGATCTGATCCTCGTAGCGCCAGACACATCGCCTCGTCATACGGGCTTGCCTGGCGAAGATGAGGCCTATGATTTTGGCAGTGGAGCTGGGTTTTATCTCGATGCTACAGCTTCACCATGGTCAAGCCATTATCAAATGGGGAGTTATATCAGCAAAGAGTTACCGGCCTGGATAGAGTCTTCCTTTCCCGTAAAGTCAAACTGCAAGGGCATTATGGGGCATTCTATGGGAGGACATGGCGCATTGGTTCATGGATTAAGAAACCCAGATCAGTGGAAGTCTATTTCTGCTTTTGCTCCAATCTGCCATCCGACCCAATGCCTTTGGGGTATTAAGGCGTTTAAGGGATATCTGGGAGAAGACACACTAAGCTGGGAAGAGTATGATGCCACTTGTCTACTTCTGAAAGGGCATATTCATCCCCAATCTATTCTGATTGATCAAGGTCGTGAGGATAATTTTTTACAACAGGGCCAGCTCCGTCCGCTAGATTTTCAAGCTGCGGCCCGTAAGGTTGGACAACAGCTCAATTTGCGCTTTCACGAAGGATATGACCATTCCTATTGGTTCATCCAGAGTTTTATGAAAGACCATATCACTCATCACCTGCGTTTTTTATGGTAGTGATTTCCGTTAAGGTGCCAAGTAAGGTGCTAAGGGGGATTGATGGATTTATCTTCCAATCTTGCGGAGTTGAATCCCCTTCATCAGGTTCTGCTCAAGATCTTTCAGGGCAACACCTTTTGTTTCAGGAACGAACATAAAGGTCAGGATAATGAATAGTCCATTCAGGCCAGCAAAGATCCAGAAAGTTCCACCATACCCAATCAGTTCCAGTAGGCTTAAAAAACTCGCACTTACAAGCATATTGGAGATCCAGTTACTGAGGGTGGAAAGCGAGACTCCGAAATCTCTGCCATTGGAAGGTTGAATTTCAGAGCAAATAACCCAGGCGAGTGGCCCAATCGACATGGCAAAGCCAATAATAAACAGTAAGAGCATAGCCACCGATAAAGTCTGTACAAAGGAGGAACCGTTTCCTGTGCTGATTGATAGGGCAAGAACGGCCATGCTGACCATCATGATACTAAAGCCAATATAGAGTATAGGTTTACGGCCCCATTTCTCAATAAGGGCCATGGCAATAAAGGTAGAAAGAATGTTAATAACACCGACAAGGATCGTATTTGTTAATTGAGAGTCCGCCCCAAAGCCTGCGAGTTTAAAAATGGTAGGCGCGTAGTTAATAATCGCATTAATACCGGCAAGCTGCTGCATGGCCTGGAGGGTTATTCCCAAAAATACGGCCCGGCGAAAATGAACATTGTTTTTGAAAAGAGAAAATCCATTTTGGGCCGTTGTCTGTGTCTTAATATCTGTTTTAATCCCTTCAATATCTTTATGAGCTGCGGCATCGGTGTAACGTAAATATTTTAAGGTTTTTAAAGCTTCTTCTTCTCTCCCCCGAGTAATAAGCCAGCGTGGGTCAGAAGGCAGAAAAAATACTGAAATTAACGATAATGTGGCCGGTATAAGAGCAATGGCAAACATCCAGCGCCAGTTATTGTCCAAGCCACTGAGAAAATAATTACTTAAATATGAGAGCAGAATTCCTATGGTGATCATAAGCTGGAAGAATGTTCCCATCAGACCACGTATTTCTTCCATGATCAGCTCAGAAATATAAACAGGCGCCGCAAAGGCTGCAATACCCAAGCCTACGCCCATAACAAAACGGCCAATCAGAAGGCTAAAAACAGACCAGGCTATGGCGCATCCGCCAGAGCCTAAAAAAAGGAGAATTGCTGTAATAACGAGTAATTTTTTTCGCCCCAACTGTTTTGCCCAGTAGCCTGCAAGAATGGAGCCAACAGCTGCTCCGGCCAGCATAATCCCCACAATCCATTCCAAAGCTAGGGTTGAGGCCTTGAATGTTTGGGCAATAAAGGATAAGGCTCCTGAAATAACGCCAAGATCGAGACCAACCATCAGGCCTGAAAAACATATTAATACCGTAATGATAAACGATCTAACGTGCACTTTTTTTTGAGAACTCGAAAGGTGCATCTTCATAAAAAACTTTCTTTTAAATCAATCTGTTAAACAAATTTGTGGAAAAATACTCTGGCTGAATCATCAGAAAGATAAAAATTTCAATAAGGATAAAACAAAATCAGGGTAAAATAAAAAGAAGAGTAAAATTACCGCTCTCGTATAAATTTGAGACTTCTTGCCATAGGAATTACTCTTGGGGTCCTAATGATTGGTTATGTAAAAGATATTTATATTTATCTAATGTATCTACGTTGTTAGCTTGATGGCAAGATGTGTTTTTAAGTGTTTCTCCGATAAAATATTTTGCAGTATTTTGGTTTCATTATTGTTTTTGTTGATAGGGTATGTATGTCTTCCGATCTTGAAAAATTTATATGGGGTATGCAAACTCCCGCCCTTCGTGATCAGCCTTTAGGAGACCCAACCTCATGGGCAGGTACTGTTCAGGGGGAGCTTCTGCAATTTGGAGAGCATCGGGATATGGCATTTCCTACCCGGGAGTTTCCTGCTTACCAATTTGCTGCTGCCATTTTAATGGTGAAGAACGAGGCCGATGTTATTTCAGAAAATCTCTGGTGGCTTTATTTTATTGGGGTTAGGCGTTTTATCGTTATCAATAATAAATCCACAGACAATACGGGTGAGCTGGTTAAGGACTTTCAAAAATATGCCGACCATGTTGAGGTTATCATTATTGATGATCCTATTATTGCCCATTATCAATCTGAAAAAACCACAAGTGCTTATGTTATGGCTAACCTCCTTTGGCCGGATTTAAGGTGGATTATTCCGGTTGATGCCGATGAATTTTTCATTCCGCAAAACTCTTTGGAAACCCTTGATTCCGTTCCTGAGACTATTGATGCTGTCGTGGTCACCAAGCTCATTCATTGTCATTACAGCTTTTATAAACCGTCGACCGCCCTGACCAACCTGTTACAGGAAATGGCTTATCGGTGCCCCCTTTTTGCTGTTCCGCCCAAAATTGTTGTTCGGGCCCATTTGGAAGCTCATATTGCCCAGGGGAATCATTTTATTAAAAAGAAAACGCAAGAAGTTGCCCATTATACAGGGGGATTAAGTTACGGATTATATATTAGGGAATTTCCTAACCGTAGCTTTGAATATTTTCTGGATAAAATTCGCAATGGAGCTAGGGCAATTATGGAAGCTAGAAAACATCATCCAGAACGCTCTATTGGGGGAGAGCATTGGTTAGAATATTATACAATCTATCAACAACAGGGGTTAGAAGCGATTTTGTCAGTCTATCGGCAAAATTATATCCGGGATCATACACCAGGTTGGAAACTTGAGCCCTTTTCTGGTGTGCCATTAAACCATCCTTACCGGTTTTTTTTAGATCGTGATAGAGCGGAATAAGAAAAAATTCCTAATAAAGGGTGTGGTGCACAATGATCTTTAAAGGCCTTTAAAATAAGCTTTTAAAGGAACAAGTGTCTTGGAGAATAGCAGTGTTTTGGGGAGTGCTGGGTGTCAGAAATAAACTTCCTGGATATGGGGCTGGCGGTATTTCTGGCACTATAATAACGGACTTGATAGCAACAGACTTGCCGGGAGTGGTGTACAGCTATCCCCCAGGGGATGACCATGGCAATATCTTCCAACATGTTTAAGTCAGGGCATGGCAAAGGTAATCAAGTGCCCTTCTTCAGAAAAAAGATTGCAAATAATACCCTCAATGCCTTTTTGTTTTCTGGTTAACCACGTTCAGGTCTGAAAGGGCAGAATAAAAAATCCCGATCCCTGTAAATAAAGAGTTCCTCTTTTAGCAGTAAGCTGAGATAGAGAACTTCCTTCTACAAGGGGTTATTCATCTTTGTGAAAGGGCTAATATTTATTGTAGTGTTCTCCTCCGGATGACCCAAGCAGCTCTTGGAGTAGAAATTGAAGTCCCTGTTATGGATGGCAGTCGAACCAAGGTTAAAATTCTCGCTGGTATGCAAAGCAGCACCCGGTTCTGCCTGAAAGGAAAAGGGTTTTCAGTTTGACGTTCGCCGTCCCATGGAAAAATATATATTCAGGTTATGGTAGAAATACCCTATTCTTATGGTATTTATAATAAGCCCATAAAGCTTTCCGTAGTTCCTCAACAAGAAAATCTGTCACCAGCATCACCCGGGCTGGGCGCAAGGTTCCTGGGGGCATCACGGCATTAAGCGTAAGATGAGGTAAGGACCAATCCAGCATCACGGCTTCCAGCGCACCGGTCTCGAGTTCTTTCCAGATAGTGAATTCTGGCTGAACGGCGATGCCTAACCCAGCACAGAGGGAAGCTGTTAAGGCATCGCCATTATTAGCCCGCAGCCGCCCTGAGGGAACAACGGAGACCGTCTCCCCCGACTGTTCATGAATAAAACGCCACACACCTGGTGTTGGTAAATAGACATATCCGAGGCAATCATGATGAACCAAGTCATTAGGATGTTCTGGCCTGCCATGTTTTTGGAAATATTCAGGCGAGCCTACTAAAAGGCGACGAACATTACAAATTCGGCGAACACGCAAGGAAGAATCCGCCAAATTGGCTATCCGCAACGCCAGGTTTGAGGTAAAAAGCTAATGGCGGAGAGAAAGCGCTTTTTCACGCTGCCTTTGTGAGTGGGTTTTTAATTGTCCACATGCTGCTAAGATATCCTGCCCCCGAGGGGTACGAATGGGTGAGGCAAAACCGGCATTCATAATGATAGCGGCAAATTTATCCAATTGCTGGCGTGTAGAAGGTTCATAATCACTTCCAGGCCAGGGATTAAAGGGAATAAGGTTAACCTTTGCGGGCAGTCCAGCAATTAAACGCACAAGCTTTCGGGCATCTGCCTCTGAGTCATTAATGCCTTTTAGCATGATATATTCAAACGTAATGCGTCGGGAATTATTGGCTGCGGGGTATCTTTTGCAGGCAGCGATGACCTCTTTAATGGGATATTTGCGGTTAAGGGGAACTAGCTCATCGCGTAAATCGTCCCGTACGGCATGAAGAGAGACGGCAAGGTTAATCCCAAGCTCGCTGCCACATTGGTCCATCATGGGAACAACACCAGAAGTGGAAAGGGTAATACGACGGCGTGAAAGGGCAATACCCTCGCCATCCATAACGATTCGCATAGCTTTTGCGACATTCTCATAATTATAGAGAGGCTCTCCCATCCCCATCAGTACAATGGTCGAAAGAAGCCGTGGGGTTTCTCCTTTAGGGCTGGGCCATTCTTTATAGCTATCACGGGCTGCCATAAACTGGCTAACAATTTCGGCAGTGCCAAGGTTACGAGCTAACAGCTGGGTGCCTGTGTGGCAAAATTTACAAGAAAGCGTACAACCAACCTGTGAGGAAATACAAACAGCACCGCGGTCTTCTCTGCGGTCGGGAATATAGACGGTTTCTGCTTCCTGCCCATCACGAAATCGAAACAGAAATTTGCGTGTCTCATCTTGAGAAGTGCTTTGAACAGCAATTTCTGGGCGAGAAATATGAAAATGCTCAGCAAGCTTTTGTTGAAGCGGCTTGGCAATAGAAGACATTTTCGAAAAATCTGTCACTCCTTGATGGTAAATCCAATGCCATAACTGTTTAGCGCGAAAAGGCTGTTCGCCGATAGCAGCAACAGCTTCTAGCATTTCTTCTCGGGAAAGGCCAACCAGCTCTTTTTTACCATCCGGATGGATAGAAGAGGGGGGAGAAAAGCGGGCGGTTTTGGCCATAATCTGCCTGCGCTCCCATTCTGTCGTATCGAGGGTATTGTCCAAGGCAGGAGAGGGGGGTGAAGCGGGCATGTATACACAATTCTCAGATTAGAAGAGGAGGAGGTAAAAGAGGTTAACTTCGATAAGAGCCGTTAATATCAATATATCCGTGGGTTAAGTCACAACTCCACATATGGGATTGCCCCTGGCCTATGCCAAGGTCAACCTCAATAAGGATATTGGGTGTTTTCATATGGGCGACCACTGGGGTTTCATCATAATTTTTCACAGCCACCCCATTGATTGCGACTGGGATGCCTCCAATCATGATGGAAAGAGTATCTCGATTAGCAGGTTCTCCGCTTTTTCCTACAGCCATTACAACGCGGCCCCAGTTGGCGTCTTCTCCAGCGATCGCTGTTTTTACCAAAGGGGAATTGGCAATGCTTTGGGCAATTCGTTTTGCAGAATTATCAGATTGAGCACCTTTAACACATACCTTGAAAATTTTTTGAGCCCCCTCCCCATCTGAAATAACCATTAAGGCAAGATCGAGAAGAACCTCATGAAGGGCTTTTTTAAAATGGTTCAACTCTTGTGACTGAGAAGAGAAAGGGGGCGTGTTTTTGGCAGTTCCCGTGGCAAAAAGAAGAACAGTATCAGAAGTAGAGGTATCGGAATCCACAGTGATACTGTTGAATGTGTCTTGGATATTTTCTGCAAGCAGTTCCTGAAGAATAGGTGCGGGGATGGCAGCATTGGTGGCGATAAAACAAAGCATGGTGGCCATATCTGGGGCAATCATTCCACTGCCCTTGGCAATTCCCTGTATGATAACGGTGCTGCCGTTAATTGTGGTTTTTCTTGTACTGGCCTTGGCGAAGGTATCAGTGGTCATAATCCCCCTGGCAGCCTCTTCCCATTTGGTTTCAGTCATGTGAGAAAAAAGGTGAGGAAGGGGGGTGGTAATTTTATGAGAGTCAAGTTTTTCCCCAATCACTCCAGTAGAGGCAAGCAGGATTTCCTCTGGGCGGCAGCCAACAAGCTTTGCTGCTGCCTCGGCAGTTTCTTGGGTGGTGATTTTGCCTGCTTGACCTGTAAAAACATTGGCGTTCCCAGCATTGACCACCAAGGCACGGGCAGTGCCACCTGTGACTTGTAAGGCATTCCGGCACCAATCAATGGGGGCACCAGGGCAAAGATTTTTTGTAAATACCCCGGCCACTTGTGTAGAGCTCTCAAACTGGAACATCACAAGGTCCAAACGATTTTTGTAGCGGATATTGGCTTCATAGGCGCCAAGCTTTACGCCTGGAACTGCATGAAGAGGGGGTAAAGGTTTTGCAAGGGGAGAAACGGGTAGGGATTGGGCCATAGAGATCACAAAACAAGAGTGAAAATAAACTTACCAATATGGTTGTTTAAAGAGGGGTCGTTTAAAGAAAGAGGCTAGCAAAAGGAAGGCAATAAATCCTGCCCCCTGCCATTACGCTATTTAAGCCATTTTATGAGAAATATTTACAAGGCAAAAAATCACAGGGCAAAAATCTCTGACTTTCGCGTAATGGCGGAGATAACGATGTATGCTATGAGTACATCATCGCTTGGGGCTTATAGTATAGCCAATTAGTGTTTACTATCAGGAACAGTGGCAGGAGCGGAGGAGGAGGCCTTTGCAGATGTGGGTATGGGCTTGCCATTGTCATCATAAAGAACAACGCTGCTGTCTTTATTAGCTTTATCCATAATATCTTGCACATATTGCTGAATGAGACTCTGACGAATCTGGTCTTTAACGGAATCCAGCGTGGGGATGGGGGAAGACCGATGCCCCAAAACTTCAATGACATGCCAGCCATAGGGGGTTTGCACAGGGGTTTTGCTGATGGAGTTGTCTTTCATGCTAAAAGCAGCATCTGAAAAGGCAGGGATCATGGTATCTTTTTTAAACCACCCTAAATCACCACCATTTTGTGTTGTGCCTTTGTCTTTAGAGTATTCTTTGGCCAGCTTAACAAAATCTCCTCCTTTTTTAAGCTTGGTGATAATTTCTTTTGCTGTGGATTCCGTATCAACCAAAATATGCCTGGCGTGAATTTCTTCTTCAGGTTTTTTATTGGCAAAGTGGGCCTTATAGTAGTCGTTAATGGCCTTGTCGGTGAGTTTGGGAGTAATAATTTTGGAAAGATAGGCATTTTCCAAAATATTGTCTCCTGCCCGCTTGATCTGGTCTTGAATGGTTGGGTCTTTATCAATACCTGCTTTTATGGCTTCTTGGAGAATAATCTGATGTTTAATCAGCTGGTCAGCAATCAGATGTTTGAGCTGTTCAGTCGAAGCAGGTGATGACGTCCTGTTTTTAAGCTGGGGTGTGAGTGTAGAAAGGATTTTATCAACCTGGGAGCGGTAGATTGGCTGGCCGTTGACTGTAGCAACAAGGGCCGTAGAATCTTGAGTATTTTTTGTAGGACTGTCCTTTGCAGGAGAGGGTGCATTTTCAGCCGCTAACGCAGCAAAAGACCCAGACGATACCAGTAAAGAGAAAGTAGCAGCCAGGTAAACTGCCTTAGGGGTGAAAATATGCATGATTTGTAGCCTTGATTGTGATAAGAAAATAAAACATCTATAAAAGCATATTCTCTTTTTCGGCAAGAGCCGTTTTGTTTATTCCTTAAAAATTATTGTTACAGGGCTGAGAAAATGAATAATCTGGCAACCTCCCTGCTCACCAATGTGTTCATACAGAACTAAACGTGTTCATACAGAACCATACATCACTGTCTTAAGAGTGCACTCATGCTTGAGAGTATATTCGTGGCTAGGAGGTTGAGTTTGCGTGAATGGGTAAGGGCACGGCGTGGCTGCTCTGAGGGAAGAAAAGCCGTTAGGTAAAAAGTTGGATAAGAATTAAGGAATGATACGGGTTTGACCCCTATCAGTTTCTCCCTTGGCACAGATCTCTTGGCATAGAAAAGATTTACCTTCTTCTGAGGATCAGTGTAAGAATGAAATTATTCATAATAATTTCCACCAGTAAAAGACCTTGGCCTTGAAGTTTAAATTTAGAGAAAAATATGGTATTTGTTAAAGCCATGCCATGCCGTAGTAAAGCGGCCATAAAGAGATGCCAATAAAAGACATACAGATGAGGGGCAGTTAAGCTCCATTTTTTGTAACCAATTTAGTTTTTTTCCGAAGGGTTTCCATGTTCGCCAGTATTGCACGTGCCTTGTTTGGCAATGCCAATGATCGTTCCTTGAAGGCTTTTCGCCGTCGCCTTCCTGAAATCAATGCGCTTGAGCCCCAGATGCAGGCCCTGCAAGATAGCCAGTTAACAGCCAAAACCCAGGAGTTTCGTGAGCGTCTCGCCCAAGGCGAAACATTGGATGCCCTTTTGCCGGAAGCATTTGCTGTGGTAAGAGAAGCCTCTAAAAGGGTTTTGGGGATGCGCCATTTTGATGTGCAGCTGATTGGGGGCATGGTCCTTCATTCGGGTCGTATTGCCGAAATGCGCACCGGTGAAGGAAAAACCCTTGTAGCTACGTTAGCCGTCTATCTTAATGCGTTGGAAGGTAAAGGGGTCCATGTCGTTACTGTGAACGATTACTTAGCCTCCCGTGATGCAGCCCAAATGGGAAAACTTTATGAATTTTTAGGGCTATCTACCGGGGTTATTGTTGCGGATTTGAATGATGAGGAAAGGCGCGCAGCCTATAATGCCGATATTACCTATGGCACGAATAATGAATTTGGGTTCGATTATCTGCGTGATAATATGAAATATTCCCTTCTCGAAATGGTTCAGCGCCCATTTAATTTTGCCATTGTTGATGAGGTGGATTCCATTCTGATAGATGAAGCCCGCACGCCGTTAATTATTTCAGGCCCTGCTGAGGACAGTTCTTCCCTTTATATTTCTGTCGATAGTGTGGTTGCTGAACTGGTTAAAGACCCTGCAACGTTTGAGAAGGACGAAAAATTTAGAACGGCTATCCTCACCGAGGAGGGGGTAGAGAAGGTCGAGCAAATGTTGAGGGGTGCTGCCATTTTGCATGAGGGAGGGCTGTACGATGTTCACAATGTTTCCATCGTTCATCACGTTCAGCAATCTTTACGGGCTCATACGCTCTTCTCACGGGATGTCGATTATATTGTGCGTGATAACAAGGTTATCCTCATAGATGAGTTTACTGGCCGTATGATGGATGGCAGGCGTTATTCTGAAGGGCTTCATCAGGCCCTAGAGGCTAAGGAAAGGGTAGAAATTCAGCAGGAAAATCAAACCCTAGCTTCCATTACCTTTCAGAATTACTTTCGATTATACCCCAAATTATCGGGGATGACTGGTACAGCCCTTACCGAGGCCGATGAATTTGCAGAAATTTATAAGCTTGATGTTGTCGCTATTCCAACCAACCTGCCTGTTATTCGTAAGGATAGTGACGATGAAATCTACTTGACAGCACAGGAAAAATACAATGCTGTGGCAACGCTTATTGGGCAAGTTTCTCAAACGGGACAACCTGTCTTGGTGGGCACAACCTCCATTGAGAAAAGCGAGCTGCTTTCAGATATTTTAAAAAAGCGTGGGATTAAGCATAATGTTCTCAATGCGCGTTTCCACGAGCAGGAAGCTGTTATTGTTGCTCAGGCGGGTGCTCCAGGTTCCATTACCATTGCCACCAATATGGCTGGCCGAGGGACAGATATTAAACTTGGCGGGAATGTAGAAATGCGCTTAGAGCAAGAGCTGAGCGGGGAGGAAGGCACTCCAGAATATAACCAGCATGCTGAGCGGATCCTCAATGAAGTCAAGAACTATCATGACGTGGTAAAACAAGCGGGGGGGCTGTTTGTTATTGGTACAGAGCGCCATGAAAGTCGCCGGGTGGATAACCAGCTTCGTGGGCGTTCGGGCAGGCAGGGAGACCCAGGAAATTCTAAATTTTTTCTCTCCTTGGAAGACGATCTTATGCGTATTTTTGGGTCTGACCGAATGGGGGGAATGCTTCAGAAGCTTGGGCTTAAAGAAGGGGAGGCCATTATACATCCCTGGATTAACAAGGCTTTGGAAAAAGCCCAGAAAAAAGTTGAAGCCCGTAACTTCGATATGCGCAAGAATACCTTGAAGTATGACGACGTCATGAACGATCAGCGTAAGGAGGTGTACTCCCAGCGCCGGGAGTTTATGGCTGCCGAGAATGTTTCGGATATTCTTGAGAATATTCGTCAGGAGGTGATCTTAAGGCTGGTGAGTGGCCATATTCCAGAAAAAACCTATGCAGAGCAATGGGATATAGAAGGGCTTGCCGCACGCGTTAAGGAGGTTTTAAATCTGGACTTACCATTTTCCGAGTGGGTTAAGGAAGATGGGGTTGATGCCCAGGTAATTAGTGAGCGCATTGAGGAGGCGGCAAGCCATGCTGTGGCAGAGAAAGCCAAAGAGTTTGGCGCTGATATTATGCAATATATAGAAAAACAACTGCTCCTTACAACTCTAGATGCCGTTTGGAAGGAGCATCTGTTATTTCTGGATCATCTCCGCCAAGGGATTGGTCTAAGGGCTTATGGTCAAAAAGACCCCCTGAATGAATATAAGCAAGAGGCTTTCCGCCTGTTTCAGATGATGCTGGATGAAATGCATGAGCGTGTCACAATGCTTGTCGCCCGTGTGCAGATCTCTGCAGCTCCTTCCGAAGAGGAAATGATCCCACAGCATATGGATACCACAGGCTTTACCTATGGGCATCCTGAGGCTTTGGCAGAAGGGGAAGATCTTTCAGTTCCTCCTGCTTTTCGTGATATGGGCCAAAATCCGGGCTTAGCCTCTATGTCTCCATCTGCATTGGGAAGCATGGCGTCTTCTGGGAGCGAAGTGTTGGAGGCTGAATTGAGTCCTGCTCGCCCTGAATGGCAAGATACGCCAAGAAATGCTTTGTGTCCTTGCGGATCCGGTAAAAAATACAAGCATTGCCATGGTAGGCTTACCTAGAAAAGCGGTTTAGATTAACACTGTAGCAGTTTGATTTTATTTGATTTTATAAAATAATGTGAATTAAGAGGAGCTCTATGGCTGGTCATTCCCAATTTAAAAACATCATGCACCGCAAGGGTGCTCAAGATGCGAAACGGGCGCGCCAATTTGCAAAAATTATCCGTGAAATTACGGTTTCAGCTCGTTCTGGCCTGCCCGATCCTGCCTCTAACCCGCGCTTAAGGGCTGCAATAGCATCGGCGCGCGAAGTGAATATGCCTAAGGATACGATTGAAAGGGCCGTAAAAAAAGCAACGGGTGCCGGTGGCAGCGATGACTATACCGAAGTGCGTTATGAAGGCTATGGGCCTTATGGGGTGGCTGTTATTGTGGAGGGCCTTACGGACAATAAAAACCGTACTGCCTCTGATGTCAGGGCTGCTTTTTCAAAATATGGTGGCTCCTTGGGGGAGACAAACTCAGTTTCATTTATGTTTACCCGTATGGGAGTGATTGCCTACTCCGCTGAGGCCACTTCTGAGGAAGACATGTTGGAAGCAGCGATTGAATCGGGTGCAGAGAATGTTGAAAGCTCTGAAGAGGGCCATGAAGTCACCTGTGAGGTTGAACAGTTTTTTACCGTGAGGGATGCACTGGAAACCCGCTTTGGGGAAGCCCGTTCTGCCCGTCTCGAATGGCGACCCGGTACAGTGGTAACCATTGATGATGTTGAAAAGGCCCGTAGCCTGCTTAAGCTGATAGATGTGCTGGATGATAACGATGATGTTCAGTCTGTCTATGCGAATTTTGACTTTCCTGATATGATTGCTGAACAGCTTTCTGAGTAGGTGTGATGCTTCGCTTTTTAGGGATTGATCCGGGGTTGCGTTATACAGGGTGGGGTATTCTGGAAAGCGACGGTAACCGCCTGCGTTATGTGGCTGATGGTGTTATAGCAACTGAATCATCCAAGACTGTGCCAGAACGCCTTACGGCGTTGCATAAAGGGTTAACCGAGTTATTTACAATTTATGCGCCTCATGAAACAGCCATTGAGGAAACATATGTGAACCGGAATGGGGACTCAACGCTCAAATTGGGCTATGCGCGGGGAGTTGCTCTGTTAATTCCGGCACTTTCTGGCGTTGTGGTGGCAGAGTATGGGGCTAAGGCCGTTAAAAAATCGGTGGTTGGTACAGGTTCTGCTAGTAAGGAACAGGTTGAGATGATGGTCAGAAGACTTTTGCCAGGGGCTCTTATCAAGCGGGCTGATGCCTCAGATGCCTTAGCGGTGGCTATTTGCCATGCCCATCATCGAGCCACCGCCAAAAAGGTTTTGGCAGCCATGCAAAGAGGCTAGTGCCATGATCGGGTTCTTAAAAGGTTTTGTCCTTCATCAAGATGTAGACCATTGTATTTTAGACGTTAATGGGGTGGGGTATATCGTCTATGTTTCTTCACGGTTCATGGTTAATCTGCCAAAGCCAGAAGAAAAGGTTAGCCTGTTTATTGAAACCGTGGTGCGGGAGGATGCTATGACCTTATATGGGTTTCAAACCCTTGAGGAAAAGCACTGGTTTCGTCTTTTAACAAGTGTGCAGGGTGTGGGAAACCGTATGGGGATGGCTGCTCTTTCTTTCTTTACCCCTCAGGAACTTTATGCTGTTATTGCTTCTGCTGATAAGGCTTCGCTTGTAAAAGTGCCAGGTATTGGCGCAAAATTGGCAACCCGCATTGTTACAGAATTAAAGGATAAGCCAGCACTAGCATTGCCCTCAGGTACTTTAGAGAGCCCTTCATTGCAAATCCGTGCAAAAGGGCAGAAACTTCCTGTAGGAAATTCTGTACAGGAAGATGCCCTTCTGGCTCTAGAAGGGTTGGGGTTCAGGCGTTCTGAAGCCCTTCCTGTTGTGGTTGGCGTTATTGCTACAGTAGAGGGAGAAGCGGTCCTTAGCGAGGTTATCAGGGCCTGTTTGAAGGCACTCTCTCGGGTTTAATCTGAGTGGTCTTAATGGAATGGGGAATGTTAAACAATTATGGATGAACCTTCCGAAAGGCTGGTAGAACAGGCCCGGCAAATTGGAGATATCACGGAAACCACCTTACGTCCTCAAACGCTTAAAGAGTTTGTTGGGCAGAAAATGGTGCGGGAGAACCTTGCTGTTTTTATTGAAGCTGCTCGAAATCGTAAAGAAGCGCTTGACCATGTTCTGCTGTATGGCCCGCCAGGGTTAGGGAAAACCACTTTGGCCCAGATTGTTGCTCGCGAGCTGGGGGTTGGCTTTCGTGCTACCTCTGGCCCCGTTATTCAACGGTCTGGGGATCTGGCTGCAATCCTGACTAATCTGCAACCTCATGATGTTCTTTTTATTGATGAAATTCACCGTCTTCAACCTTCTATAGAAGAAATTCTCTATCCCGCTATGGAAGACTTTCAGCTTGACCTCATTATTGGGGAAGGGCCAGCAGCTCGTTCGGTGAGAATAGATCTTCCGCCCTTTACTTTAGTTTCGGCAACAACGCGGGCAGGCCTTTTGGCTACCCCCTTGCGGGACAGGTTTGGTATTCCTCTCAGATTGGTTTTTTATGAGGTTGAAGAATTGCAAACCATTGTTATGCATACAGCCCGTAAATTACAGTTTAGTTTATCAGAGTCAGCAGCCGAGGAGATTGCACGTCGCTCTCGTGGTACACCCCGTATTGCAGGGCGGCTTTTGCGCAGGGTAAGGGACTTTGCCGGGGTTGATGATGAGGAAGGGGGAACTCAGGCAGAGGTTTCCCGCGCGCTTGTCGATAGGGCCTTGACTAAACTGGAGGTTGATCGTTTGGGTTTGGATGCAATGGATAGGCGCTATCTCCACCGTATTGCAGAGTTCCATAATGGAGGCCCAGTAGGGGTAGAGACCCTATCAGCAGCGCTTGCAGAATCTCGCGATACGATTGAAGATGTGGTAGAACCCTACTTGATTCAAGAGGGGTTGGTTATGCGCACAAGCCGTGGCCGGATGTTGGGTATGCGGGGCTGGCAACATTTGGGGCTTATTCCTCCCGAGCAGTTGGGTGCCCAACTGGATATGCTGGCGAAAAAGGAAGAAAAGGATGGCGAAACATAGTATACGGATACGAGTGTATTATGAAGATACAGATGCAGGGGGTGTGATGTATCATGCGCGGTACCTGGCCTTTGCTGAACGGGCTCGAACAGAAGCGCTTCGTTCTTGCCAAGCGTCTGTTCTAGATCTCGCGCAAGATTATAATATGTGCTTTGTCGTGGCCAATGCCAATATTTCCTATAAAAGGCCCTTAAAACTGGATGATGAGGTGACCGTTACCACAATTCTGCAAGAAATTCAGGGGGCTACCACGGTGCTGTTGCAGCTTTTTACAGTAGGGGCGCTTTTATACGCTAGCATGGAGGTGAAATTGGCCTGTCTTAGCACCCAGACTATGCGGCCAGTACGGATGCCAGAAAAATGGAAAGTGGCCCTTTTGGCGATTTCGCCCTAAAATTTGGCATTTTATGGGTCCATATAGATTAATTCAGAAATTCCTATTATAAATATCGCTGAATATACAGAATCGGCATAAAACCGTAAATTTTATGAAATTTGCTGCTTCGCAACAGGTGTTAATGTCTAGGAGGTCTATTTGAATACTACAGTTGATGCCGCAAACCTCGCCGCAGCAGGAGCTGGCAGTCTTTCCCTTTGGGGATTATTCATCCAGGCAACGTTGGTTGTTAAGCTGGTTATGGTTGCCTTGGTGTTGTGTAGCTGCTGGGTTTGGGCCTTGATATTTGACAAAACCACAACATTGCGCCGTGTAAACCGTCAGGCCTCCTTCTTTGAGGACCAGTTCTGGTCAGGCGGTAGCCTTGATGAATTGTATGAGGCTGAAGGCGCAAAGCCAACGCACCCCATTGCGGCAGTATTTGGGGCTGCTATGGGAGAGTGGCGGCGTTCTGCCCGTATTCCAGGAATAGACCTTTCTCGTGCATCGGTTCAAGAACGGGTTGATAGGGCTATGCAAATTACCATTACCCGGGAAATGGAACGGTTGGAAAGATGGATGATTTTTCTGGCAACCATAGGCCCTGTTGCCCCGTTTATTGGGCTGTTTGGTACGGTATGGGGGATTATGCATGCCTTTGGGTCTATTGCTGCTATGCATAATACAAGCCTTAGCGTTGTTGCCCCTGGGATATCTGAAGCCTTGTTTGCAACAGCGATAGGTCTTGTTACTGCTATTCCTGCTGTTGTCGCCTATAACGTGATTAGCAATCGCCTGACCTTGTTTGCCGACCGGCTTGATGCGTTTGGAATAGAGTTTTCTGCCATCCTTTCCCGTCAATCTGAGGAAAGGGAAGAAAGACAGGAAAGTAAAGAATAATGTCCTATGTATCCCGCAGGGGTCGCTCACGGATGAAGCGGCCGATGTCTGAGATTAACGTTACCCCTTTGGTAGACGTTATGCTGGTGCTTTTAATTATTTTTATGGTCACAGCACCAATGATGACAAGCGGTATTAATGTTGATTTACCAAAGACTTCAGCTTCTCAGTTAAAGTCAGACAATAAGCCTATTACCATTTCTATTAAAGAAGATGGGAGTATTTACCTGGGGGAGAATCGTACTACGTTGGATCAGCTGATTAATCAGCTTCATTCTGCCTCTGGAAATGATCCTGAGCGGCGTGTTTTTGTGAGGGGGGATGCCCGTTTGAATTATGGGCGTATTATGGAAATTATGGGATTGATTACCACAGGTGGGTTTTCCCATGTTGCACTGCTGGCCCAGCAGCCAACCGGTAAGATTCCACAGTAAGGGTTGCATTGCGATGGATGGAGGACCTCTTTCGTGATTGTACCCCTTCGTCGCTCCGAGCGAAATGTTCTGCGTAAGTCTACGCTTGTTTCTGTTCTGCTTCATGGTGTGGTCGTCATTATAGCGCTTTTTTTTATTCCCATGCAGGGAAAGATGCCAGAGCCTCCAGCGGAACAAACCATAGAAATGGCTTTTGAAGGCGGTACTGGGGAGATGGCCAAGGCTGACCACCCCGCGGAAAAAGCTGAAACCGGAAAAGCAGAAAACGAAGAAGCTGAGGAGGAATCAGGCTCATCATCTTCCACCTCGCAAAGCCAATCGAGTGCTTCAGCAGAGCCACCACCTCGCCCGGTTACGCCTGTGCCCCCCCAAATGGAAAGCAAGGCACCTTCTGTGCCAACACCTTCCAAATTGGCAGAACCTATAAAGCCTGTGACACCGCTGCCAACTCTTCAGCCGACCAAGCAAAACCCATTGGAAGAGCTCCCCACTCAACTTTCACCAGATGCAGCAGAGCCACAAAAAGTAACCCAACCCAAGACTGCTGAATCCTCGACCGCGGTGAATGCAGTACCAAAAGTGCAACCGTTGACTTCCTCTTCGCAGTCTGTCTCTCCTACAACTGAACTTTCTCAGCTGGAAAGTCTGCCAAAAACGCAAAATCCCGTTCCCATTAAAGCGTCTGAAGCAGGTGAGGGAAAGACCGGTGAGAAAAAGGCTGCGAATGGCAAAGCTCGTGATGGTAAGGAAGAGAAGAACGGTTCTGGAAAAAGTGGTTCGCCTGATACCCATGACCTAATGGCAGCTCTGGACAAAATGTCTGCTGGGTCTGGATCAGGTGGTGGAAAAGGGCGAGGAAGTTCTCATGGGGGGGCTGGTCATGGTCGTGGGGCACGTGGGGGTGGGTCTCCCACTGGTAATATTACGAGCGCTCTTTCTATGGGGCAGCAAAGAACAATAGGAAACTCTGTAAGACGGTGCTATACGGAAGATACGGAGGCCCGTAATTATAGCAGTTTTTCGGCGCAAATGCAGGTTACAGTGGATGAAAATGGCGTAGCAAGACTGGTTAAGTTTCTTCCAGCAACAGTTGCTAAAATGGCGAGCGATCCTCAGTATCGTGCGCAGGCAGAGCGGGCACGTGCAGCGGTTTTAAGCCCGACTTGTTCAAAATTGCCTGTTCCTGAAAAGTTTTTGGGTAAAGTAAGCACACTAAGCTTTGTGTTTAGGCCATAGAGGCAGGAGCTATTATGAAATGTTCAACAGGGTTTTGATATAAAAATGACAGAATTTGTATGTAAATTATTTTCATAAAAAACTACGGTGATAGTGGTAGAAAAGCCAATACTATAGGTTTTGCTGAAATGTTGTTATAATAGGGATTATTTAAAAAAATGGAGCAGAGTTTTATGAAGCCAACCATAACAGATCATGAGGCAGAAGTTTTATCTAAGCTTTTTCTGAAAAGAAGAACGGCGATTGGAGCAGGTTTGGGTGTTGCTGGGTCGATAGCCCTATCACCGTTATTCTCCGCGCACGCACAAGATGATGACTCTGCTCCGGGGGCCTCAGAAATTACCGTTGATAAAGCCCGTTCAGAGCCCATTCCTATTGTTGTACCGTCTTTTGGATCTGGCACGGGGGATCAGATTACAAAAGTCATTACGGATGATTTGAATAATACAGGGCTATTTCGTGTCATCGCTGGGGCTACTCCAGCGGGAGCTACTCCAGATTTCGAATCCTATAAAAATATGGGTGCCAGGGCCTTAGTGACCGGTTCTGCTGCTGGTGGAGGGTCCAGGGTAGAATTTCGGTTATGGGATGTGTTAACGGGGCAGCAAATTCAGGGCACAGCCTTTTCTACTGCCCAGGCCAATTGGCGTCGCATTGCCCATATGATTGGTGATATTATTTATGAACGCATGTTGGGGGAAAAGGGCTATTTTGATACCCGCATTGCCTATATTGCCCGTTCTGGCCCGTTAAAACATCAGGAAACACGTCTAGCCATTATGGATCAGGATGGGGCTAATAATCGTGTTCTCACCAATGGTCGGTGGTTAACCCTGACACCGCGTTTTAGCCCCCATAGAGACCAGTTGGCCTTTATGTCATATGCCAATAATATGCCTAGGGTTTACGTTTATAATTTGTCTACAGGTCGACAGAGAATTTTAGGGCATTTTGAAGGAATTTCTTTTGCACCGCGTTTTTCACCCAGCGGGAGCTCTGTTGTGATGTCTGTTACCCGTGGTGCGGGATCAGACTTATATTCGGTTGATCTAGGTTCTGGAAGGAAGCACCAGCTCACAAGTTCGGGTGCAATCGATACAAGCCCTTGTTATAGCCCAGATGGCTCACAGATTGTTTTTAACTCTGATAGGGGGGGTAAGCCCCAGCTTTACATTATGAGCGCTTCTGGGGGTGGGGCTAGGAGAATTTCTTTTGGCAGTGGAAGTTATGGTTCCCCCGTATGGTCTCCTCGTGGGGATTTGATTGCTTTTACACGAATTGCCCATGGCGGATTTTCCGTAGGAGTCATGGCCCCGGATGGAAGTGGCGAACGTATTCTAACCCAAGGCTATACAGTGGAGAGCCCTACATTTTGCCCCAATGGCAGGGTGTTGGCCTTTTGTCGCCAAGGGGGCGGTGGCTCCAGTGGAATAGGTTGTATCGATATCAGTGGCATGCATGAAAGGCCTATTAGAACAGCTGGGGCTGCTTCTGATCCGGCATGGTCTCCACGAGAGGAATGATCACTCTTAATTGTAAAACTATAAAAAAATTGAATGTAGTTTTTTTGCTATTGTTTGATGTTTTTTTGTAACAGGCAGTATTAAATTATGGTTAATTCTATTTTTTCCTAAAAAAGGTTGTTGCCGGAAAAAAAATCTTATTCATATAGTAAAAACAATGAAATGGAAAACGCACCTTATAATAATCTTTTTTGAGAAATGTTTTACAAAATATTGCTTTTGAAAGATTGTTGCGGGCTGTTAAACTTTTTGCTTCATTTCGCGTTTGACAAAATAGTTTTATAATATCGATGTTTCCAATCTATTTACAGGAAATAATACAATGAATTTGAAATTAGTTGCCGCACTAGGTCTTTCTGTCTTTCTGGTTGCCTGCTCTGACGATGATGCAGACCAAGGCGCCGCAACAGGTATGGGCACAACCTCTGGGCAGAATGCTGGTTCTATCACTCCCGGTACCCAGGCCGATTTGGTTGCCAATGTTGGTGACAGGATCTTCTTTGCTTTTGATAGCAATAACCTTTCCAGCGAAGCTCGTGCTACGCTTGACAGACAATCAGCTTGGCTACAAAAATATTCTGATGTGAACGTTATGATCGCTGGAAACTGCGATGATAGAGGAACAGAAGAATACAACATCGCTCTTGGTTCACGCCGTGCGAATGCTGCTCGTGACTATATTGTTGCCAGAGGGATTTCCCCTGCTCGTATTTCTACTATTTCTTATGGTAAAGACCGCCCAACGGCAACTGGCAGTGGAGAAGAAGTTTGGGCTCAAAACCGTAATGCTATTACCTCAGTTAAGTAAAAACACCTTATTATAGAGCTGTAGAGATAAAACTATAGATTTTGTTAAATTTTGTACAAGGCTGGTCTTTCTGTATCAGAAGGCCGGCCTTGTATGCGTTATAAGGTAAGGTAACAGTGCCCAATTTAGGGTGACCACTGTTGATTCAGGGACTGATCAGTTATTTTACAGCCATCTAGTAGAGTGTCGTTATTCTTTCCCTATCATTGGCTTGATGTCAGGTGATTTGATGCTAGGCTTTTTCCTTCTTCTGGCGCAATGCTCGACCTGAGTGAAAGTACAGCCCTTTGACGGTGATAATGCAGCAGAATGAAAATGTTTTTTATCCGGTACATCGTGTTGGCAAAGATTGTAGGCTTGTTAAATTTTAGCAGGTTGTACCAAAAATAATGTACAGGGTAGAGGTACCATTTGCTATGGAATTTTAATTATTTCTATTTTACCATAGAGCTGGAGTTTTAAATGACAAAGAACTTTACATGACAAAGAACAGAGAGCAATGATGAGCCCCTATTGTAGATTTATACGACCTGCTATGGCAGGGTTCAGGCAGGTTATCTGCCTGGTGGTTATAGCTGGGTGGATGGTGGCCTATTTTGGGACAAGTAAAGGCTATGCCCAGTCGGATACAGATGGCGGCCTTCAAGATCAAGTTTCTGAACTTCGCCAACAGATTACTCAGCTCCAAGGTCAGCTTGCGAGCACCGGCTCTTCCGATGATGACGACGACGATGACCATGCTCGCCGTGCCGGCACTGGGCAGATCCTCACCCAGCTTTTACAGCGTGTCTCAGATCTTGAGCAGCAACAAAGGGAGATGCGCGGGCAATTAGATCAGCTAACGAATGATCTGCAGCAGAAAACAGAGCTGTTGAAGAAACAGATTAGCGATATGAATTTCGCTTCTCAACATGGTGGAGGAGAGGCCTCAACGGTTGCACCAACATCAGGAGAGCTCACCACGGAGAAGCGAGGAGAGGCTACACCATCTTCTGCTGCACAGCATGCCCAACAGGACTCTTCTCCTGCACCTTCGGCCTCGCCTTTGCAAGCTGCTCAGGCTGCTTTATCAAAACGCGATTATTCTTTGGCCCAAGGCTATGCCGAGCAATCTCTCTCCAGTGCTCATACGGCTTCTACCCAGGCAGAGTCGTATTATCTTCTTGGTCGTGCCCATTCCGGCATGAAAGATTATGGGCAAGCTGCAGTGGCCTATTATCATGCTTATCAAAAATCTCCTCGTTCATCAAAAGGCCAGCATGCTCTTTTAGGGGTCAGCTTAGCTATGTTAGCTGACGGAAAGAAAAAAGAGGCTTGTCAAGCTGCCGAAAAATTAAAGAGTGAGTTTCCTTCACCAGAAGCAAACGTTAAAGCAGCCTTAGTTTCTGTAAAAAAACGAGCGGGTTGTTCATAATCTTATGGTGTTTATGAAATCTTATGGTGTTTATGAAATCTTATGGTGTTTATGAATAGTGTTATGAAGGTCTGGGGACAATGAGCAGCAGACAGTTGGACAAGAGTGCTGGCGCTAAGTAATAAAGAATTCTTTACGCTTATTGAGCCTTTGGGGCCTTGGGGAGAAGATAAGGAAACTGGTGCCCCTATTATGGTGGCAGTTTCAGGGGGGGCAGATAGCCTTGCCCTCGCATTTTTATGCCGGCAATGGCGAAAAAACGTTATGGGGCTTACAGTCGACCATGGCCTAAGATCCACTTCTGCCGAGGAAGCCTCTCTGACCAAAAAACGTTTGGCCGCATTTGGAATGCCCTGTGAGATTATCACTCTTTCTTCTTTATTCCCTGGTAGCTCCCTTGCTGAAAGAGCCCGCACGGCACGGTACGAGGTTTTGGTGCAAAGCTGCATACGTTATGGCGCAGTAGATCTTCTTGTTGCCCATCATGCCTCAGACCAAGCAGAAACCGTTGCATTAAGAGAACAGGCGAACAGTGATAGGGCTGGCCTTGCTGGCATGGCCCTTATTAGGGAAACCGCTCCTGTAAGGATTGTTAGACCTTTGCTTGATGTGCCTGCTGAGAGGCTTAAGCAACGCCTGATCGAAGAAAATCTATCATGGGTAGAAGATCCTTCTAATAAGGACTTGAAGTCCAGGCGGGTTCAAGTCAGGTACAATTTGGGAAAAAATAAGACCCTGGGAAAAGAATCTTACTTGCTTTTAAGGAAAGCTCGGACAGCAGGCCAAGAAAGGATGGAGAATGAAAAGGTGCGCGCCAGGATTCTTTCCACTCAAGGTGGTACCCTTTATTCTGAAGGATATGGGTTTATTCCAGAGGGTTTTGCAGACATTTATTCTCTAAGAGAATTATTGCGGGTTATCGGTGGAAAAAGATATGCCCCAAGTTTGAAATCCGTTTCTGCCTTGCTGCCTTTGAGAGAGGCCACTCTTTCTGGTGTAAGAATAGTGAAGAGTAGAAAAAAAAACCAGCATGGGTGGTTTTTGTTGAGGGAGCTTTCTGCCATACAAGATGTTCACCATCTTTTGGCAAGGGAAAGTCAATCAGCCTTGCCTTTTTTGCCTTTTTTACAGTGGGATAATCGTTTTGCTGTCTATCTCCCCAATGAAGTATTTGGTCAGGGATTAATCCTGAAAAAATTGGGAGAAGAAGCCGCTCGTTTCAAATTTTTCTATGGAAGGAAAAATAAGCGCCTTCCTTACCCCATGGCTGTGTTGAGGGCTTTGCCAGCACTGTTTACAGCTCAGGATGAGCTTGTTGGAATACCAAATTTAATTTATGACAATTGCAAAACTTTTCTCCATTTTCAGATTTATTTTCAGACTCATCAGCCTGTTCTGAAAGGGGAAAAATTTATTCATCCTTAAAAAGCGTCTTCTTTTGTGTTTTCATCAGATATTCCTGCCAATGACAAGTGTGCATCACCATTCGTCCAACGGGAATGCGCATTATCCATTAGATATCAGCTTTCAGCCAGATCTTCTGAGAAGCAAGATAAAGACTTTATTTTTTCTTGTTGCACTTCACCATACGGAAACATCGGAGAAAAGTGCAGGGAAATCCATTTTTTAAGACGGAGCAAAGAAAATTAAAGCACTTTGCCTTAAGTTTCTCACAATACCAGGGTAGGCTTGCGATTAAAGTCAATAAAAGCCGGGTTATAGGGTGGGAAAACAGAATAGGCTTTCCTATCTATTAGGAAATAGGCTTTAATATAAAATAACATCAGTTTTTGATAATTAAGAGTTTTATCTCAGCGAGTGGAACAAAGAGTATAATGAACAATTTTGGTCGCAACTTGGCCTTATGGGTCGTCATCATCGTTATGCTGGTGGTTCTTTTCAATGTATTCCAGCCAGGGGGTGGCCAGCATCAGTCGCAGCAGCTGGCCTATTCTGATTTTATCAGTAAGGTCGATGGGGATACAGTGCAGTCTGTCACTATTCAAGAACATACTGTGAGTGGCAAGCTTAAGGATGGTACTGCATTTGAAACTTACGTACCAGATGATTCCCAACTTATTTCTCGCCTTGGTCAGCACGGTGTGCATATTACAGCCAAGCCAGTGGATACAGAGGGGAATTCGTTTTTACGCTATCTCCTGAACTGGGCTCCCATTCTGTTAGTTGTTGGGGCATGGATTTTTATTATGCGCCAGATGCAGGCAGGCGGCGGCAAAGCCATGGGGTTTGGTAAATCCCGTGCGAAAATGCTGACTGAAAAACATGGCCGTGTCACATTTGATGATGTAGCCGGTATTGATGAGGCCAAAGGCGAATTACAGGAAATTGTTGAGTTTTTACGTGACCCTCAAAAATTTCAGCGCCTGGGGGGGAAAATTCCTAAAGGAGTTCTATTGGTTGGCCCTCCTGGAACGGGTAAAACCTTATTGGCACGTGCGATTGCTGGTGAGGCGAATGTTCCATTTTTCTCTATCTCTGGGTCAGATTTTGTTGAAATGTTTGTAGGGGTAGGGGCCTCCCGCGTAAGAGACATGTTTGAGCAGGGAAAAAAGGCCGCACCGTGCATTATCTTTATTGATGAGATCGACGCCGTTGGCCGCCATAGGGGTGCAGGCCTTGGTGGTGGTAATGACGAGCGCGAGCAAACATTAAACCAGATGCTTGTTGAAATGGACGGGTTTGAAAGTAATGAAGGGGTAATTCTCATTGCAGCAACCAACCGCCCCGATGTTCTTGATCCTGCCTTGTTAAGGCCTGGACGGTTTGATCGGCAGGTTGTTGTACCTAATCCTGATGTTATGGGACGTGAAAAAATTCTGCGGGTGCATATGCGCAAAGTGCCACTGGCATCTGATGTAGACCCAAAGGTTATTGCCCGGGGCACTCCTGGTTTCTCAGGGGCTGAGTTGGCCAATCTGGTTAATGAGGCTGCTTTAATTGCCGCTCGCCGTGGGAAGCGGACTGTCGCCATGCGTGAGCTTGAAGATGCCAAGGATAAGGTCATGATGGGGGCTGAGCGTCGTTCTCTTATCATGAGTGATGAAGAAAAACGTATGACGGCCTATCATGAAGGGGGTCATGCTCTCTGTGCCATCTTTACCCCGCATTGTGATCCTGTTCATAAAGCCACGATTATCCCTCGTGGTGGTGCCCTTGGGATGGTGATGAGCTTACCTGAAGGAGATCGGTACTCCAAAAGCAAGGCTAAATGCCTTGCGGAACTTACCCTCGCTATGGGCGGACGAGCTGCTGAAGAAATTATTTTTGGATCAGAAAATGTTTCTAATGGAGCTTCTGGTGATATTAAGATGGCTACAGACCTGGCACGTAAAATGATTACAGAATGGGGAATGAGTAGCAAACTAGGGATGATCGCCTATGGAGATGGTAATCACGAGGTTTTCCTTGGCCATTCCATGTCTCAAGGGAATAGTATTTCTGAGGATACAGCCCGAGAAATTGATAAGGAAATCAAAGAAATTATTGACGCAGCTTATCAACGAGCCCACGGTTTGTTGGTTGAACATATTGATGATCTGCATCGACTGGCAAAAGGGCTTTTGGAGTATGAGACCCTCTCGCTTGATGAAATAAGAACAGTACTGCGTGGTGAGCCTGTTGAACGCAATGTGGTGGATGAACCTGCACCTGAGAATAAAAGGGCTTCTGTTCCTTCAACTTCTCTGCCAAAACCGGCAAGCCTTGGTGAGGGATCCAGCCAGGCCCCGCAGATGGGTTAGTTAGCCTTACGAATAAAAACTATGTTATAGAAAAGGGGAGCTCAGTCTCCTCTTTTTTTATGGATAAAATGGCATGATTTTTTTAGAAATTGAGAAATAAAATGTATTATGCAGAGCCCCATTATGTAGAGCCCTTGGGGGTTATAAGCGGGGCAGAAGCCATTCAGTTGAGGCAAGCCGGTAAGGCGTTGCCATTGTTTGGAAAAGAAGCAGAGGCTTTTACCTTTGTAAGGGTGTGGGATGAAGCGCATTCTCAACAAGAAAACTCTTCCTCCTTGCTTTACCCTGTAGAGGGCATTCCCCCACAATTCATGTCCTCTGTAACCCCTTTAACGGTATGTCCCCCTATGGTGGGACTAGGCCCAGGTTTACAGATCATGGGGATACTCAATATGACACCAGATAGTTTCAGTGATGGGAGCTCTTATATAAAAAGAGAAGATGCCATTAAGGCTGCCATGGATATGGTAGAGCAGGGGGCAGCAATTATAGATGTTGGCGGGGAGAGTACCCGCCCAGGAGCAAGGGAGATTTCCGTTCAAGAAGAGTTGGAGCGTATTCTCCCTATAATACGTTATCTGGTTGCCCAAAAAATTCCAATTTCAGTGGATACGCGGCATGCTGAGGTTATGGATATTGTGTTGAAAGAAGGGGTCTTCCTGATTAATGATGTATCGGGCTTAACATTTGACCCCCAGGCTGCTTCGGTTGTGGCAAAACATAAGGCAAGGGTTATTTTAATGCATATGCGGGGTACTCCACAAACTATGATGAATTATACGAGTTATTCATGCTCTCCGGTGTATCATGTCGCTCAATCACTGGCTTTATTAGTTAAGAAAGCGCTTTTTTCAGGTATTCCAAAGGAGAATATCATGCTAGACCCTGGTATAGGGTTTGCCAAAACACCCCAGCAGGACTTTTCAATATTGAAGCATTTATCAATGTTGGGATCTTTGGGGATGCGCCTAGTTTTAGGGGTATCACGGAAAAAATTTATAGGCTCTGTTGTGCCAAAAACCATTGCAGCTGAGAGAGATTATGGTACACTCGCGGCGTGTTTTCCGGCTTTATCATTGCAGCACACCATTTTGCGTGTTCATAATGTTAGGGCTTTGCATCAGGCAGTTGCGGTCTGGCGCGGTATGAATGGTTGAAAAGCAGGCAGAAAATATTGGCTAAAGCTAGGGTAATCTTCGGTAAGGGGTAAAAGATTATGAGTACGGCAAGAAAATATTTTGGAACAGATGGTGTCCGTGGTACGGCGAATATTCACCCCATGACAATAGAGATAGCCCAAAAATTGGGGCAAGCAGCGGGTGTTTATTTTGCTGGTAACAATAAGGCCAGAAAACATCGCGTTTTAATAGGAAAAGATACACGCCTTTCAGGCTATATGATAGAAACAGCCTTAACAGCAGGATTTCTTTCAACAGGTATGGAAGTCACTTTGGTTGGGCCAATGCCCACTCCAGCGATTGCCATGCTAACCCGCTCTTTACGGGCTGACTTGGGGGTCATGATTTCTGCCTCCCATAACCCTTATGCAGATAATGGCATAAAGCTTTTTGGCCCCAATGGCTTTAAGCTTTCAGATGCCACCGAGGCAGAGATTGAAGCCCTGATGCAAGAAGACCTTACAGGCAAATTAGCCCAACCCGAATCAATAGGGCAGGCCGTTAGGATGGGGGATGCTGCTGGCCGCTATATTGAAAGTGTCAAATCTTCTTTTCCTCGTGGGTTAAGGCTAGATGGCTTGAAGATCGTTATTGATTGTGCCAATGGTGCAGCCTACAAGGTGGCTCCTACGGCCTTGTGGGAATTAGGGGCAGAAATTATTAAAATTGGCTGCGATCCCAATGGTACAAACATCAATAAGGAATGTGGCTCTACCTTCCCACAAACCTTATGTAAAGCAGTCGTTGAACATAAGGCGCATATTGGCATAGCACTAGATGGCGATGCTGACCGCATTTTGGTTTCCGATGAAAAAGGCCAGCTTATTGATGGTGATCAGCTCTTGGGGCTTATCGCTTGTTTTTGGAAGAAGCGTGGGCAATTGGCTGAAGATGTCGTAGTGGCAACCGTAATGTCTAATATGGGTTTGGAAAGATATTTAAAAACACTGGGTATAAAGCTTGTTCGTACCCCCGTGGGGGATAGGTATGTTTCTGAAACAATAAGGCAAATCGGAACTAACCTTGGGGGTGAGCAGTCTGGTCATATTGTTATGTCAGATTTTGCTACGACCGGAGATGGTCTGTTAGCTGCCTTGCAAATTCTGGCGGTGGTGGTTCGCAGTAAAGCGCCAGTGAGTGAAATATGTAATGTTTTTAGGCCTTTTCCGCAAAAACTGCACAATATCCGCTTTTCAGGTTCTAATCCGCTAGAAAATCCAAAAGTTCAGGCCAAAGCAGAGGAAATGAGCAAAAATTTGGGCAATAAAGGGCGGATCCTTTTAAGAAAAAGCGGGACAGAGCCGGTGATTCGGATCATGGTTGAAGCTGAGGATCGTGCCCTGGTGGAAGAGAGTGTTCAGACTATGATTGAGGTTATAGAGCAAGAAATACCCACCATTCACCAAGCGGTGAAAACATCAGCACTCTGAGAGGGGAGAATAATGAGGGGGCGTGTGCTTGTTATTGCGGGGAGTGATAGTGGCGGTGGAGCAGGCATTCAGGCAGACATCAAAACCATTACTATGCTCAATGGGTATGCTGCTACGGCCCTTACGGCCTTAACTGCGCAAAACACGCTTGGTGTTCAGGAGGTATTTCCTGTTCCACCAACATTTGTGAAACGTCAGCTTCTCTCAGTTTTAGATGATATTGGTGCTGATGCTATTAAGATTGGGATGCTCCACTCCGTTGAGATTGTCGAAGTGGTGGCTAAAACCCTTTCGCAAACCCTATATTCTTCTATTCCCCTGATTATTGATCCAGTCATGCAGGCCAAAGGAGGAGATGCCCTTTTACAAAAAGAGGCTTTGGAGAGGTTTTGTAACCTGTTGTTAACTCGTGCCTTTTTGCTGACCCCGAATATCCCAGAAGCAGAGATCCTTGTTGGGTTTTCTATCAAAACGCCAGATGATATGAAACAAGCCGCTCTTAGGCTGCATGAAAGGGGAGTCAAGCGCGTTTTGGTTAAGGGGGGGCACTTGGCAGGAGATCATTTAGTAGATCTCCTTCTGACAGAAGAGGGTATTGTTGAATTTACGGGAGAACGTATCCCTTCACGCCATACTCATGGAACTGGCTGCACATTGGCAAGTGCCATATCAATAGGATTGGCGCAAGGGTTATCGGTTACAGAGGCAGTAAAAAGAGCGCGTACCTACCTTATAAAAGCCCTTAAGACTGCACCTGGGTATGGAGCAGGAGCAGGTCCAATTAATCATAGCATAACAATAGAAGGATAGGGTTATCATTTCAGCTCTGTTTTTTTACAATTCTCTTATTATTGTTAATTTTTTATAATGAAATAAATGTGTTAAGAAGGTATAAATCAAAGAGAGCGTTCTTAATTGATCTATATCAATTGCTAAAATGGTAAAATGAACTGCCATTTAAACTTATTTGCGAAAGCAACAAATAACAATGGAAAACTATATTATTAAAGATGACAAAGATCAGGTTCTAGCGAAAGCAGACTCTGTCACTGATGCCGTTATGAAATGTGTGGCCATTAAATATACCAATATTATTACAGCGGTATTTTGCATTAATTATAACACAAAGACCGTGGTTCTTTCGGCTGTGGATAAAGACGGTAACCGAAAAAATCTATTTAGCGTTAACATGAAAAAACTGGCTGATAAGAAAAATATGACTGAAGATGAAATTATTGAACAGTCGCTTCGTATGTTTAATGATTTTAATAAAAAAGGCTGGAATGGAAGCATTGGTTATTTATTTAACTGCAAAATTGTCTAATCTGACGGTCCCATTTAATTTTGCATAAAACATCCCTGATTTTTTGATCAGGGATGTCAGCGTTATTTTCCCATAAAAGATTATGCCTTGGCATCTTCATATTCTAATGTAACAGCTACAGCATGAACTGTTGCAGCAATACGAATGGCTGTTTGAACTTGTTCTTGGGTAATACCTTCTTTTCTTACGGTTTTTTCGTGACTTTCCATGCACATTCCACATCCATTCACAGCAGAAACAGCTAGGCACCATAATTCAAAGTCTACTTTTTCGGCACCCGGGTTGCCGATAATATTCATTCTGAGTTTAGCGGGCATTTTGCCATATTCGCCCCCGACAAGGTGCACAAAACGATAATAGATATTATTCATTCCCATAATCGCAGCAGCCCCTTCACAGGCCTGTAAGGCTTCGTTTGAAAGCTTATCGGCAAATTCTGCCTTAAGGGCTTGAGTTAGCTTGTTATTTCTTGAGGCAATAGCACTGGCAATAAAGGTACCAGCTAATTGTTGGGGGCTTAAGGATGGATCAGTGGCAAGGGAGCTGAGATTAAGGCGTAAATCTTTCGCATAATCAGGGAGGACATCTTTCAGAGCTTCTAAGGACATGGTGTGTTTCCTTTAAGGGGTGTGGGATATTGAGTAAAAAAAGGCCTGCCACGAAGGGCAGGCTCGGCAAAATATAGAATAAGGGGGGGTGCGTTTCTTTATTTTACGAAACCTGAATGAAGTTATCACCTTTATTCCAGTTACATGGGCAAAGCTCATCGCTTTGTAGAGCATCCAGAATACGGATTATTTCTTGAGGATTACGGCCGACAGACATATCATTGACGCTGACATGACGGATAATGCCTTCTGGATCTACAATAAAGGTAGCCCGAAGAGCAACCCCACCTTCTGGAGAAAGAACACCGGTTGATTGGGAAAGCTCACGCTTAATATCAGAAAGCATGGGAATTTGAAGGTGTTTTAGGTCTTCGTGGTGAAGGCGCCAATTGGTATGAACAAACTCATTATCGATAGAAACACCGTAGACGACAGCATCACGGTCTGCAAAATCTTTGTTGAGCTTGCCAAAAGCGACAATTTCAGTTGGGCAGACAAAGGTAAAGTCTTTGGGCCAGAAGAAAACAACTTTCCATTTTCCAGGGTTGCTTTGATCTGTAATTTGGACAAACTCACCTTTAAGGCCGGCATCGCCAGCTGGAACAGCTGTGAGATCAAAGCTTGGGAACTTATCACCGATCGTTAACATGGGTGAAACCTTTCATGAAATTAAAAATAAAATTAAACAACCCTGAGAGATGACGCCTTATTGATATCGTGTTACGATAAATTTTTATAATAAAGCGTTCGTTTTATAGGGTATATCATATTTACGGCGTGATTTTACCAATGGATTATAATTTTTATCATGATAAAAATTATTTATGAAGGCTAGAGTAAAGATTTTTAAAGACAAAGATGTTCAACATTTTGCATAGACCTTCTGAGTAGGGAGAGGATCCATTAAGTGTATTACAGCTTTTACATTAAAATAGGGAATGATGCCGTAGAGAACAAGTGGTGAGAACGGTCTGTCTTTCTGACATAATTGTATTTTCTGGCATAATTGAAAGCCTTTTGCTCGTTTTAAACGTTTTTGTTGACTTTTCTTGAGATTTAGGCCATCTGGTATCAGCAATTATAAAGAGTCGCCTTATAGGCAGCTTTGGGGCTATTGTTTTTATTTTAAGGGAGCTTCGTCATGAAAATCAGGAATAGCCTTAAATCGGCTAAAGTCCGTGACAAAGACTGCCGTGTCGTTCGCCGCCATGGACGTGTCTATGTTATTAATAAGAAAAACCCCCGCATGAAAGCGCGTCAGGGCTAATAGCCTAGGGTTAAGCCCTGCTGGGAAGAAGGCTTGGGAGTATTGGCCTCTTTTTTAGATAGAGTATAGCAAAAGGCGGTGTTGAAAAGCATTCGCTTTTTTGTTATATGCAGCAGGTTTTTTGCTCTTCTTTTGAAGGATATTATACTTTATCGTTAGTAGTGGCGCTAAATAACTTCACCAAGAGCGAATTCTCGCCATGGTGAGCCTCCCATCAGGGAAAAGGTAGGCTGTTTGTGGATGTCCATATCTTTTCTTGTCCTGATTCTGTATAAGACCCTGGATATTGATAAACCTCTGAATATTGTTAGTTTTTTTGGATCTGTAGACATCAGGATGGGTATTTTTCGTCTGAGCAAAACAATAAAGAGATAGAATGTTTAAGCCTTTAAAGCTGTATTGGCTCTTAGTTGTGGCGTTTTATCCGCTTAATGCTTCCTCTTCCTTGAAGGCTCAAGAAAGAAGGGAAGGAGGGGGTGTTCCCATTTTGATTTCAGCAAATTCTGCAAAAAATGAAAAGGGCCATATTTCTGATGGTGAGCAGGGAACAAAAGATAAAAATGCCGAGGCTCTTTTACTAAAACAGTTATCTGAACTCGCCCGTTTATTGGCCAGAACCCACCATTCTCAAGATGCTATAAAAATTGAGCAGGAAATGGAGCTTTTAAGGCAGGGCGCCCTTCATCCTATGGCTAAGGCCTTGTTACGGTCTGCTGTAAGAAACATGGAGGCCCATAAGTTTTCTGCTGCTATGGATGACTTAAATAGCGCACTTCTTCTTCAGCCTGATACGGCTTTACTCTATCGACAACGCGCACAACTTTATTCAGCCGGTAGCCAAAGCGAGCTGGCCTTGGTTGATCTGGCCAGGTCTATTCACCTGGATGGAAATGATGTCGCAGCCTGGGACCTCCTCTCTACAGTAGAAGAGCAGAAGGGAGATATGATGGCCGCTTATAAAGCCTGGAAGCATGTTCTAGCCTTAAGCCCTGCTCATGAAGAGGCGAAATCTCGTTTGCAGAGCCTCCATACCAAGGCCTTTGGCCAAGCTCTTTAGGAGTGATTTTCACTTAACATGGTTACTATCGGCTGGTTAGCCTGAATTCGATTCGTCGATTTTTAGCGAATGCGTCGGGTGTAGACTCTTGATGAATAGGTTGAAACTCTGCAAAACCCGTTGCGGCCAAATGCGCAGGGTTAACGCCATTCTGTATAAGAAGTTTAACCACAGTAATGGCACGTGCCGTAGACAGCTCCCAGTTGGAGGGATAGGTGGAATGAATAGGTTGTCGATCAGCGTGGCCATCCACCCTTAAAATCCACGGGATAGTCGGGGGAATATGTTTTGCAGTTTCTGTTAAGGTGTGGGCGAGTGTTGCAATAACTTTTTGACCTTCTGGTGAAAGTTCAGCAGTGCCAGGAGGAAAAAGAATCTCACTTTGAAAAATAAACCGATCATCAATAACGCCAAGCCCACTTTGATTTTTAAGCTGCTCTTTTAAATGGGCGTAAAATTCGTTGCGAATCCCTAGAAGGGGAGAATTTTGTGCCGCCATGGTGGCATTAAGCTTTTTTGTAAGGGAGGCAATGGTGGTCGTACTTTGCTCAAGCTCTCGATGAGTAGCAGTTAACGTGGCTTGGGCCTGTGCCTGACTGGCCTGGAGAGTTGAAAGTTGGGCTTGCGTGGCTTCAAAAGTTGAATGTATGGCAGTGAGTTGCTGAGTTAGAGACTGGTTTTGCTCTTTTAAAGCCTCAATCTGGTGGGTATCGCTGAATAGGGCCTGGCTTTGCTGTTCTATCTGTTGGGAAAGGGCAAGGCTTTTCTTTTGGGCCTCAAGAACCTGCTGAAGTAAGGTTTGCCTATCGTTGGTGAGGGTACGAAGGTTGCGCTCCTTATTTGTGACTACTATTGAAAGTAAAACCTGTCCAATAACAAAAACAAGCAGCACAAAGGTTACAACCATTAATAAGGTTGAAAGAGCATCGACATATCCTGGCCAGGCATGGGTTTCAAGAGATGTTTTTTTTCTGCGTGCCATGAGAAACCTTATGGAGTTGAGCTCTTATGAAGAGAATCAAGGGCCAGGGTTAAAGCCTTGGTTTGTAAGCGTATTTCTGCTTGGATCTCCTGGCTTGTCTCTTTTTGGCTGCTCGTCATATAATGGAGAAGAGTGTCAAGCTGGGCACTGAGCGTGGCCAAGGTAAGGGGTGAAGAAGGGGGCGTATGGCCTGTCTCTTCAGTAGGAAACGGGGGAGTCTGTTGCAGGGTATTGAGGACATGTTGCTGGATAATGGCATTTTGTTGCGTAATTTGAACAACATTTTCCATAGTATGGGTAAGGGAGAGCACGTTTTTTTGTATCTCGAAAAGGAGCCTGGTGTTCTGTAGCCTGTCTTGCTCGATATGGTGAAGAAGGGTGGTAAGATTTCCGAGTTGCTCGCTGGACTGCTCCAATAAGGCTTGGATATAATGGGGTGAACCCTGCAAGGAGGAGGTATTATGAATATTTTCTTCTTGTTGGAAAAGGGCAACCTGATCTTCGAGCATGTTGAAAAAACGGTTTTGAGCATGGCCAACGGTTAGGTCTGTAAAACCAACCAGCAAAGCTCCAGCCAATCCAAACATGGAGCCAGAAAAGGCTGTACCCATACCATAAAGGGGCTTGGCCAAACCGGATTTAAGATGCGTAAACATGGTGGAAATATTTTCCACCTCAAGGGATAAATTGTTGATCACCTCTGAAATGGAAGAAACGGTCAGGATTAGCCCGTAGAACGTTCCCAAGAGTCCAAGGAAAATCAGTAGCCCTGTAAGGTAGCGGCTGGTTTCACGTCTTTCATCAAGCCGGATGGAGATGCTCTCCATTGCATTTTGAAGCATTTCAACGGAGGTCGGCGTATTGGAGAGCAGCCTTTCCAGAAGGAAATAAAGAGGTGTTAGAAAGGCGGAGGTAGGTCTGTTGATTTTTCTGTCCTTTAGGGAAGTAAAAACCCATTTTGTTGCCGGTAAAAGCTGTAGAACGAGAATAAGATTACGGACACATCCAAATATTAGTAAACAGAGGATTAAGCCATTCAGGATTGGGTTGTTGAAAAAGGCCGTGACAAGGGTGCCATGCAACAACCAACCTACAAGAGCAGTACAAATCAGCAGCACAAGAATGCGTAAAGCATAAAAAACAGAAAAAGGCATTTTAGTCCAAACAAAAAATTCCAGATTCCCTTCTTGTAAAAGATGCCACAGCTAACTGCAAGGTTTAGAAAATGCCATGCAGTTAGAAAATAGAAAGGGAAATAACGAAGTTTGGCTAAGGAGTTGTTTTGTGTTGTGGCGTTGATTGTGGTATGGGCAAGGTTGCATTCCGGGTCAGGGAAGTTGGAGCGTTTTCCTTCTGTTCATTGGCCATGGGGGTGGTTCTGGTAATTTCAACACGGTCTGCAGCTTGGGTTTGGCTCTCAATAGCGGGCAGTCCCACAGCTCGGACATAAATATGTGTGGTTGCAATGCCGGCATTGGCCAGAACTGCACGAACGGCAAGCCCTCTAGCAAAGGCTGTACGCCTCGGTGTAGAAAGGTCTGTGGGTACACCGCTACTAAAGGCTGTAACCACTATCCTGGCCCCTTCATGCTGTAGCGAATCCTTAGCATAATTTTGTATGGCATGGATCATAAAGGGGGCTAAGGTTGTCGCTTTGGGCTGGAATACAATCGTAAAACCGCCTTTTGTGCCTGGGGTTGTGTTTGGCGTATGGGTAATAGACCCCTTTGCTTCCTTATCGGGTTTGGGCATGGCCGGTAAGGGTTCAGGATGGAGGGGAACATTAATAACGGGTGCCGTAAAAACAGGGAGGGGAGGGGCTGCTGTTGGAACGGCGGGAATAACAGTGGCCGCAGGGTGTCCATCAGGGGGGGAAGTATTTTTTGTATTTCGTGCGCTAGCGGGGGGAACAGTCGTATTAATGGCAGGAACAACAGTCTTGGAAGATGAGGAAGATTTCCTGCGTATTTTGGATGAAGAGGCTTTTCTTGAAGAATTTTTACCAGAAGAGGAGGGGGTATGAGTAGAACCTACAGGCTTTGCTGGTGCAGGGCCTAGAGAGTCTAGTGCCCCTTGGTTAACACTGACTTGGGCGTGGGCTGTACTGTAAAAAAAAGGGCCGATGATCCCAAGCGCAAGCCAACCACAGACATACCCAGCTCCAGAGAGAAGAGAGAAGCATTGTTTTTTATCTTTTTGTCTTCCTAGTGGAGATAGATGCAAGCTGGGCAAAAACAATACGGGCATAAATATAAAGTCTCTCCACAGGAAAATAGGGGAATAGCCGTCTAAAATTACACTCTGAATACCGCTTTTCTACAAGGCTAGACTAGTATGATGAGGTGGATTTTTTGATGGTTGAAAGCAAAAGGGCATGTAAATGTGGATTGGCGGCAACAATATGAAGGGCAGACTCCATACTCATTTTATCCTCTCCTGCTATGGTTGTGGTATAGCCTCCTGCTTCACGCACCAGCAAAATACCGGCTGCGCAGTCCCATGGTTTGAGGTTATATTCCCAAAAGCCATCAAAACGGCCGGCTGCAGTCCAGGCGAGGTCAAGGGCAGCAGAACCAAAACGGCGTATCCCTGCCACATTGGGCATAAGAGTTGTGAGAATATCCATAAAGGGTTTACGGTATTCAGCAGGAGTGGTTGCAAAGGGGATGCCAGTTGCAAAAAGAGCCTCTATCATATTGCGGCGGTTAGAAACCCGTAAACGCCGCTCATTGAGAAAAGCACCTATCCCTTTTTCTGCCCAGAACATTTCATTAGCCACTGGGTTGTAAACAAGACCTGAAACCAGCTCTGTCTGGGTGCTGGAAATTCTTTTTTCCAGTGCAATGGATATAGCCCATTGTGGAACACCATGTAGGAAGTTGGAAGTTCCATCTAGTGGGTCAACAATCCAGCGCCAGTCCCAGTTTTCAGCACCGCTTTTCCCACTTTCCTCCATCAGAAAAGCATAGCCAGGACGAACACGGGAGAGCTCCTCCTTAATTGTTGCCTCAGCTTTAAGGTCTGCTTGGGAGACGAAGTCTCCCGGCCCTTTAATGCTGACTTGCAAAAGCTCCACCTCGTTAAAATCCCTTAGCAGGCGGCGGCCCGCTTTTAGAGCTGTGTTTTGCATCACGGTCATAGTTGGAGAAAGGCGCACAGCCATTTTGGGGTTTTCCTCATTATGAGAATGGTGAAGCTCTGGCCCTATCTAGCCCTCATTGGAAAGGGCAGACAGGAAGAAGCAGAAACAGACAAATGACAGAATTATGCCAGCGTTTGGCTTTTCTTATAGTAAAAGCCAAACAGGGAAGAATATCTTTAGTCCTTGGCGCGCTCAACATAGGAAGCGTCTTCGGTGCGAACAACAACACGTTCACCAGCTTCAATAAAGGGTGGAACCATAACCTTAACCCCATTGGAGAGTTTGGCAGGTTTGTAAGAGGAACTTGCCGTCTGCCCTTTGACCACAGGGTCTGCCTCTACAATCTCCAGGGTAACCTGTGGAGGAATATGAACGGCTACAGGGTCGCCATCGACAAGGTCAACCTCAACGGCCATATTGTCTTGCAGGAAAGGAAGAAGATCACCCAGAAGCTCGGTCGGAAGCATAACCTGTTCAAAACTTTCAGGGTCCATCAGCACGAGGTTATCTCCATCAGTGTAGGAATAGGTATAGTCTTTTTGCTCAGTCATCAGGCGTTCAACAGTGTCAGCAGTCCGCCAGCGTTCATTGGTTTTATTACCGCTTTTTAGGTCACGCATTTCCACTTGGATAAAAGCGCCCCCTTTCCCTGGGGTAATAATCTGCTGTTTAAGAACTGTCCAACGCCGACCGTTATGTTCAATAACCTGGCCAGCACGGATCAGATTTGCCTGTTGTTTCATTAGTCGCCTATTTCTATGGTTGTAAGTGAATAAGATATGTCTATAAACGCTGTTTTATACCTGTAAAGGGGCATTTGGGCAAGAAAAACTCGAGTTATAAAAAGCGCTAATGAAAGAGATTATAGTGGTTATGGGGAGGGATTTTTTACCATCCTTTAAAGAAAGCGTAATAGCTTACTGGTCTCGGAGACACCCTGAGTCGAGAATGTCATGAGGTTTAAGCCCCATACTGATGTGGGGAGGTCCATTGCTGAGAAATCCCTGCTCTTATTTCCTCGACAGTATAGCCACGAATATAACCTTCACGACGAAGGGCCTCAAGAACATTTGCACGCAATTTTGAAGAAGGCGCAACACACACAGTATGCCGAGCACGTTGTGCATTTCGGATACGAGTCATCATATCCCCCAATGGATCGGAAAGTGCCATGATATAATACCCTTACCAGCTTGACTTTACCAAGCCTGGAATTTGGCCAGATGATGCCAAATCCCTAAGCGCTACACGACACAAACCAAATTTTCGGTCTGTATATGGTAGAAACATTATAGCATTATACGGTAGCAAAGGGTTCTATACCTTATTAAAGGCGGTGGCACGTCTAAGGTATTATTAAGCTCATCGTCGGTGAGTAAGCCATGATTGAGCCCCACCTTTTCACGACGAAAACAAAAACGGCAATATAAGGAGCAGAATCTTCTCTGGAGAGATCCTAGAGATATCGAAGATGAGAATGTTGGTCTATGGAAGTTTGAAGGGAGTTTTTCTCTTACAAAAAGGTGCAGGATTAAAAGTTTTAGGGGTGTTTATCTCTTAATATTGATTACTTTATGGGTTCACCCCCCCCTTCTTTAAGGGGACCATTCCCTATAGGGGAATTGTGTGGGGCTTGCCTTGGGGGTCAGTTATTTCCAGAAAGGGTGATGCGTTGGTTTCATGACACGGTTGATGTGTAATATAATTGGGGCCTAAAGGAACCTTACCATACCCTCCTGGAATATCTAGCACATAGGTGGGCCATGCCAAACCGGTTACTTTTCCCCTTAATTGCTTTAACAAGGCTAAACCTTCAGAGATGGGGACATGAAAATGTTGGGTTCCAGGGGCGTGGTCAAGTTGGTGTAAATAATAAGGCTTGATCCGATTGGCGACCATTGTTTTAAAAAGTGTTTCTAAGGCAGCAGCACTATTATTAATTCCGTTCAGCAGCACTGTTTGTCCAAAAAGGGGAAGACCACACTGGGCAAGCTTTTTAATGGCTTGACAGGCTTCAGCGCCCATTTCTGCAGCGTGGTTTATGTGGATTCCCACCCAGAGAGCCTTTGGGTAGTTTTTGAGATATTCTAGTAAAGAGGGGGTAATGGTTTCCGGCATCGCAATAGGAACACGGGTATGTATTCTTATTGTGGTAATATGAGGTAGCGCTTCCAATCGCTCAAGGATCATTTTTAATCGGCGAAAGGAGAGCATAAGAGGGTCACCGCCGGTAAGAATAATTTCTGAAATATCGGAGTGGCTGGCAATCCATTCCAAGGCATTATCAAGCTCATCATCGGTGAGCAAGCCATGGTTGGGCCCCACCTTTTCACGACGAAAACAAAAACGGCAATATAAGGGGCAGATATGAATAGGTTTAAGAAGGGCTCTGTCCTTATAGCGGTGAACAATACCTGGTAGGGGCGAAAATCTTTCATCTCCTATTGGGTCGGTAGCTTCTTGTGGTGTCCGTAAGAGCTCCTGAGCTGAAGGGACAACCTGCTGGGCAATAACGTCTCCGGCTGAGGTGATCTGTTTTTGGATTGTAGGGGGAATACCAATGGCATAATGTTGATAAACCTGTTCAATTTTAGGCAAATCCGCCTGGTCGATAAGGCCCGCTGAGAGAAGCTGCTGTGGGGTATGGATATTTTTGTGAGAGGGCATAAATTCTATCGCTGCCAGGAGTGTCAAGATTAAGATAATCGGGGGTGTAAAGGTAAAATAATAAAGTGCTAACACAAAGTGCTGATTTTGAAGTGTTATTATAAAAAAATATCCAGACTCTGCAAAGGAATTATGAAAAGCAAAGCCCCATTGCCTACATCATCTGTTGTTTAACGTATTGAATAAGAGGTTCCCTTATTGGTAGGCTCTCTGGAGATTTATTGGATAATTATAGTGCTCCTGGCCTTTTGCTTCTGGATTAAGAAGGAATTAAACGGGGTTTTCTGCAACTTTTCAGAGAGGTAACGACTTTAAGTGAAAGAACAAACTGGGCCCAAAAGGGATAGTCTGGCACTTTCTCCCATTGGGAAGCGGTTACAGGCAGACCGATTATTTTTAATGAAGCGGATGGAATTGGTAAGGCGAACCCGTCGTTTTTTTGAAGAGAGAGCGTATTGGGAGGTAGATACAAAGTGCCTTGTACCCGTCCCTGGGGAGGAAGTCCATCTTCATCCTCTGCACTGTCATACCCTTGATGCCTACGGACAGACGAGTTCGCTATTTTTACATACGAGCCCAGAATTTGCGATGAAAAAAATTATGGCTGCTTTTCATCATCCTATTTTTCAGCTTGCCCATGTTTGGCGTAATAAGGAAGGAAGCCAAACCCATAGCGTTGAATTTAGTATGTTGGAATGGTACCGCCCTTATGCTTCTCTGGAGAATTTGATGGATGAGACAGAAGAATACGTTAAGGCCATGCTTCCGCCCCAAATTTCATACTCTTCTTATAATGTGGATCTGCAAAAACCTTTTCGGCGCATAACCATGCAGGAAGCCTTTGTTACTTTTGCTGGAATAGATTTGCTTTCTTGTGGGGAGGATGCCCAGGCTCTTGCCCAGGCAGCGCACACCGTTTTACGAGATCATGAAACTTGGGAAGATCTTTTTTTTCGCCTTATGTTAGAGCGTGTTGAACCGGCCCTTGCGCAGCTGGGGCCGTGCTTTCTGACGCATTGGCCAGCTGCCCAGGCTGCTCTTGCACGAAGAAGCAGCCAGGATAGCCGAGTGGCTTTACGGTTTGAACTTTATATAGCAGGAATAGAACTTGCGAACGCCTTTGAGGAACTAACCGATGCTGTTGAGCAAAGGGAAAGATTTTTACAGGATAGAAAAACCAGACAATTGCTCTACGGGAATGAAGAGGACTATAAATCCTGGCCATTAGATACAGAATTATTGGAATCCTTACCCACTATGCCGCCATGTTCTGGCATAGCCCTTGGCTTTGATAGGTTGGTGATGTTGGCTTGCAAGGCCTCTTCTATCACTAAGGTTCAGTGGTAGGCAATCATGTCAAAAAATATGAAATGAGGGATGGCAATATGAGGGTGAATCTTTCTTTTGATTTTGGTAGGTCTTTGGGTTCTATGGTTGTGTTGAGCCTTTTTAGTCTTCTTTTGGCCTCTTGTTCTAGCCGCTTAGAAGAGAAAAAAATGCTGGATGCTACCATTGGCCTCTCCGAGCTTCAGCTTGTGCAGCTGCGTGGGGTTCCAACCCATAGATACGAGGTAGATCAGCATATTTTTCTTTCCTATGTACAAAATAATGTTGATTATACAAGCTATCCTACTTTTGGCCCTTGGGGACCTGGCCCCTGGGGATATTATGGAGGTGGTCCGTGGGGTGGTGGGTATAGCAGTTCTTTTTCCTCAACCTCTTGTCAGACCACCTTTGAGCTGGTGCAGGATAAGGTTGTTACCTGGATGCAGCGAGGGGATGGGTGTTAGAATTTGAAAATATTTTTTAGTCTTAAAAATACTGAAGAAGATTAAAAAAGCATGACAATTTTGCAGCATATAAAAAAACATTGCTCTAGTATGTTTTTCTCCTATTCAAATTGGTACCCAAACACGATACAAAAGCCCGTGGGCAGTCATTCTATTTATTGCTATAATACCCTTAAAATAGCCTTTCGTCATTAAAGCTAGAGAGATTTTATGCAGCGCCAAAACCAAAAACGTACCCATAGAAAAAAAATCCTTGGATTGGTTAGCGGGATTGGTGTCATGGCGTTGCTATCTGCTTGCGATCCTGATCCACGCCATGAACGTGAGTGTATTGTTGCTGGCACACCTGAAGAATTCTGTAAGGACACGGCTCGGGCCGATCCCTTTATGACCCCTTTAGGCGTAGCAGCCGTAACGCCACCAGGGGGGGAAGGTTCAGGCGCTTTTCGTTCAGCTGTTATGCCTATTTTTTCTGACCGTACGATTAGCGAAAGTGTAAGGTCATCTCTCTCATTGGCGAATTATCGCCAGATTATGGATTATGCGGGTTTGATGTATCTTCTCGATAGACCAGGCCCATTAACAGTTTTTGCCTTAACAAACAATGCGCTAGAAAAACTGGAGCTCTCTCATAATGGTTCTGTTTTGGACCAGAAACCGGAAAGTAAAGAAAGCCTTAAACGAATTTTGGCTTATACTATTGTTCCCGGTGATTATTCACCAGCTGTTATTCAGAAGATGAGCCGGGAGAGTAAAAACGGACTGGTTCAATTAACCACGTTACAAGGGTATGTTCTGTTTATTACACCATTAAAAAATGGTAAAATGAAACTTATCAATATGAATGGGGAACAAGTAGATATTATTCAACCTGGGATAACCCAGGCTAATGGTGCTATTTATATGGTTGATCAGTTGATTATGCCAGCAGGAAAACCTTTTGCTCCTCCTTTGCTAAAGTGGCTATAAGGGTCGGTCAGTAGGGGAGTTCTTAGTGTTATTTTTTATGATATTATCGATGGTTTCTAAGGCTTTTAAAGCCCCTTCGGGGTGGGTCCAGATTTTGTCTTGAACCGCAAGAAAATCCACACCAGTTTTTACAAAATCAAGGGCATTTTCCGTAGAGATATCCCCTTCTGCCACTGCAGGAATTTCCATAACATCACTCCACCAAGACAGCAGCTCAATAAAGGCTGAAGAAGGAGGATGAACTTTATTGCCTTCGGAAAAGGGCGTAGAAGGTTCCCTAAAACTTACATAGTCAGCACCCGCTTCACCAGCTTCCATTGCAAGATGTCGGCTATTTTGGCAGGAAACTCCAATTTGGAAAGTATCGTGTTTTTTACGGATAGTTTTTATTTTTTCTACATCAAAATGAGAGAGATGAAGTCCATCGCACCCTGTTTTTAACGCCAGTTCAACATGATCACGTAGGAGGAAAGCGCATCCATGATTCTGAACAATAGGCAGAAGCGTTTCTATGGCCGAGAGCGGACTATTCCTCTGCATTTCGGTAGTGAGACAGAGCTGTACTGCTGCAATTGGAAGAGCGTGTAAGATTTTTTCCAAAAGCTTTGGGAACGTGGTTAAATCCAGATTGACAGGTGTAATAAGATATAATTGTGTTGAAGTTTGCATAAAAAGCACGAATATGACACTAGGTCGTTCCAAGGTCGATAAAGCTTGTAAGCTACGTATTTTTTACCGCTAAATCAATAGATATAGAATCTATGGATATCAGAGGGAACATAATCGGTTTTTTATTTATAATGTAAAAACAGAGGTAACTTTTCCGGAGTTGATGGTATTGCATTTCCAGGTGAATAAGCTCTGATAGCTGTAAACAAGAGATAGAATGGAAAAAGAGGAAGGTTAGCCTTCCTCTTTTTACGGTACTCTAAGACAGGAATTACTTTTTGAAAATATCTATAATTTCAGAAAGGAGTTTTAAAGCTTCAGCTTTTGGGCGTTGGAATGTGTTACGGCCTATGATGGAGCCGAAACCGCCACCATCATGAATCCCTTTAATGGTTTGAAGGAGGGTTTTATCGTCAGAATGTTCACCACCGGAGAAAATAACAATTCTACGGCCATCAAAGCTGCTTTGTACAACGTGCTTAACGCGTTTATCCATTGTAGAGATATCAATTTTCTGCTCTTCATAAACCTTTTTAGCAGCAGGAAGAGAGAGGTGCTCTGTTGGGGGTTTAACTTTAATGATGTGAGCCCCAACCAGTGCTGCCATTTGCGCAGCATAGGCGCAGATATCAATGGCTGTTTCACCCGCTTTATCAAGCATAGGACCACGTGGGTAGCTCCATACAATAACAACCAGGCCTGCTTTTTTGGCTTCAGAAGCAAGGTCTCTTAACTGTTCAACTTCTTTAAAGAAATACTCACTGCCAGGGTAAATTGTAAACCCAATTGCTGAACAGCCTAAACGCAAGGCATCGGCTACTGTTGAATTGACAGCCTGATCTTTAAGGGTAGAAAGGCTGTTAGAGGAATTTACTTTGAGAATGGTTGGGATTTGTCCGGCAAAAGTGGAGGCCCCGGCTTCAATCATACCCAAGGGGGCAGCAAAAGCATTTAACCCGGCATCAATAGCAAGCTGAAAGTGGTATTGGGGATCATATGCAGGAGGGTTCGCAGCAAAAGAACGGGCTGCACCATGTTCAAAGCCCTGATCAACCGGAAGGATAACCATCTTGCCAGTGCCGGCAAGTTTACCCGTATTCATTAACTTGACAAGATTAGCCTTGGTACCGGGATTATCACTTTCATAATGTGAAAGGATTTTTTTTACTTGGGGTGTAAGAGTCATATTCAATTCCCTATAAGTCGTTACTAAGCGTATTGCCGCTAAAAGAATTATGATATTTTTCTAAGAAATCATGAGGATTAGAGCTATTTAAGTAATCATGCAATATAAATTTTGAATCATTGTTTCTCATATCAAGAGCGGGCAGGCGCTCTGCTATAATCGTGTGTCCTATACTATTTGCCCGTTCTTTAATGGTATCAAATTGAGGACACTTGCCTTTTAATATTATAGATTTTATTCCAAGCCGTAAAGCTTGGAGTGCCCACCCCGCATGAGGACCGCAGTCAATAATATGTGTATTGGTTTGCCAGTGTAAAGGGGCATAGTTGTAAAGGAGCTCACTCCACCAGCATACTCCCATAAAGCCCCCAGCATTTGGGGCAGAGATAAAATTAAAAAGCGGTTTCCCCTTAGAAAAGAGGCGTTCGTTATGGGAGTGGGCCCTAACTGCAGCCAGAGTTGTTTCAATATCGTAGCGGTTATGGACTTGAATAATATAGGAAGGTAACATTTTTTTGATAGTAGGGAGCGGAAAGGGCGAGAGGTAATGATGAATATTACGGGTGATTTCTCCTCTTGAAAAGGGTTTTTTGGTATAGAATTTTGATGATAATGTTTGTTATTATAAGATTATTTATACATAACCCTTTATATAAAGCAGAAACACACGTAGTGTAGTGGGAGCTTTCAAGCATAATTGTGCTCAACAAGCATAATTATGCTCAATTAGAACTAAATCAGACGGAATATTAAGAAAGAGGGGATGATGGGGGAGCTTTTACGCCAGGAAAACAAGGAAGCAGCAAAGGAAGCTGTTATTGAAAAAACGGCAAAGGCTCAGCACGAGCAAGCCATAGGTGAACAATTAATAAACCGTTTGGAAAATGCCTTGGGGAGAATTGCTTATTCTCTTGAGAAGAAAAAGAAACTGAGTGAGTATAATGGTTCAGAGGGGCAAGGCAGCTCTGCAAAGCATGAAAATGTAGAGAGTGTGTCTGCCAGTTTGGATATGCTTATTGCCCAGATACGCGAAGTTTTAGACTATGTCGAATCTGACTCTTCTTTAAACACACCAGATTCACAAGGATAGAAGAATGGGTCAGGTGACCGTAAAAATTAATGGATACGCTTATACTGTTATTTGTGAAGATGGCCAAGAGCAGCATCTACAGGCCATGGCCCGACAAGTGGAAGAAAGAATAGAACGGGTCCGTAATGGGGTAGGCCATAATGGAGAAGGCAGAATGCTGGCTCTGGCTTCATTGCTCATGGCTGATGAACTCTATGACCTATCAGCTGATAAAGTGCCAATAGCAACCGCTGAAAAAATCATGGAAGCCGAACGTATTCTTAAAAAGAACACTCTGAATACTGAAAAGCTTTTATTACTTGTTGAGCAGGCCGAAGCTATTGCAGATTTGCTTGAGATTGATTAGATATAAGGGGCGAGGCTATTTGGCTCGTCAGGTATACAACCCCAGGGCCGATAAGCACTTCCTCGGGAACTGGCTCTGATGTAATCGTGGTTACATTACCTGGTGCCCACCTGCACATGCAGGTCCGGAGGGCTGAGAGACCAACGGCTATAATGGCTTCGCGCCTTTGGTTTTGGATGTGAGATGATAGTTTCTCCGCACAGTCTTGAAAAAAAAATCCTTCGCAAAACCTTGCTCGACCAAAGAAGAACCTTTTTACATAGCCAGCAAGACTCGTATTCTCCTTATAAAGGAAAATTTGGAATAGAAGCGAAGCCCACGCTTTCCCCTGTTTCTGTCCTTATTAAAAATTTGCGCTTTTATGTCTTGGATAAGGCCTCCACCTTTTCTCGTCCTCTTATCGTTGGGGGAGTTTGGCCATTGAAGGGTGAGCCAGACTTACGTTCCTTATTTTATGATTTTTACAGAATCGGCGTGAGAGTGGCTCTTCCACGAGTTGTTCGTAAAGAAAGTCCGTTAAAGTTTATAGAATGGTCGCCGTTTTCTATTTTACAAGATGGGCTTTATAAAACGTGCAGTCCCATAGGGGTTTTTCTTGAACCGGATGTTCTTTTTGTGCCCTTACTGGGCTTTAACAAGAAGGGATATAGAATTGGCTATGGAGGGGGTTTTTATGATAGAACCTTAGCCCTAAGACCGCATTGTTTGTCAGTCGGGTATGGTTTTTCATGGCAGGAAGTGGAAAATCTATTTTATGAAGATCATGATGTTCCGGTGAAAGTTATTATAACGGAGCAAGGCCTTTTGCAAACTGGTCTCTCTCATGGAAAAAACGAAAAACGTAGTAAAGGGTAAAGGGTGCGCATAATATTTCTTGGTGATGTGGTGGGTCGCGCAGGACGTGAAGCGGTTTTTTCTTCCCTGCCATTTTTAAAAGATAAGCTCTCTCCAGATATTATTATGGTGAATGCAGAAAATGCTAGCCATGGCTTTGGATTATCGCCCTCAATTGCCACAGCCCTTTTTGATGCTGGGGTAACAGTCATTACGCTCGGTAACCATAGCTGGGATAGAAGAGACCTTATAAGCCACATTGAAAAAGAGCCCAGGATAGTACGCCCGCTGAATTATCCCCCTGGCACCCCTGGAGCGGGGTTTTTTCTTTACCAATTTGTTGATGGTCGAAAATTTCTGGCGATTAATGTTATGGGGCGTCTGTTCATGGATGCCATGGATGATCCTTTTCGCCTAACAGCAGAACTACTCCAGAAATATCGCCTTGGGGTTACGGTGCAGGCCATATTGGTGGATATACATGCTGAGGCAACAAGTGAGAAATGGTCGTTTGGTGTCACGTTTGATGGAAAGGTCTCTGCTGTTATTGGAACCCATACCCACACACCGACGTCTGATCATCGTATTCTCCCTGGGGGAACGGCATTTCAAAGTGATGCTGGAATGTGTGGGGATTATGATAGCGTTATCGGCATGGAGAAGATTTCTGCAGCCAGCCGTTTTGTAAAAAAAATGCCTGGTGAGCGTTTTCGCCCCGCGGAAGGGGTAGGAAGCCTCTGTGGAGTTTTTATTATGACGAATGACCAAACAGGTTTGGCAGAAAAAATTGCCCCTATTCGTATGGGGGGGCTATTATCTCAAACCATGCCAGATTTTTAGCTTCTTCGCTATAGGAGGGATTTTGAGTGATAGTGGTGATAGTAGGGGGATAATCCTTTAACGGAAGGCGGGTTCAAAAAACCCTCTTAGCTTTCGGGAGTGGAGCGTATCAACGCCGCGTTTTCTTAAGAGGCGCATGGTTTCTATTCCTACGGTCAGATGTTGGTTAATTCTTTCACGATAGAAAGCATTGGCCATCCCACGTAATTTAAGCTCCCCATGTAAGGGTTTATCAGAAACACATAGGAGGGTTCCGTAAGGAACCCGAAACCGAAAGCCATTTGCCGCAATAGTGGCCGATTCCATGTCAACCGCAATAGAGCGTGACATATTAATTTGCTGAAAAAGAGTGTTTAGTCGGAGCTCCCAATTTCGGTTATCGGTGGTAAGAACGGTGCCGGTTCGCATCCGTGTTTTGAGCTCGCTGGCTTCAAGGCCTGTCACTTGGGCTGTTACTTCCTGTAAGGCAACCTGTACTTCTGCTATGGCAGGGATGGGAACCCAGGTTGGAATTTCATCATCAAGAATATTATCAGCACGGAGATAGCCATGGGCTAATACGTAATCGCCTAGTTTTTGGGTACGCCTTAAACCAGCACAATGCCCAAGCATAAGCCAGCAATGAGGGCGTAGAACTGCTAAATGGTCTGTAATGGTTTTGGCATTGGCTGGGCCAACTCCAATATTGACCATGGTAATACCGTTTCCATCTTCCCGGCAAAGGTGATAGGCCGGCATTTGGGGAAGAGAGTCTGGAAGAGAAAAATTCTTTTTCTTTTTGGTATAAATTTTATCTTCTGGTGCAACAAAGTTGGAATATTCCGTGCCAAGATCCACCTGTTCCATACCGTAAGTGCAAAATGAGTCAATATAACGTTGGTAATTAGTCAGCAGAATAAAGCGTTGAAAATGCTCGGCTTGGGTTCCGGTATAATGAGCAAGTCTGGCAAGGGAGTAATCCACACGTTCTGCCGTAAATAAGGAAAGGGGCATGACCTGGCCTGGAAGGGGCAGGGTTTCACAATTTGCTATGGAATCATTTGTGGTATGGAGATTGGGAAGAAAAAAATTATCCTGAATAAAAATAAGTTCATCAGCTGTCATATCTGTAACAGCATTTTCAATAACATAGGGCAGCGGAATAGAACTATGGGAGTAGCCAACATAGACAGGAAGCTGATAATGGCTCATCAGGCTTGTGATCTGCTCCGATAAATAATTTTTAAACAGGGTTGGGCGGGTAATGGTGGTGCCATAAAACCCAGTATCCAGAACCACGTCATAAGGTGGGCGGCCAGAAGCCGATGAGTGCCCATGGGGAACAATAAAGGCCAGGTAAGGGTAAACACATTCCTTGCTTGCCCCTGGTTGTTTGTTGAGAAAAGCCTTTTTGAGCTTCTCAGTATTGGTTTCATAAATTTGGATAAGCTTTTCTACAGCCTTATCGGCATCCGTAAAGGATTCAAAATGACATCCCACAGTATCAAAATCGGGTTGAGAAGAGGTGTTTTTTGTCGAGTAAGAGGGAGTCATAAATTTCGCCTAAAATATTCCTAATTCGAAATAATAGAAAAATGCATATCAACACCAAAAGTATAAGGTTGATTATCCTTTTGCGGTGGGGGATGTGGAACTCTTCTTCCTCTGAAAATACCTTGCGCTCCCAGGTCAAGATCGTCAGAACCTGAACGACCTACAAGATCAATAGAAATAATATTTCCGTCTGAATCAATCTTAACGATAAGTTTTACAACTCCTTGCGCTCCTTTCTCTAGAGCTTTTGAGGGGTAGTACATATGGCGTTGAAGCCATGACCCTAGCATGGCTCCATAAAATTGATTAGACCCAGAAATACTACTTGAAAAGCTATTACGAAACTTACCATTGGCAATCATAGGGCCGGGAGAAGTATCGATGGGGGCATGGTTGCCTTTTCTGCGGCCGTATCGCTTTTTTACCATCGGGCGGTCAGGGGTGTTAAGCTCCCTTTCTCCAAAAGAGAGATCAGGTTTAAGTGTAGTGAAGAGGGAGGCTGAACCATTACTCCCATTATCTCCCTCCTCATTCCTGTACAAGCCTGGGGAGCGCTTAATATGGACCCTTTGTGGTCGTTTGGGGGCTTTAATGACCTTTTGTTGGGCAGGACTAGAATGCCGTAAAGGTGTTTTCTTAATGGGTTGAGGTTTTTCCAACGCCTCTTTTGAGGAGGGCTGTTCCTCAAGAAGAGATCTTTTTTTGTGGTCGATAGGTTTTTTGTCCTGAGACGTGTCAGGGTGAAGGATATCTTTTAGCCCTTTTTGTTCTTCCTGATAGGTTGGGGTATCCTCTCTATTTTGATAAGATTCCATAATATCAGGAATAGTGATTTGTGGGCCCGTTTCACCATGTTTTTGATTACTTCCTGAAGCAACTCCTTTTTTTGAGGGGCTATTTTTGTCATTCGTATTGCCTTCTTCTCCTTTCATCCCCGAAGCGACATCGGGTTTGGAGACGAACTCCATGGTAACGGGAGCAGATTCATCAACCTCCTCTGGTGTTTGAAAAAAGTCAGGGTCATGGGGGGAGAAGAAGGGAAAGAAAAAATAAACCAGAAGCACAAGCTGGATAAGGATAAAGACAATGAAAAGGATGAGTCTTTTAAAGTTTCTATGAGGAGGAGAAACGGAAAGTGAAGTCGGTTGAGGAGGGATAAGAAGTGATGAAAATGAAGAAGGGGCGACCCATGTTGGGTGCAAGGACTCTTTAAGAGTAACAGAGAGCCTTAGCCCTGGGATTGCCCTAAAAAGGCTGTTTTGGAATTGGGCAAAGCTTTCCCGCTTGCGTATCTGTGGGGAAGGAGCCAGAGGGAAAAGTGCCTTAAGGGGGCGTTTAGCCATGTATTACTATTCCTGGCTTTACGGGTTGGCGTATAGAAAAGAAGTATGGTCTAAAAATAGAAGCGCAGGAGGAAAGATAGTCATGAAGGGAAGTTCTGTCACTCTAGAAGGGAGAGAAAGTTAAAATTGTCAAGAGGAAGGGAATGGTTTGTTGGAAATAGCATATAAAAAAGACACTATAGATTCAATAAATCCTTCGCGGTTGTCAACCTGTAACCAATGGCCAGCCTCCTTGAGGATTGTGAGCTGATAGGTGGGGAAAAGTTTTTTTATCAAGGGAAAGTGGTCTTCTGTTATATAAGGCGAACATTCTCCTTTAATAAAAAGACAAGGGCCAGGATAAGATAAGTCGGGCGGAAGATCTGGCCAGCCTTGTATGGTATCAATTCCGTGCCAGATTTCTGCAACCCCAATAGACCATTTTGGCGGGTTTTTTAGTGAAAAATCAATGTTTTGCATAAGGAGTTGCTGAATACGAGGAACATCAGAAATATGGTGTAACCATTGCTCTGCGGCTTGCCTTTCGTTGAGCCCTTGGTATGAAAATCGCTCGGGAAAAGGGGTCTGATACATTTTCTCTGCCAGGGGCTTCATGCCATGCCCTGTAACAGCAGGGGGAATATCTGCAACAACAAGGCCTTTTACCAGTTCTGGATAGAGCAATGCCAGCAACATGCCTATTTTCCCCCCGAGAGAATGGCCGACAACAATGCAAGGCGGAATGTGGTGCGCTTGAAGTGTCTCTTTTACGTCTTCGGCCATAACTATAAGGTTAGTTTCTCCGTGGGGACTTTGCCCATGGTTACGTAAATCCATGGCAAGGGAGTCATAAGTAGGGAAGAGTGCTTTTTGAAAGCGTTGCATGTTGCGGGCTTTCCCAAACAAGCCATGAAGAAAAAGAACAGGCGGTTCATGCCATGGCGTATGGTGAATAGGATAGGTAGCAAGCTTCATGTCGGTATTCCGTAACGCGTGTTTGCTTGGGAACGGTTAGGTCTCAATAACAATTTTTCCGATAAGGTTTCCGCTTTCCATCATTTTATGGGCCTGGACAACATCCTGAAAGGGGTAGACTTTTGAAACAATAGGCTTAATCACACCTTTTTCCAGTAAAGGCCAAATCTTGGTATAGAGTTGTTGTGCAATTTCTGCCTTAAAGGCATTAGAACGCGGCCTGAGAGTTGTACCTCTAATCGTCAATCTGTTCCTGAGCACGAGTCCAAGGTTTGCATTAGTCGCTTTTGCGCCCCCTATTAGGGCGATAAGAATAAGAGTGCCCTCCTTAGTGAGAGTTTTTAGGTTATTTTCAAAATAGGATGCCCCTACCATATCTAAGATCATGTTAACCCCTGTCTGGTTGGTTTTTTGCATGATTATGGTATGAAAATCCTGGCTTTTGTAATGAATGGGGATAGCGCCTAACTCTTCGCATAAGGCACATTTTTCTTGGCTTCCGGCGGTTGCAAAGACGGTAACTCCAAAAGCACGCGCCATTTGGATAGCTGTTGTCCCTATTCCGCTGCTGCCACCATGAACGAGGAGGCTGTTATGAGGGCGTAGTTGGCTCATCATGAAGAGATTAGACCATACTGTGAAAAACGTTTCGGGAAGGGCAGCAGCCTGCTTAAAATCCATATGAGAAGGAAGCGGTAGACATTGCCCGGCCGGTACGCAACAATATTCAGCATACCCCCCACCATTGGTTAAAGCACAAACTTGATCCTCCAATTGAAAGGTGGAAACTCCTTCACCCAGGGAGACAACGTTTCCAGCGACTTCTAGCCCTGGTAGGGGAGAGGCATTATCAGGCAAAGGGTAAAGCCCTTTACGCTGAAGGATATCAGGACGATTAATGCCAAAAGCCTTAACTTTTATCAGAACTTCCCCCTTCTGTGGTAAGGGAACAGGCAAAGGCGATAGAGTTAATACCTCAGCTTCACCAAAAGTGGGGAGCGTGTAACCTTGCATTGTTGTGGGAAGCGATGCCAAAGTTTTGGAAGGGGGTGTGCGCATGATTTGTAAGATACTGGCTGTTTGTAAAGAGGGGTATAAAACAGGAGAGAAAAAATTCTTTATAAGAGCTCAACAAATTTTCCTTTCTTCTGTTGTATATTTAACAGCTTTTAGTATTTAAGGATAGAGCCCCTCAATGCTAGGCCGTCTTTGAGCGAGGATGCAGAGTGAACCTATGACCCCTAAGAATGGTAAAGGCATGGTATTGTGGCTTTATAACCTGTTTTTTTATAAAACAGCGGTTGGCCGGTTTTTAAGGCATTTTTTTCGCATCCGGAAAGTCTACTCCGAAGAGCGCGTTTCACCCTTTTTGCCGGGCGGGTGGATGCTCTGCGCCCCACAAACCATACGCGCTATGGTCAGGCGTGATGAGATATGGATAACAGCTCTTGCTGCAGTGATTGGAGCTTTGGCAGGCCTTGTAGTGGTCTGCATGAATGTCTTAGTGCGTTATGTCCATCGAGTTTTGTTTGATCTTCATGATGGTAATTTTCTCTCAGGGCAAAGCTATATCAATCCGTGGAGGAGCTTTTTAATCCCAACATTAGGGGGGCTTCTCCTGGGAGTGTTGGGGGTGGCCTTTACTAAAATATGGCCTGGAAGGCGGATAGATCCTGTAGAGGCGAACGCCCTTCATGGGGGGCGTATGTCTATTCGCGATAGCCTCATTGTCGTGGTGCAGACTTTGGTTTCGAATGGGGCAGGGGGATCTATTGGTCTGGAATCGGGCTTTACACAGCTGAGTGCTGCTTTTGGTTCTCGAATTGGGCATTACTTTCGTGTAAGGCGGTGGGATCTGCGCCTTATGGTGGGGTGTGGAGCTGCAGGCGGTATAGGGGCAGCTTTTGGGGCTCCGCTTGCTGGTGCATTTTATGCTTTTGAGCTGATTATGGGAACGTATTCTCTCTCTAGTCTTCCGCCCGTGGCTACAGCTTCTATTTGTGCAATTTTGGTTACAAGTGCCTTGCACCATACGGCTAATCCCGTATTTATTATGACACCCCAGACATTTCCGCTTTACTCCTATTTCTCTTTGATAGGGTTGGGGTTGGTGACTGCCCTGGTTGGGATATTGGTCATGTGGAGTGTTACGGTTTCTGAAAATATTTTTAGAAAGATTCCGGTGCCAGGGTTTATCCGCCCCATGATTGGGGGGGCAATCGTGGGCAGCTTGGGCACTATCACGCCTGCTGTATTATCATCGGGGCATGCAGCCCTTCGGATCGGGTTGGATGGAGGGTTTTTATTTACGACTGCCCTCCTTGTTTTGGTGCTGAAAATCCTTGCAGTCAGCATTTCCATTGGATCTGGTTTTCGTGGGGGACTTTTTTTTGCCTCCTTATTTTTGGGGGTACTCACGGGGATAGTCTATGGGCATATTCTGGCTTTTTTTGGTATGCAGCCATTATCTGGTCTGGTTTATGCTTTAGTAGGGATGAGCTCCATGGCAGTAGCTGTCATTGGTGGCCCTATGACTATGGTGTTTCTTGCCTTGGAAATGACAGGGAATTTACCCTTAACCATTGCTGTGCTGATTGCTGCTGTGATGTCTTCCTTAACGGTAAGGCGCTTATTTGGATATTCCTTTGCAACTTGGCGGTTTCATTTACGAGGTGAGAATATTCGCTCTGCTGTCGATGTCAGTTGGTTACGCCAGCTTACTGTGGGGCATATGATGAGAAAGGGTTTTCATAGTCTTTCTCCAGAAGTTACCATTGCTGAGGCCAGAAGGGCCTTTCCTTTGGGATCAGATCAGTTTTTTGTTTTGGAAGAAGCAGGGATGTACACCGGTATTGTGTATGTACCAGAACTCTATTTGGAAAAGAGCCAGGATTTAGAAAAGCCTGTTAGCCTTCTGGCACGTAATACTGCCCGCGTTCTTCTACCACAAATGAATGTCAAGGAAGCCATAGCCGCTTTTGAGGCTGCAGAAAGTGATGTTCTTGTGGTGGTTGAAAACCAAGATACTATGCAGGTGATTGGCTCACTTACAGAACAATATACCTTAAAAAGATATAGTGAGGAACTAGATAAAACCCGTAGAGAATTAGCGGGGGATGTTGGTCCCTAAAATAGAGAAGAGAGAAGAAAGAATAGAGCAGTAGAGAAAAGAGGGTGAATAGACAAAAACCCCTTTTTAAAAAGGGGTTTTTGCAAGGGTATTTGTTTTTATACAGAATAATACATCTCAAATTCAACAGGATGAGGGGTATGTTCAAAACGATAAACCTCTTGCCACTTCAGTTCCATATAACTTGAAATTTGGTCTTCACTAAAAACACCGCCGGCAAGCAGGAAGTCATGATCTGCCTCAAGAGATTGAAGGGCCTCTCTTAAAGAGCCACAAACAGTGGGAATATTCTTAAGTTCTTCAGGAGGAAGGTCATAAAGGTCTTTATCCATGGCATCTCCAGGATGGATCTTGTTTTTAATGCCATCAATTCCAGCCATAAGCATAGCTGCAAAAGCTAAATAAGGATTAGCTGTGGGGTCAGGGAAGCGTACTTCTACCCGCTTTGCTTTAGGGCTTGTCGCATAAGGAATCCGGCAGGAGGCTGAACGGTTACGTGCAGAATAAGCCAGCAGTACCGGAGCTTCAAAGCCAGGAATAAGCCGTTTGTAGGAGTTGGTAGAGGGGTTGGTAAAGGCATTAAGTGCCTTGGCATGCTTGATGATACCCCCAATATAGTAAAGAGCCTGGTCGGAGAGGTCAGCATAGCCGTTACCAGCGAAAAGGGGCTTGCCTTCCTTCCAGATGGATTGATGAACATGCATGCCTGAACCATTGTCTCCACTAATGGGCTTGGGCATAAAGGTAGCAGTTTTTCCATAGGAATGGGCAACATTATGCACGCAATATTTATAAATCTGCATGAAATCCGCAGCCTTCAGCATGGTATCAAATTTCGTACCAAGTTCATGCTGGGATTGGGCCACTTCGTGATGGTGTTTTTCTATAGGGAGTCCCATCTCGCCCATGGTGGAAAGCATTTCTGCTCGCAGGTCATTCTCGCTATCAACGGGTGGAACTGGAAAATATCCCCCTTTAACGACTGGCCTATGGCCCATGTTCCCTTCAGGATAGTCTTTCATGGAGGCATCTGGCCCTTCAACACTATCAAGGCGGTAGTGGCCGTAATTAGGGCCTACACCAAAGCGCACACTGTCAAAAATAAAGAATTCTGCTTCAGGGCCAAAAAAGCAAGAATCTCCAATACCGGTTGATTTCAGATATTGCTCAGCCAGTTTGCAGGTGGAGCGAGGGTCTCTATTATAGAACTGGCCGGTAGAGGGGTCTACAATATCGCATATCAAGATCAGCTGTGGGCGTGCTGAGAAGGGATCCATAACGGCAGTGGTGGGATCAGGCAGCAGAACCATGTCGCTTTCGTTAATGGCTTTCCAACCACCAATGGAGGAGCCGTCAAACATGAAACCATCACGGAAGGTATCATCCTCAATGGTTGAAACATGCTGGGTGGTGTGGTGCCATTTCCCTTTTGGGTCAGTAAACCGTAGATCGACATATTCAACGGAATGTTCCTGGATGAGGTCAAACACGTGTGTTACGGCATCATCAGGGAGGTTGGAATTTTTTGAAGGCGCTGCTTTTTTAGCCATGATCTTAAAAACCTATATTTAAACGTTCAAGATTTGAAAGGAAAACTATGATTGATGACATCCCTTAATAAGCCATTATATCTTCTAAAGATATGGCTTTTATGGGGAGTGCATTATAGAGTAGTAACTGCCAGAAACCCATAAAAACACGTTTTTCCAGGCAGAGAACAGGGTGATGAAGGGGAATTTCTATATGGCGTTTTCTCCATGCTCTCCGGTGCGCACACGGATAATATCCTCAATCGGTAAAATAAATATTTTGCCATCTCCAATGCGCCCGGTTCGTGCAGATTCTGAAATGGCTTCTACCGCTTTTTCTACCTGTTCATCGGTACATACAATTTCAATTTTTACTTTGGGCAGAAAATCAACAATATATTCTGCACCACGATAAAGCTCGGTATGGCCTTTTTGGCGACCAAACCCTTTAACTTCGGTTACAGTAATCCCTTGCAGGCCAATTTCATGCAGGGCATCTTTGACTTCATCAAGTTTAAAAGGCTTAATAATCGCTTCGATTTTTTTCATATGTACGTCCCCGACATCATCCTGTAAGTTTTGCGGATGCAAGTTTTGAACAAAATGATTTTCCTATTTGATAAACATAAAAACAGTCATGGCAAGCCTTTTATAGACGATAAAAATTAAAAAATAAAATAAGAGTAAAGGAAGAATATGATTAAAAAATAATCAATATTGGAGGATTGTTGGGTGGTTATTCATAAAAACAGTGTGTTTGGTATGAATTTTGCCTAAATTTTTATCTTTATTGAGAGAAATGAGAGATATTGTGCATAAAAAATAGACGAATAGATAAAAATTTTTTCTATAAAAATATTAAAATATGCAAAAAGAATGATTGACGAGTAGGAACATCTTCATTTAAACACAACGCTGTTGTGGCGGACGTAGCTCAGCTGGTAGAGCGCCAGGTTGTGGTCTTGGATGTCGCGGGTTCGAGCCCCGTCGTTCGCCCCAGCTTTTTCTCAAGACCTCGGTGTTTCCTCAAGAGATGAAAATAGATGAGTGAACAAGCCGGTTGGACCCAGTATGGGTATTTCTTCCGCGGGTTTTAACCCTTTATAGGGGTTCTTTTTACATTAATGTCGTAAATAGCCATGCTGTAAATAGCGCAATAATTCCGTAAAGGTTTTAAGGCTTTTAAAGGGTAGGTTATATACGGTTTTGTGATATGCCAGCTTATATCATCACTCTCATTGAGAGAGACTCTCTCCAGAACATTTCTATTATTCTTGGGCTGATAGGGGTTCGTAGAGGGAATACAAACCGTATTCTCAGAGAGTCTTTTTTTATAGCCGGTATCGTTGGCCATTATTCTCGGAACATTATCTTATGGCAACGGGTCTGTGCTAGGCCGGCCTTTATTTACTAAAAATTCGCTGATCATCTAACCAACCTAGCACACAGATTCTTGCTACAAAAAGCTCACCGACTTCAAGAAGCCATCACCAACGCTATCGGGACGAAAAGGTAAGGAGAGATGTTTTGGCCCACTTATGAATATACTAAGGGTTTATGAGTATATTGAGGGTCATTTTGAGATGGGAGTTCGTGAACTGCTTTCTTCTTATCAGTTTCCTGGTGGTGACATTTCAATTATTAAAGGGTCTGCCCTGGCTGCTCTGGAAGATGGTAACCCAGTCTCCCATTCCATCAGTTTCTTACATCAATATATTATCCCCTTTCTCTGGGATAGAGTTTGGCAAGCCCTTCCTGAAGGCTGATAGGCGTAAATTGGAGTTTTTCTTGCATTGGGGTGATATCAAAGGCCTTATCCTCCATCAATCGCTGCACTTCGGCTGGAGAAATGGTGGGTAAAACAGGGATAAAACGGCTTAATTTTGCCAATTGTACAAGAACCCACGGCGGGATAGAGATAATAGGGCGTTGGGGGAGGGTTGCTGCACGGCATATAGCATGAACAAAATCTGCATAAGAAATGGCTTTTGGTCCGGCAATGACCAAGCTTTCTGGTTTGCTCCACTCAATAGATAATGCATGGATCATTGCTTTTGTGACATCGGATTGATAGATAGGCTGAATAAGCGACTGACCCTTTTTTGGCAATGGAATGATAGGCAAAATCTTGAGCAATTGAGCGAGGCGCTGAACGTTATTTTCTCCCTCGGCACCATAAATCATAGTGGGATGGAGCAGAACACCCTTTTGGTTTGACTGGAGAAAGGCTTTTTCACCGGCTATAACTCCCTTCCCATGGGCATCTGGCCAGTGGGTGTATTTGCGCGTGCTGCCTAAAAAAATATAGGTCGCATCCTTTGGCCCTGCTGCCAGAATTTGAGGAATATGGCGAGCATGGGCCGTGCTTACAATAGAGCGAGCTCCTTCCAGGGCTTGAGCCAAAAGAGAGGGAGGGCCGTCAAGATCAGCAATGAGGGCCTTTTGGGCGGTTGGAAAATCCTGGGTTTTCCAATGGTTCTGATTGCGAATAACGGGCTGGATAGGGCTGTTAAGCTGGGTTAAAGCCTTGCATAACGCCAGACCCGAGCGCCCTGTAGCACCAATAATATGCACTAAATCTCTTGCAACCATATGAGAAGGCCCTTGTTTATGCTCTGAATAGGAATAATACGCAACATTACCCATGTTTGCAGAAATTGTTAAGGGACAGCTCACCCCCAAAGAGAGTTATGCTTTCAGAGGGTTCGGAAAAAAATTTTACGGTATTATAATAATACATAAAAAATTTATTGAAAATTCAATTGGTTATGTGTTTTCTGGAAAATAAAAAAAGAGAAGAAAATCCATTTTCCCCTTGACCTTGGCGCAAGAAATGGTCATAACCACAAACAAATATTCTCGTGACATAACAGAAGGGAATGGCAGCCTCATTGCGTTGTTCATATCCTTCAGAAGAATAGGGTAGATAAACCAATGAAGAGCACGCTTTCGCTCAAACCTGCAGAAGTCAAGAAAAACTGGCTGCTGATTGATGCTGAAGGATTAGTACTGGGGCGCCTGGCAGCACTTATTGCCACCAGATTACGCGGTAAACACAAGCCTCAGTTTACTCCGCATGTGGATTGTGGCGACAATATTATTGTCATCAATGCAGAAAAAATTCATCTGACAGGAAATAAAGTAGGCCAGAAGCTTTTTCATTACCATACGGGTTATCCTGGTGGTATTAAGGAAAGAACCATTACGCAGCGCCTGCAAGGGAAAAACCCAGGCGAGGTTGTTGTCAAGGCTGTGGAACGCATGATTACCCGTGGCCCGTTACAACGCCAGCAAATGCGCCATTTGTACGTTTATGCAGGTTCTGAACACCCTCACACAGGGGTTAACCCGCAGAAGGTCGATGTGGCTGCCTTAAACCGTAAAAACTCCATTTCCAACACAGCTAAGAGCGGGGCCTGATAGATATGTCTGAAACTCAGGAACGTACCGGCACATTGGCAGATATTAAAACTGCTGTAAATGCGTCTGGTGAAGGTTTGGCCGTAACCCAAACTATTGTTTATGAACCTAAAAAAGATGCCCAGGGCCGTTCTTATGCGACTGGGCGTAGAAAAGATGCGATTGCTCGTGTCTGGATTAAGCCTGGAAAGGGCGAAATCGTTGTCAATGGCCGGGTCATTGATACTTATTTTGCACGTCCTGTTCTGCGGATGTTAATTACACAGCCTTTTTTGGTAACAGATCGTTATAACCAGTTTGATGTTTACTGCACGGTTACTGGTGGTGGGCTTTCTGGTCAGGCGGGTGCTGTCCGTCATGGGATCAGCCGTGCCTTAACGCATTTTGAACCCTCTCTAAGGGGAGTGTTAAAGGCTGCTGGCTTTCTCACCCGAGATTCCCGTGTTGTTGAACGTAAAAAATATGGTAAAGCCAAGGCTCGCCGTTCTTTCCAGTTCAGCAAGCGCTAGTTCAAACCAGCAAGCTTTTGTTAAAAAGTTTTGGAAGAGCCAGGCAACTTCGCCTGGCTTTTGGTTATTGGACCTTTTTAAGAGCATAACGATTTTTTACAAAAATGATAAATTTTGCTCCTCTATCTGAGGAATTTACATATAGATGCTTATATAATTTTAAGGAATGAGGGATAGGGAATTGGGATGATGCAGAAAAAGGAAGGGGTTATAACGCGTTTACTCTCCTCCCATTACGTAGTTTTGGCGATCCTCCCTGTGGCGATGATCAGCATTCAGTCCTGTGCTTCTCTAGCAAAAACATTATTTCCAGTGATGGGGCCAGTCGCTGCAGCGTTTTGGCGTGTGGCGATTGCAGCCTTACTTATGGGGATATTAACACGAGCTTGGAGGTCTATCCCCACAAAAAAGGCCATGCCGGTGATTGCTATTTATGGCGGCAGCCTTATTTCAATGAATGCTTTATTCTATTGTTCTTTAGTATACCTCCCTTTGGGGGTGGCTGTGGGGTTAGAGTTTATGGGCCCACTGGCATTGGCTTTATTCGGCTCTCGCCGTTTTAAAGATGGCCTATGGGTTATTTGTGCCGTTGCAGGTTTGCTATTGCTGATTGTGGAAAAAAACAGCAGCGCTCCCCAGCAAAACTTTGGGCCCTGGGGAATTATATTCGGGCTTGGGGCGGCTTTTTGTTGGGCATTATATATTATTTATGGTCAGAAAGCAGGTTTATCCCATGGAACGGGGGTAACAACGTGGGGAATGATGATAGGATCTTTACTATGTTTTCCCTTCGCAGTGGGGAGTTCTGGGACGGCATTCTGGTCGTTCCAGCTTTTTCCGGTTATTTTGGTGGTGGCTATTTTTTCAAGCGCTATACCTTATACCATGGAGATGTTTGTTCTGCGTCGTTTGCCTGTAAAGACCTTTGGAACCCTTATGAGCCTTGAGCCAGCCGTTGCCGCATTGTCAGGCTGGGTTTTTATGGGTGAGTATTTACAGACGACCCAGATTATTGGGATTACCCTGGTTATGATAGCGTCCGTTGGAGTGGTTAATTCTACGAAAAAGCAGGAACCTGCTCAAGATCCAGCATCAAGCTAATATTTTGAACAGCTGCTCCAGCTGCCCCTTTTCCCAAATTATCCAGTTTTGCAGTAAGGACAGCCTGGTTTTCATTGCCATGCACGTGAATTTCCATAGCGTCTGCCAGGTGAGAGACATCCACGTTTAATCGAGACGTTGAAGGACAAACCCGCACATAATGATGGGGGTTATGGGGGTGGTTATAAATGTTGGAAAAGAGTGTCGATAAGTTTTCGAGAGAAGGATGAGCAGAAAGTGTATCAAGATGAAGGGGGATTGAAACAATCATGCCCTTTAAGAAATGCCCTACCGAAGGAACAAAAACAGGTTTTCGAGTAAGGCCGCTATAGTGCATTATTTCAGGAATATGTTTATGGTTAAGCTGAAGGGCATAAAGTTCGAAATCCGGGCCATGATTATGTTGATGATCAGCAATCATGGTTTTACCACCGCCTGAGTAACCGCTAATGGCATTGATGTGCAGGGGAAAGTCAGCAGGGATGAGACCGTTTTTAACAAGTGGGGCCAATAAGGCAATGACCCCTGTGGCATAACAGCCAGGATTTGCTACAAGTGGGGCCTGGGCAATATATTTTGCTTGGTTTTCAGATAGTTCAGCAAAACCATAGACCCAATCTGGATGGGTACGAAAAGCCGAGCTGGCGTCCAGAATGCGAGGTACAGAGCTCCCCTCGGCTTTAAGCCCTTGCCATAGGGTAATAGCCTCGCGAGAGGCTTCATCAGGCAGGCAGAGAACAACAAGGTCCGCCTGAGTGTAATGCTCTTTCCTTGCATGCTCATCTTTACGGAATTCCGAAGCAATAGAGAGAACATCGACAGGAAGAGCCTTTAATCTATTTTTAATTTCAAGCCCAGTAGTGCCGGCTTCGCCGTCAATAAAGATTTTTGGCCGGGTCAGTTTTGACATTATAATAACCTGAGCAAGGGGTGAAGGCGTTATGGGAAACGTAAAGACTATATAAATATTTTTACCAGATATAGAATGTCCTTATAAGAAAACCAAGAAAAAAACATAAGAAAAAGCCAGGCAAAAATCCTGGCTTTATGCTTTTAATAGAATAGAAAAAAACGCGCTCTGGTCTTAACGATGGTCGTTGGGAGCAGGAAGGGCGCCAACATTAATGCTAAAGAGCTTGACAGGATAAGCAACCTTATTCTGCCCATTGTTAAGGAAGGGTGTGTTGCCAAGCTGAGAAGCTGGTAGCCAGAGATTTCCTTTTCCATCAATCCACATATTCGCCACCCACGATAGTTGAGGGTCTTGAATGACGATAGAGGGGATTCCTTCTGGGGTATATTTAATAATACTACTGTTGGTAATGTCTGAAATATAGAGATTACCGGCAGAATCGATGGCTGTTCCACCCGTAAAAGGGGTATCGGCAAATTTTTCAATATGCTGAACGCGCTCATCGTCAGAGACATCGTCAGTCAGCCAATGGGTGGCAATCTTGTTCATACTGCCGCACGCCGTTTGGAAATAAACCGTTTTTCCATCAGGAGAGATTTCAAGGTGCCTGACACCCAAAGTGTTAAGTTGTGGGTTAATTTCACTGAGGTTTCGGCTTCCTACCATTTTGGGATGGCATATTGTGGCATTGGCCCTATCTAGAACACGTGACGTATCATCTGTTTTGAGATTATGCACAATCAAACCCGGGTGGCCAGAATCTGTAATAATAACCGTATCCCCATTTAGGCGGAAATTGGTTAGTGCTGAATCCGATTCGGTATAGTCGGTAAAATCTATTACATCGTAATGCATTTCTTGGAGGTTATCGATATTAAACTTAAACAGCCGAGGGCCCCCTTCGACTCTTTGAATAGGGATATCGCCCTGTTGGCTATAAATGCCTGTTCTTATACCACTATCAAGCACCCACAAGGCCCCATCGGGCCCTACACGAGCATCGGTAACATGAAGAAAACCTTGCAGAGGGTTATCATTAGGGGGGTTATTCCAGGCCGCTGAAGGAAAAGGTACAATGGAAGGGGAGACAGTATTGCCCGAAATCTGAGCCAGCTGGGTTCCAGGGCCCTCAACTTGGGGAAAAGTTACAAAAATGCGCCCATCAGGCGTGGTTGTTACTCCATTCCATATCCGGTTGCTAGAGGTTGCAACCTCAATAAGTCTCTTATCTTTCTTAAGGTCAATAACAGGCTTATAGGCATGTTCTGCCCTATGATGAGGAAAGCTTCCTTTATACCGTTTGTGGTAAGAGTGCCCTAGTTGAGAGATTAAGGGGGCAACCGCTTCAGCTTGAGAATACGTAAAGCAAGTCATTGCTGCAAGGATGGCAATTGTTTTGCCAGTAAATGAAAAATAATGATTATTCATAATGATTCCAGTGAATATTTAATTTATTAACTTATGGTAACATTATATTATGGTGAAAGAATTTGCCAAATCAAACTGCTTAAACAACAAGCAGCAATGCTTTACAGGCCTCCAATAAGAGCACTTTGTGATAGTAGGATTTTCTCCTTAAAAGTTTTTCAAGCATGAGAGTTGCATAAGAGTGTGTATTTTAGAAGATTTTTAATATTGCCTAATGGCCTGATCCTCTGCTAGATGTTGCGCAGGCGAGAGTGACGGAACGGTAGACGTAGTCGACTCAAAATCGACCGCCGCAAGGCGTAGGGGTTCAAATCCCCTCTCTCGCACCAGGGGTCTGCATGATGATGTATGGAAGCTGGCGTTGGTTTTTTAGAACTTCCTCCTATTTCAGCATATACAGGGGCATATATGTTAGAGCGTTCTTTGGTGAGCAAGCCTTCTATAAGGCCTGCCAATCCATGTTTTTCTTCTGGTCCTTGTGCAAAACGGCCTGGCTGGTCTTTATCGGTGTTACAGCACGCTCTTCTTGGGCGTTCTCATCGTTCTCCTGAAGGAAAAGAGCGCCTTAATAGGGTTATCCAGCAGTCTCGCGAGGTGTTGGGAATTCCCGACGGGTGGGAAATAGGTATCGTCCCTGCATCAGATACGGGGGCAGTTGAGATGATATTATGGTCTCTTGCCGGTACTCGCCCGATCGATATTCTGGCTTTTGAGAGCTTTTCCTCGATTTGGGCTACCGATATTATCAAGCATCTGGAAATAAAGGAGGCTCGTGTTTTCTCGGCAGATTATGGCCAACTGCCAGAAATGCGGGATGTTAACTGGGCTCACGATGTTGTTTTCGTCTGGAATGGCACCACTTCAGGGGTATGCCTTCCCAGCGCGGATGTTATTCCTATCAGGCATGACGGGCTTGCCATCTGCGATGCAACCTCAGCAGCCTTCGCGATGGACTTGCCTTGGGACCGGCTGGATGTTGTAACATGGTCATGGCAAAAAGCACTTGGTGGCGAGGCAGCCCACGGGATGCTTGCACTTTCCCCCAAAGCGGTAAAACGTCTGGAAGCCGCTCATGGGTTGCGCCCACTTCCACGGATTTTCCGTTTGATGACATCAGATGGCAAGCTGGATCAGTCCATATTTCAAGGTAACACCATTAATACACCATCCATGCTCTGTGTAGAGGACGCATTGGATGGTTTGGCTTGGGCGAAAGAAGTTGGTGGGCTACCCGCCTTAATAAAACGCAGCCAGAATAATTTAAAGGTGATTGAGAAATGGGTTTCACAATCGGCATGGATTGATTTTCTGGCAGAAAACCCTGCTTGTCGATCCACAACCTCTGTTTGTTTCAAGATTACCGCTTCCTGGTTTGTTGCTTTAGAACAAAAACAACAACAGGTGGCTGCGAAAGCGATGGCAAGCTTATTGGCTAAAGAAGGGGTTGCTTTTGATATTGCCAGTTATAGGGATGCCCCACCAGGCTTACGTTTATGGACGGGGGCAACGGTTGAAACCAGCGATGTCGAAGCGGTATTACCCTGGCTTGATTGGGCTGAGGCTGTGATTCGGCAGGATTATGAGTAAGGGGTGGCTTTCCCAAGTAAGGAAGGGTTCTACGACCAGTAGAATAGTTAATAAATGACGGATAATGACTACCCCTTCAACCCTGCCTTGCTGCCGGCAGGCTTTGTCGATTTACTTCCCCCTGATGCTCAGGCAGAGGCTAGAAACTTGGCTCGTTTAATGCAGCTCTTTCATGTTTGTGGTTACGAGCGTGTAAAGCCGGCTTTATTCGAATTTGAGGAAAGCTTGCTGAGTGGTTCAGGTGAGGTGGTAGCAGAGCAGGCTTTTCGGGTGATGGATCCCGATAGCCACAGAACTATGGTTGTGCGGCCAGATATTACCCCTCAGATCTCTCGTCTTGCTTCTACCAGATTGATAAATGCTTCCCGTCCGCTGAGGCTTTCTTATGCAGGGCCATGTGTGCTGTTAAAGGGGGGACATTCTGTTACCAGACGGGAAATTGTTCAGGCTGGTATAGAGCTTATCGGGCCAGATAGCCCGGGAGCAGATGCCGAGATCGTTGCTATTGGTCTTGAGGCCTTGACTGAACTCGGCATTGAACATCTTTCATTCGATCTGACTTTGCCCCTTTTAACGCCCCTTATTGTTGAAAAAGCAGGCTATGACGAGAAAGATAAAAAACGCCTGCTTAAAGCTTTGGATAGAAAAGATGCTGCTGCTGTAGAGCAGGTGGGTGGGCATGCTGCCTCAATATTAACCACCTTGCTGCATGCTGCAGGGGAAGTAGATGACGCTTTTCGTTTGGTTTCAGCTGTTGAGCTTCCTATCGAAGGAAAGCAGATGCTTGCGCGATTGAAGGAAACCGTTCAGGCTATTCGTAGGCTAGTTCCACATATCCATCTTACTTTGGATCCGGTAGAGTTTCGCGGTTGGAAATACCATACCGGCTTTAGCTTTAGTATTTATTCCTTAGGGTATAAGGATGAACTCGGTAGAGGGGGACGATATGTTTCCAATAACGAGGAATCTGCCTGTGGGCTAACCTTACGGCCAGATATCTTAAATGAGATTATTCCCTCACCTCCTCGAGAAAAAAAGCTTTTTCTTCCCTTTCATACCCCTGTTGAACAGGCACGGGAATTTCGTCGCCAGGGGATTATAACCGTTATGGCCCTTAAAGAGGGTGCAGAAGAAGACCAGGCTTTTCAAGCAAACTGCTCACATATTTTACAAGATGGTGCCATTCATCCGCTAAAAACAAAATAACCGAGTGTTCTGGTTTGTGTTACAGCTGCTTTATACGAAAAAAGAAAGTGAAAATAATTGGCTATCCATATGTTTTGGAATGGTTTGTGCTTTTAAGGGAGAAGATATTTCATGCCTAACGTAACGGTTATAGGGGCCCAATGGGGTGATGAAGGTAAAGGAAAGATTGTTGATTGGCTCTCAAGTCGGGCAGATATTGTTGTGCGCTTTCAAGGCGGGCATAACGCCGGCCATACTTTAGTTGTTGATGGTAAGGTCTACAAACTTTCTTTGCTCCCTTCTGGGGTCGTAAGGGGTAAGCTGGGGGTAATTGGTAACGGTGTCGTGGTGGACCCTCATGCGCTTCTTGCAGAAATAGAACTTATGCGCGAGCAAGGGCTTTCTGTTTCTCCCCGAAATTTACGTATAGCTGAGAATGTGCCTTTGATTTTGCCGCTCCATAGTGCTCTTGACAAGGCTCGTGAACAGGCCCGAGGCTCGCATAAGATTGGGACTACAGGCCGTGGGATTGGTCCCGCTTATGAGGATAAGGTCGCCAGACGAGCGATTAGGCTGTGCGATTTAGCTGAACCCGAAACACTAGACTGGAAGCTTGATGAGCTATTGCTTCATCATAATACATTATTGGCGGGTTTAGGGGCGGAAACTTTTGATAAAAAAACGCTTACAGATTCTTTGTTAAGCCTGGCTCCAAAACTTTTACCCTTTATGGAACCTGTATGGGATCTTCTCGATGAAGCTAGAAAAAGCCGGCAGCGCATTCTTTTTGAAGGAGCGCAGGCCGTTATGCTAGATGTAGACCATGGAACGTACCCTTACGTTACAAGTTCTAATACGGTGGCAGCGACAGCGGCTTCCGGTGCTGGGGTTAGACCTTCTTCTGTTGGGTTTGTGCTGGGAATTGCAAAATCCTATACCACTCGTGTAGGAGAGGGGCCTTTCCCCTCTGAATTGCATGATGAAGTTGGGCAAAAGCTAGGAGAAAGAGGAAAGGAGTTTGGTACTGTTACAGGGCGGCCCAGGCGATGTGGCTGGTTTGATGCTGTGCTGGTGAGGCGTGCTGTAAAAGTGGGGGGTATTGCAGGCCTGGCTTTAACAAAGCTGGATGTTCTAGATGCCTTTGATGAAATAAAAATCTGTAGTGGTTATAAGCTGGATGGGAAGTCTATAACTTCATTCCCATCTTCTCCAGCAGCTCAGCGACGTGTGGAACCTGTTTACGAAGTGATGAAAGGGTGGAAAAGCACAACCTATGGTGCCAAATCCTGGGCAGATTTACCGGCTGAAGCCATAAAATATATTAGACGGATTGAAGAGCTGGTTGAGGTGCCGGTAACATTACTTTCCACCAGCCCTGAACGAGATGATACCGTTTTAATGTCTGATCCGTTCGAAGAATAATATTAATGTGTTTTGAATAATATTAACGTACTTTATAGCAAGATTACAAAAAGTTTTAAAACAACCTATTCCCCTAAAAGCTTGAAATGGCAGTGAAAACCATTTTAAGATTTTTTAGGGGAATATTTTTAGGTCTGGTTATATTTACAGAATGGCGTTTTAGATAGCGATCATTTTATTGTGGTTCAATTTGGTCTTGTTGATCCTGCTGATCGCGATGGATGATTTGTAATTGTCCAGTTTTGGCCGTTTCCGGTGTTACCACAACAACGATATCGGCATGGGCGACAGTCGCAGGACGGTGGGCGACAATGACGCGGGTCATCTGCAAATCACGGAGGGATTCAGCAATAACAGCCTCAGTTGCTTCATCGAGATGGCTGGTGGCTTCGTCTAGAAAGAGTATTTCTGGCCGACGATAAAGGGCACGCGCCAAAATAACTCTTTGCTTTTGCCCACCAGAAAGAGAATTGCCCATATCCCCGAGAAGGGTTTCAAACTTCATGGGCATTTCCATAATATCATCATAAATAGCAGCCCTTTTGGCGCATTCAATCAACAGGGCTTCATCTTGGTTATCTGCAAAACCAGAGATGTTGTCAGCTATAGATCCTGTGAAGAGGCCATCATCTTGAAGAACACCGGCAATTTTGTCTCTATAATTAGGAAGAGATAATGTTTCGATGTTAATACCGTTATAGAGAATGGTGCCTTCATTGGGCTGAATCAGACTCATCATGGTTTTAAGAAGCGTCGTTTTTCCACCACCAGAAGGGCCAATAATGGCAACACTTTTTCCTGCCGGAATGGTCAGGCTAACATTGTGATAAATCCAGGGCTCCGCATCGGAATAACGCACTGAAGCATTTCTGATATCTAATGTTCCCGCCCTGGGGGTTGTATCATCAGAGGAGAGAAGAATGGGGGCTGGTGTAATGGCATCAGTTTCAGGTTTAGTCATAGCAATATCAGAGAGGCGGTCTGTTTGCACGCTTAACATACGTAAGTTAAAAGCTGCTGAAATCAGGCTACCAATACGCCCTGTAAATTGATCTTTATAGGAGAGGAAAGCAACTAACATACCAACAGACATTTTGCCTTCCATAACCATATGGGCTCCCAACACCATCATGATGATCCGGTCTGCACTAAAGATCAGCTCTTTTGCCCGCCCAAAAACGAGGTCATATTTTTGCACAGTTAAATGGACATTAATGCTGTCAATCATCAGGTTAAGCCATTTTGATTGGCGTCTTTCCCGTAAGTTCAGCAGCTTAACACTTGCCATACTTCTAAGCGTTTCTATAAAATGTGACTGTTGCCTGGCATCATAGACAAGGCCCTCTTGCGAGGCGCGGCGGTAGGCATCATAGGTGAGTAGCCTTAGGATAAGATCCAGGATAACAGCAACAAAGGTAACAGCCGCCAGCCACTTTCCGTAGATGATAAGCATGATAGCCATGCCAATGGCCATAATTCCATCCATTATGGCTTGCACCATATCGGTCGTAAGTGTTTTCTGGATCGATCCCAAGGACGAAAAGCGCGAGAGAACATCCCCCACATGGCGTTTCATGAAATAGTCCAAGGGCAGGCGGGTCAAGTGGCTAAAGAGGCTTGTGCTCCACTGTATGCCAACCACAGTACCAAAAAGCATTACCATCCATGTTCGGGCTGATGCAATAATCATTTGAAGAAGGATTAAGATACCGACACCTACAGCAATTGTTGTTAGAAGGTCGTAGTCATTGGTGACAATAACTTCGTCAATAACAACCTGCGAAACAATTGGCATAACAATAGCGATAATTTCCAAACCTAAAGACAGCAAGAACAGCCTGATGAGGGTCGCTTTCAAACTGCGAACGTGTTTAAAAAGATCTCGAATACGTAAATTGGCCCGCTCATCTCCACGTTCGAAATTTTCATTCGGGATCAGTTCAAGCGCTACGCCTGTAAACTCCCGAGAGACTTCTTCCAAACTGAGAACTCTCTTGCCATGAGCAGGATCGTTAATAATAACTTTTTTGGAGGTAACCTTTGTTAATACAACAAAATGATTTAAACTCCAGTGCAAAATACAAGGTAGGCGGAGTTTAGGTAAATCTTCCATATCGAGTCGTAAGGCTCTGGTTGAGAGACCTACTCGATTGGCAGCATCAATAATATTTTTAAGTGTAACCCCTTTAAGGGAGATGGATTCTCGTCTTCTTAAAGAGGCAAGGTCGATAAGATGACCATGATAATTAAGAACCATCGCCAAGCAGGCAAGCCCACACTCAGCAGCCTCAATCTGCAGAATAACCGGAACTTGCTTACGGAAATTTAAAGAAAAATTTAAAGGGATCATTGCTTTGGGCGTCCCAGCACATTCTGCATGCTGTTTTTAATACTGAATAAAGGATCAAACATCCACTGATAAAGACGGCGGTAATCTATCGCGATATCGGCTTCGACAGCCATACCGGCTTCAAGCATCTTTTTTTGCCCATACACATTTACGTACGGAAATTCAGGCTTGACGCGGATCCGATAGACACTGTTATCGGTTGGAGCCTTGTTCTTTTCGTCTGCAGGGATAGCCCCCCCTGCACCTTGTTGCTGTTGTTGTCCATCAGCAGAGCTGGAAACAGGTGCACGGGTAATTTCTGTTACTGTTCCATGATACAAACCAAATTTTTGGTAAGGATAGGCCGCATAGCGTAGAAGGACAGGGTTTCCCTCTTTGATAAACCCAATAGAGGCACTGCTGACATAGAGTTCAGCATCGAGTTTATGCCCTGTAGGTAGAAGGGTTAATAACGGGGTACCCACAGAAACTTGCTGACCAACATACCCTCGGATAGCTGTTAGGGTACCATCTTCAGGCGCAACAATAACATTGTTTTGTTGGCCCTCTTTTTCGGTAATGCGTTGCTCGGCTTCCGATATCTGTCTTTTAATATCGTTGGTATCATGGGCAAGGGTATCGTTAAATTGCTGGAGTTTTGCTGTAAGCTCTGCTATTTTCCCCTCAATATTGGTTTGACTTTGCAGAAATTGGGCATGGCTGTTCAGTAGCTGAGCATAAGTATAGAGCTCATTTTGATATTGTGCATCTGTAGTCAAATATTGGCTTTTTGCCTTTTCAGTGCGTTCTAAAACCTGCTGAACCAAAGGAAGAACTCGATTATCTTGCTCAAGCTGGGCTGCAATTTGTTGATGCTGTTTGCTGAGGTTGGCAATCTGATTAATAAGGCTTTGGCGCTCTATAGGAGCAGTTTTATAGCGAATGGCAAGCTGATCATTTAAAAAATCACGTTGGCGTTTGAGGTCTTGTATGGCACGCAATTGGGTTGGGCCAGAAGCTGAGTGGCTTTCTAAGCTGATGACAAAAAGAACATCACCTTTCTTAACGTGGCTTCCTTCAATGGCTGTTCTTTTTGTGACAACACCGTTGTTGATAGCACCAACAGTTATGAGGCCTTCTGGCGGCATCATCGTGCCTGTTGCGTGAACACGCCTAGTATAACCCCCAACAAAGAAGTAAATAATGGCAATAACAACCATAATGGTTGTAACAATGGTTATAATCCGTATCGGAATGGGTTGAACAGCTTGAACGCTTCCCAGCCATCCATCCTTTCTTACGTCTAGAACCTCTTTCCTGTAGAGAGAATTACTCATATGAACCTGATTATAATCGGTTTTTCATTATGGTTAAGTTATTAAGCTACTATAGTAACAGTATTTATTATGTGAGGTTTGTTGCGTTTATAAAAAATTTAGAAATGCCCTCTTTAAAGCCTACAAGGCATACCATGATTTAAAAATGTTCACCAAATAAAAAATACGATTTTCCCTTCTGAAAGGGGAAACCGCATTTCTAATGTGTTATATTGGCACGCCCGAAAGGAAACGGGAACTGAAAAACACTTTTTACTCGCAACTTCTCTCTGAGAACGCCTTTATAGGCGCTCTCTTATTTTTGGAGAGTTTCCCGGTGTTTTTTAACATCATTTTTCATAGCATTTTGAAGTTTTTCAAAAGCTCGAACCTCAATCTGCCTTACCCGTTCACGAGAAATATTATATTTTTGAGAAAGTGCCTCAAGAGTGGAGGGCTCTTCCTTCAGGCGTCTTTCTATCAAAATATGCCGTTCGCGGTCATTTAAGGTAGAAAGCGCTGTGGCTAAAAGAGCTTTTCTTCCTGAGAATTCCTCCTGATCAGCAAAGGATTCTTCTTGATTTTCATGGTCATCAATCAGCCAATCTTGCCACTCTCCTTCTGAGTCACTGCGTAGAGGAGCATTAAGACTGTGATCGGGAGAACCAAGCCTGCGATTCATTTGCACCACATCTTGAGCGGTAACATTGAGAGTGGTTGCAATTTTATTGACTTGCTCGGGCAGAAGGTCTCCATCATCAATAGCCTGCATCTGGCCCTTAAGCCGGCGAAGGTTGAAAAAGAGCTTCTTTTGGGCTGCGGTCGTCCCCATTTTAACAAGTGACCAGCTGTGAAGAATATATTCCTGAATAGAAGCACGGATCCACCACATGGCATAGGTCGCAAGCCGAAACCCACGATCAGGATCGAAGCGGCGGATAGCCTGCATCATGCCGACATTCCCTTCGCTGATAAGCTCACTTAATGGCAAGCCGTACCCTTTATACCCCATGGCAATTTTTGCAACCAAGCGTAAATGAGACGTTACGAGCTTATGCGCTGCGGCATTGTCTTTCTTATCCCTCCATTGTTGAGAGAGCCTGAGCTCCTCTTCTTGAGAGAGGATAGGGTATTTTTTAATTTCTTGAAGATATTTTGTAAGATTACCTTCAGGAGTGAGATTAATGACGGCAGAGGCCATGATTGGGCTCCTTTCGTCTGAACTGCCACGCCAAACCTTTAATGCAAACAGTAGAGAAAGAGTAAAGTTTCTTGGCAGTCAGATTATATAAAACAAAATTACTGGGGTACGCTCTGTAAAAATTTTACAAAAGTATGAGTAATTAAAATGGAAAGAATATTAATAATTCCTTATGAAAAATACAGTACTAAATGAGTCCTGTCAACAAAAAGTGAGGCTATGGGACGCAATAAAGCTTAGAATACCCTTCAAAATGAAATAAGCATTTATGAATATAGCCGGTGATGAGGAACATTATGAGGCATCGTAGCGTGCTTTTTCTCCGTATTCTAGGCACAACTCATCAATCAGTGTTTTCATCGTTTGAGGAACAGGGGTGCTGAATTCCATATATTGGTCTGTAGCGGGATGGGAAAACCCCAGTAACGTGGCGTGTAACGCTTGATAGGGATAGTCCAAGGCTAGGGTTTTAAGATGTTTGGAAAGAGTTTTTGCTGCAGGGTGGATTCGGCGTAAATAGAGTGGATCTCCCAGTAAAGGATGTTGACTATGGGCCATATGCACGCGAATTTGGTGGGTTCTCCCTGTAGCAAGCTTACATTCTAGAAATGTTATAGCCTCACCAAAATAGAGGAGAGATTGATAAGAGGTCAAGGCATATTTGCCATTTCGGTTTACAACAGCCATTTTCTTTCGGTCTTTTGGGTCACGGCCAATAGGGCCTTCAATGCTCCCTTGAGAAGGAAGCCGTCCCCAGCACAAGGCCAGATAACGCCGATTAATGCTGCGTTCAGCAAACTGATGGGAGAGGGAGGTCAATGCCTGTTCTGTTTTGGCAACTACCATAACGCCAGAAGTATCTTTATCCAGGCGATGGATAATGCCAGGCCTGATCTCGCCCCCAATACCAGGAAGGGTATGCCCACAATGGCTTAAAAGGGCATTGACCATTGTTCCTGTCTCATTCCCTGGGGCTGGATGTACAACCATGCCGGCGGATTTGTTAAGGACCAGCAAGTGATCATCTTCGTACAGAATGGCTAGGTCAATTTCTTCTGCTTGAGGGCGTGTACTGACGGGAGCCGGTAAGATGAGTTCAAAAACATCCCCCTCATGGACTTGGCGTGCGGGTTCTGTGAAAGGTGCGTGATTGCGGGTGATGTGGCCCTGTTCAATGAGGGTTTTTATTCTTGATCGGGAAAGAGAGAGTGGCAGTTGATCGGCGAGTAGACGATCTGCCCTGGGTTTTGTTTCAGCAATATCTTCTGCTGAGACAACATAAGTGTAAGTGGAAGAAGAATTTTTCATAAATAAGACAAATAACTTAGCAAAGGGGCACTCTCAAAGAACGGAAATAATATGACCACTGGAATTAATAATATTATCACTGAAATTTTTGATGGGCTATGAAAATTCTATAAGCGTTCTTAGGCCTGATTTGAGTCTTGACGTCTCGAAAGTAAAGCCTTTGTGGATTGTTTTTCTGAAAGCAAACATATTAAGTGTGAGGTTAGATAAAATATTCTATAGCAAGTCTTTACGTTCTTCTTTAAAGAAGGTTCTTTATTAGGGCTCTTGGGTAGGTATGAATGCAAGAAAATACGCAGTCTCTTTTTGTGGGAATGACTTCAGGCCAGAAAATCTTAGCATCCGTGGTTGTTATTCTCGGTCTTCTTATTATCGTTATGACGACCATTATAGGAGTTGCTTTTTATAAAAAGAACTTTTCGGCTGCCTCTAAACTCTCTTCGGCGGGAGTTGAGCAGGGGGCACCACCAAGTAGGGGAATAATTCATATTGCCTCTGGTCATCAGGTTATTTCTGCTGCCCGTTTTACGGACACCAAGCTCATTTTACTCACTCAGCCCAATGAATCATCCCATAAGAATGGTTATAGCCATATTATTATATGGGATATTGATAAGGCTAAATCCATACAAGATATAACTATTCTTCCAGGAGAGAATGCGTTTGAGAAAGGGGGTGATCTTCAAAGCGGAAGCAGTAGAAGGGATGAAGGCAGAAAAGAATAAGGGGCTAAAAATCCTTTCTTTTCCCAAAGTTATTGTGATCTCACAGACATTGTGAGGCGAAAAGCGAATATATAAAAGTCAGATTTGTAGTGAATTTTTTCATGATGAACTCGGCCCTCGCTACGATTTTATTCGTGGTGCAATCCACCGCTTTCTTTTTGAAAACTCGTTGCTTCCTTTTTAAAAACCAAAAATTTGCCATAAGGTCTTTCCAAGAAACTAATGTCTTACAGGTTTCCCTAAGGCGTCTGTCCATCTTGCGCCGTTCCACCAGACAGGAATGCCTCTCTCATGGTCTGGATTTAACGTTGAATAACAATCTGAACAGTATTTTTGCGCTCCCTTAGCCTGATTTTTCCCAAGGCTTGCAAACCCGGAACTGTTGAGGACAACAGAATTAAGGCCCGTAAGATTAACGCGACCCGTGGATTGGGATCCGAAGAAAAGATCTGCCTCATTGACTTCGTTAATGGTTATCGCATTGGGATTAGAGGAAGATTGAAAGACAAGGGTTCCTCCTTTTATAATTCTCAGGCTTTCGTTGGTATTAAGATAGGTAGAATTTAAAAGAAGACTGCCATCAAATTTTTGCTGAAGACCACAGTGTCCAGAGCCACCACAGAGTGATAAACCACCATTATTATCTCTTTTATTCCAAACAATCTCTCCCTCATTCGTTCCCGTTTTTATATCTCCTTGGTTTCCATCAATCAGCAAGCCAAGATGCATGGAAGTATCAGGCCAGTTAGCCGAGGGACCATCTTTGGAGAGGTAATTCACAAAGCGGAATTGATGAGCTCCATCGCTCCACTGGTCATGCTCAAAACCAATACGTTTTTGCTGTTGCCCATGGGCAGTAAGGCCTACCCCTTCATTGCCATGCACATAGAAAGAATTAGCCTTAATCACGTTATTATAGGGTGCCTCATAGACAATGAGATGGTTTGGAATATCGCCCGCTAGCATCATGTCATAGCTATCTCCCGTCAGAACATCAGGGTTTTGATTTCTGAAAATAGGTGAGATGGTTACACCATGAACCGATACATGGTGAGGGCGGAGTTCATCATGAATAAAAATATCAATCTCTTCTGCTTCCATGCTATGGATCAGTGATTTTGCCTCTTTACCCGTTTTTTTGCCATTATAGGACATGAACAGGTTACGACCAAAACTTTTGCCTGGCTGGCCAATGAAGACCATCGGTTTTTTATAATCTGAGCTCCATGTATCATAAACATTTCCAGGGAGATGGTTAATTGTAGAGGGAGCACCCGGAACAGCCCACCCCGTGATGTAAATGACATTGGATTCTTTTTCATCAACATGGTCTACATAAGTGGCGTAGTTGCGGGTTTTGGGAAGCTCATTGAGAAGCGCATTCTTTTCTGGAATAGAAAGATCAATGGAATTGGTCTGTAAATACATACTGGGGTGGATCATCTCCAGCTGTTGGAGTGTTAAGGGATGTTTAAGGATGATTTTTTTGTTTTCGTAACGAGAAACCTCAGCGATAATTCTGGCATCCGTATTATCCACAAATTCGTAAAAGCCAATCTGGTCAAACCCTCCGGCTAGGGCTACAGCATGTCCTCCACCATGGTAATCCACTCCAGAGATAGCAGGCCTTCCGCCTCCTCCTTGAATATCATCCTGGGAATTGATCACACATAATACACATCCTGCTCCAATGGGCCCGTATGGTCTTCCAGAAACATATAAAGAGAGAGAGGTTTTGTGACCGGAAGAGTCTAGATAACCTCCCATAAAAGCTGTTTCTGCGCCGGCGATATAGTCTGGCATGCCGTTTCTGAGTTCGATAATACGATTATTGTTTTTATCCTTTACAACAAGGTTATTTACGGTCGCTTTTTTCGACTGATCCAGCCCCACAACACCATTGGGTTGATTGATCTGGTTTCTAAAGACTACGCTTTCTGAGGCAGTAGCGAATGAAGAAGGGGTGTTGTCAGTTATGCCCTGATGATCCTGTTTGCCTGCAGTAGGGGATGGAAACTCACGAGCTTGGGTGTTTTCGTAGAAAAGGAAGGGAGCAAGAAAAGCTGTGCATAATAGAAAAGAGGAAAAAAATCTCATTTTATAGTCTTTAAACCTTATTGTTTATGAGAGTGAACTTAGTGATACAAAATAATAAATTAAAATTGAACACAGTTTTCTTAACAATCTTTTGATGTCGTTTTCTTAAGAATAAGAATAAAAACTTTCGTCTTTATGTTATTATGTTAGCAACCACAGGAGATTACTTCTTATAACTTATAACAGAAACGGAAGAGGTTTAATGAAAAAGAATATTCTCATGGCTTTAGCTTTTTCCCTTTTTGCCGGCACGTTCGGGCTACAGGGTGTTCACGCAGAGTCCGTAACGGAAGTAGTAAGGGATAACCAGGCTGAAACCTTAAAACAAGCTAATAGTGATAAAAAATTCATGGAATGGTTGCTTACTGCAATGAAGGAATCAAAAGAATCGCCCAACTATCCTGGCAGACAACACGATTTCGCTCATTCCAAAACCGTGATTAACGATTTTATTGTCGCATCTTACAAATTATATAATCATGATATCTCTAAGGAACAATACAGAAAGTTCATGTCCACAGAGAATATCAGCTTAAACGATAGGTTCCAGATCGATTATATTATCAATAAAATTCAGTAATCGTGTTCTTAAAACTCTATTTTTACGCTTTATACTCTCTACCGGAAAAGGGTCCAGGTTCTTTTAAATATTCCTGAACCCTTTCTTATTGTAAAGATTGCTTTAAGCAATATAAGACCTCTTTGCTAGTGAGAAGATCACTCTAGAGTTTTTCTCAAAAAATTTTCTCCTTACTAATAGCCCTTTTGACCAGCCTTCAAAAGAAGATCCTATAAAAATTCAAAGAGAAAATTTGTGGCCTATAGCTCTTATCCTTTTGATTTTTAAGAGATCCTATTGGCTTAATGTAAATATTTTTCTATGAAGGCGTTGGTTTTAAAGATATTTTTTTGAAAAAATTCAATTTTATATAGAGTTAGGATACAATAGTTTCTCATAAGAGTGGCGATTTATAATCGTATTGAATCCAATCAAGACATTTTTTAAAAAGCTCGGACTCATAGGGTAGAGTTGCCAAACTGTTGGCTGGTGAGAGGAGAGGAATTTTCTTCACTACCGTAGAAACGGCATTCAAATAAACCCAAAATTCAGTAAGTTATCAAAGTAAGAGGTTTATATGGCGTCCCGTACGGGATTCGAACCCGTGTTGCCGCCGTGAGAGGGCGATGTCCTAGGCCTCTAGACGAACGGGACATAAATATTAAAAAAGGCCAAAACTTTCCTACGGGAGAATAGGAGAGAATGCAATAGTCTTAAAGGAAAAAAGAGAAAAATTCACAAATAAGGTTTTAAAATTTTTCCAAAAAAGTTTTTCCCTTAAAGCATCATAATAAAAGAACACTCATACCCATAACTATTAGAATAGAGAACTATGCCTAAGTTAGGGTATGAGTGTTCTGAAAAGTTTATTAAAGCACTCTATAAAACATGTAGGAATGCTTTAACCAAATGATTATTTTAGGCTTGTGAGTAGTTTACCCATTCGTTTTCATAATGGTATGATCCTACCGTAGCTGTACCACCTAGGCTTTGTCCAAGCTGAACGAGGCCTTTTGTGGCCTGATAAATAACGTAATCATTAAACTGGTGTGCTAAGCGCAGGAGAGGGCCACCAAGCCCATCAAGGAGAGAGCCAACAGAGCCAAATATGCTTTGCTGAGCGCTATTAATGACGTTAGATGTCCCGATTAATAAATTTCCGATACCAGGTGCAATAGGGGCAATGAAAAGATTAAGAGTATTGGCCCAATAGCTGCCATCAAATAATTGACCACCAGCGACTGTATTAAGTTCAACAACGTTTAGTTCTCTTATCATAATATTAAACCTTATGAGTTTACAATTTTTAACAATTAAGCCACTAAACCAGAATCTGAGAGATGCTGATTAGCATTAGTAGAAACAATAGCATTGTTTGCAAGGAGAGCAGAGGAGCTGGCTGTACCAGCAGTTGCTGTAATTTGCGGATCAATGCTAGAGGTAAGAACAGCATGGCTGTCATTGGTAGGAATGTAGTGTGTGAGATCAGAAAGATAGTGGGATTGTGACGGAATACTGATGAGAGAGTCATTAGCCACCGTCTGAGCAGAGATGCGCTCTTGTCTGAGCTGATCGAGTTGATCATTTCCGGAAATATTGCGTTCTGTATTAAAATACGCATCCAGTGTTTTTAGCCAGAGGCTTTTGCCATCAAAAGGATTATTGCCGAGATAGATATAGCCGAAGATTCTATTAGGATCACCAGCAACATTTCCTCCCAAAAGGGTATCAAAGGCTCGTCCAACAATATCGGCCTTAACGTTCAAAGGGGCAGAGGCCTGAATGGCTGTTGGAACAGCCTGCTGAACGGCAGACCAAAGATTGTCAAAGGTCGGTGTTTTTGCCAGGGACTGAATAGCAGCAGCAGCAGTCTTCAGGAGAGCATCGGTAGTGGTGGCCAAAAATTTATTATATTGGAATGGGTCTTGAAGTACCAATTCCCCAACGGTTTTTGTTCCTTCATAAGGGGTTGTCCAATAGTAGAACGCACCACCCCAGCCGCCAATGGTGACATTACCATATTGCAGGGCTGTTTTAATATCAAACTGAAGGGTATAATCCGTCTCGTAAATTTTTCCTGTTTTAACGACGTCTGAAATAACAGCACGAGCAAGACGGTCTGAGATATCCTGGAAGTTCACGTTTACTTTTCCATCCCAGGCAAGACCATAAAGCGTAGCATTGCGAATGAAAAGGCTTCCAAGAGCTTGCTGGTTATCGGCATTGATATCAGCAACTTGTGAATACCAAAATGTACTTTCCGGAGCGAGAGTACCCAACCCTGCACTTTTTTGGTAAAGAATCTCTGCATAAAGATCTGTATAGCCTAAAGCAAAATTGCTTGTGAGATTATCGGTATCGTTTATAAGTTTTTGCCGTGTTGAATCAGAGATTGTAAGAAAATTTAACGCCATTATAGTTTCGCCTTCCTAATAACCTTATTGATGGTTTGTTAATCATTACAATTTTTTAGAACGACAATACAGATAATAGCTTTAATTTAAAATAGAAAAAACGCTGGATTTGATTAATTTTTATTTATCCTCATAACACTGGCATGCCCAGTTTCGCCATTTAGGTGTTTTGCCAATACCGGGATTCATGGTGTTGGTGGGGTCTAGCCTATGGTAAAACTTTTCTAGGGCAGGTTTTGCTCTATAGAGGTGGCCCACATTATGTTCTGCTGGGTATTCTGCCTTCCGTTTATCGAGGATGGCAAGCATCTGCTCTTTAATGGTATGGGGGTCATAGCCTTTTTTAACAATATAATCTTGATGGAAAACGTGGCACATAAAATGACCGTAGTAGATTTTATGGGTAAGTTTATTTTCTATGTCAGCAGGAAGTGTTTCCAGCCATTCCTGATCATTACGTCGTAAAGCGATATCCAGAGGAAGGATATTTTCTACTTCCGACTCATGAAGGGCATGGTAGCGAACCGCTGAGCCAGCCGCAACAAAGCGGTTCAGGAAGGCCTTTTCTCCTTCACGCGCTGTACAGGTAAAAAAACTGCCTTCCTCTTTTTCAAAAAAAGATTGCAGAAAAGTGCTTGCTTCTTCAATAGCAGAGTCTGCCATTTTAAGGAGCAGGTGATGTTCATAGCGATGATGATAATCTTTCAGGCGAGGGGGAAGGTGTGATGGAAAAAGCTGAGAGGCCATTTGCATCACCTTATCGATAAGATTATGGGGAATAAAACGTTTTTTATTTAAATAGGCATCTATCCGCCCTTTAAGGGTAAAAAGCTTGGGCATGTTTTCTGTTCCAAGCCAGTCAATCATCAGGAAAGTATCTTTTCCGTATTTTTCTGCCATTTCAAAAGCGTTCCGGTGCATATATTCCCCTGCGATGGGAATATCGGAAAAATGGCTTAGAATATGTCTTCTGATTTTCGTTAAAACACTTGTACTATTGGTTCCAATATAGAAAACCTGGGTACGCTTGGGTTTGGGGAAAGTATCGAGCCGAACGGCAAAAACGCAGAGCTTCCCTGCTGATCCTGCGGCCTCAAATAAATGGGTGGGGTCTGCATTAAAGCGTGAGGGGGTATCGGCCTCTACGTCCCGAACATGTGTGGCATAATCACGGCTAGAACAAGCGGCATCTCCGCTTTTTATTGCATGAGAATCGTAATGTTGGTGTTCCAGGTTATTCAAGATTTCTTCTGGTTCGCTTCCCAGTTCAATTCCTAGATGATTGATAAGAGTGGCTTTCCCCTCTGAAGAGACACAGCCAAATAAGGCCATTTCAGTATAGGCCGGGCCGCGATGAACAAGAGCTCCCCCAGAATTATTGCATATCCCCCCGATGACAGAGGCCCCAATACACGACGACCCGATAACGGAATGAGGGTCACGGTTGTAGGGTTTTATTGTTTTTTCCAGTTCCCATAACGTGCTGCCAGGTAGGGCGATGACCTGCTCCCCAGAATTAATGACCTGAATTTTGTTTACCCTTAATATATTGATAATAACAACAGGGCGGTCATACGCATTGCCAGAAGGGGTTGATCCTTCTGTTAAACCAGTATTAGCAGCCTGCATGATGACAATCATATCGTTTTCAACACAGGCTTTGAAAACTTGCCACATTTCAACAAGAGTGCCTGGAAAAACAACCGCAAGTGCTGCTCCTAGACCTGAGCGGAATCCTTTTCTGTAGCGCTCTGTCTGAGAGGGGAGGGTAAGAACGTTGTGTTTCCCCACTTTCTGGATGAGTATTTTTATAAACTGATCATGTTGGGATAAGGACGCAGAAGGGGAGTGTGGCATTGCCTGTCTCTAAATATTAGGCCTCAATCTCATGAGAAAAGGGCGCTAGAGAGGCCTTGTTACTGAAAAAGTTTATTATGAAGCTCCTATAGAAAAAAGCCATTCATTTTTTCTGAGGGGAGATAGGAAGAAAATGAATGGCTTATTCAGAAAGGGGCCTTAGCCCTAATAAAAAAAGAGTTTAATGAGCGTAATAAGATTTCTCGTCAGACGATGGGGTTGCAATAATTCTGTTGGCAGGCAAGACATTGTTATGAGCAATCATACATTGAACGTAGGCATTGTCATATTGGGTTTGTATATTCCCTTGTTTGCTTTCGGAATATCCTTTTGTAATTCCTCCCCCACCAAGTGCTCCCCCAGCGGCTCCAATAGCAGCTCCAGTTCCCCCGCCAATGGCTGCCCCAAGGCCTGTGCCGAGGCCCGTGCCAATAAGGCCACCAAGAAGGGCCCGATGGTTCTCGCTTTCAGCCTGACCTTCAACGGCGTTTTCAGCCTCCAGCTTACAAAGGGCATGCTCTTGCTTAAAGGTATCGTAGTTTTTTTTAGGTCCAGGAAGAACAAGTGCCGTTGGCCCATCAGGTGTTTCCGCACAAGCTGCTAGCAGAATGCCAAATAGGAATAAGATTATAGAACTCCGTTGTACTTTTTGGGAAGAGAAAGATAGGATTTTCTTTTTCATTTTATACTTCACACTACAAAACACCGAAATAAGTCTTAAAATATCTTGGTTTTTGTGTAGCAAACTATAGGGGCAACAAAAAGGCTATCTTGGACTTATTATCAAAAATTTGAAGATAAAAAGTAAAATGAGCGTGCTGAGATAAAAATTTTTATGGTAAAATGCCTTAAACAAATAAAAGAGGCATGCTCCCCAAGCATACCCCTTTCTCGATCTTAAATAACTTAATAAAAAATTAGTCGCTTCACATAATAATCATTTGCTATGTATGGGAGTAACCTAATCAATCTTTTGTGTTGTTACCTTGATATAAATCAAAAAAATTATGTTTTTATAGAATTTGTTAATAAATGCTGCTCCCATTGACGAAGAAGAGGAAAACAGCAAGCAGAGATAAAGCTTCCTAAACAAGCCAGTAGGGTAAGAATACCAAAAAGGCTACCGTATCTGTGTAAGCTTTCGAGCGGTGAGAAGAAAGCGCTGGAGTGCGATTGTGGGCCCCAATTGGCAATAAGGCTGCCAATATAAAGAGAAATTCCCGAAATAATGTAATAGCAGCCCATCATGGTTCCCGTAGCATGGGGCGGGCTATATTGGGCAACGGCTGCCAAGCCCAATCCTGCGATCATGAGTTCTCCGATGGAAAAGAAAAGATAGCCGCCGACCATGACCCATGGAGAGAGGAGGGTATGGCCGTTGGAAAAATGACAAAAAATCCACCAGATAAAAAAGCTAAGAGAAAGGGCTATGAATCCTACAAAGAATTTATGGGCCAGGAGAGGGCGGTGGGTTTTTTGATTGTTTTTTCTATAAGCCCATATCAGGATTGGACTGAAAATAATAACCCAGAACGGGTTAAGCATTTTAAACTGTCCTGCTGACCAGCTAAAAAGCTTTAAATCCCCTAAATAAAATGTTGGGCTGACATGCCGTAAGGCCAGCAAAGTTAAGGAAGTATCCATTTGTTGGAAGAGGATAAAAAATAATATGGATTGGCCCATCATAACAAAAAGGATTAATAATCCGTATTGCTCTGATAATGCGCTTTTACGGTAAAGGAGGGTAAGAAATGCCAAAACGCCTGAAGTGGCAACCCACATGCTTGCCTCTGCCCAGAAAGGCCGTTCAAGCGTTAAAACGGTAAAGATAAAAAGGGTAATGCTTGTCAGTGCCAAAAATAACCTATTGTTTTTTCTTTTTCTTTTTTCTAAGGAAAGTGGAATAAAAAGCTGCTGACCCAGTTTGGCCAGTAAGAAAAATTCAAGCAGAGCGGCAAAAAAACAGACAAAAAAAGCCGTCTGCCAGCTCAAATGCGTTTGAATCCATGGAATGGAAAATTTAGCCAGAACTGAGCCAATATTAATGGAAAGATAATAATAGGTAAAAATAGATTCCATATTATTATCATTTCCGTTCTTCTCACCGGTAAAAAGTGCACGAATAATACTGGCAGCATTAGTACTGAAAAAACCGTTCCCAAGGCTGATAATCGCTAAAGCGTAATAGAGGATCTGGATATGAAAGGGGATAATGGCCAGTAGAAGGTAGCCCAGTGCCAAAAGGCCTGCCCCTCCAATTATAGTCGCCCGATGGCTAAAAAGCCTATCTCCAGCCCATCCACCTACAATATGGGTGATACAATAAATAGCAGCAAATGCGCCGATCAGTATATTGCCCTCTGAGTCGGAGAAATTTTGTTTTTCAACCAGGTAAAGTAAAAGGATACTTTGCACTCCAGCATAGGCAAACATATTTCCTATTTGGCAAAGAGCAATGATACAGAAGGTGCTACGAGAGGAAAGAGAAGAGGAAGGGCTGTGTTTTTTCATAAAAACTAAGAGCTCTGGTATTAAGGCTGACAGTTACTAAGGCTTATAGGTACTAATAAGACTTATAGGGAAAATCATTCATGGTTATAAAAGCGGCTATTTTGAAGGAAAGAGGGTACAAGATGAGCCAAGGGTTTATGGAATGGTTTGATCATAAAGGGTCTATTTCTTAGGGTAATGAGGGCATATTATCATGGTGGTGTCTATTAAAAATAAAAAGAAAAATATCCTTAATCTTCTCATTGATGGGCTCGGTCAAAGGCAAATTTATTTCTTGCAATAATCAAAATTCAGAAGTAAGGCTTGGGCTAAATCATATAGCAGTTAACGTAAAGGTACATCTATAACGTAAAGGTACATCTATAAAAGCCCTTGTTTGTAAGGTGTAATTAGGTTTATGAACGCCATCGTTGTAACGGCGCTGAAGCGACCCTATACATTTGTTGTTTTAGCAATTTTAATAACCTTTTTTGGTATTATGTCGGTGTTTAAAACCCCGACAGACGTTTTTCCAACTATACGCATACCAGTTGTTTCCGCGGTTTGGAGCTATTCCGGGCTGATGCCGTACGATGTTTCAGGCCGTATAACGGGGTATTACGAGCGTGCTCTTACGGCGACGGTGGAAGGAATAGAGCATATGGAGAGTAACTCCTACTATGGTAGGAGTATTATTAACATCTATTTCCAGCCTGGTACAGAAATTGGTGAGGCTGAAGCCCAAGTTACGGCTTTATCGCAAACGATCGTCCAGCAGCTTCCGCCAGGGATCTCTCCTCCTTTGATCATGAAGCTGGAAGCGTCTTCTGTTCCAGTTGTTATGCTCCAGATCACCTCAGATAAGCTCACACCTTCTGAACTCTACAATATTTCATTTAATCAGATCAGAACCCAGTTGGTGACTGTAGAAGGAGCCATTGTACCCCACCCTTATGGTGGGAAACCTACTGCACTTTTGGTCTATCTTAACCAAGATTCACTTCAGGCCAAACATCTTTCAGCGATGGATGTCTATGCAGCACTAGACAAGCAGAATGTTGTGATTCCATCAGGGGATGAAAAGATCGGCTCGTTTGATTTTATGGTGCAAACCAATGCAACGCCCTTTACGGTGGAGGCTTTTAACAATATTCCCATCAAGCGCGTTGGCAATGCCATGGTTTACATCCGCGATGTCGCTCATGTGCAATTGGGGGGACCTCCCCAAACTAACTCCGTTCTTGTTGGCGGTAAACAAGCGGTGATGGTTGTCGTCATGAAGGGGGGAGAAGCATCAACCCTTTCAGTGGTGAGTGGGGTTAAGGAAATGATTCCCCACATATTGCGTACTCTCCCTAAAGAGTCTGGTATTGAAATTAAAGTGCTGAACGATGCTTCTGAGTTCGTTAGGGATTCAGTCTCGGATGTGTTGCGCGAGATGGTTACCGCCTCGGCTTTAACGGGGCTTGTTGTGCTGTTATTTTTGGGGTCTTGGCGCTCTACGGTCATTATTGCCACTTCTATCCCCTTGGCCATGTTTTCAGCGCTGATTGGTTTGGGCTGGGCCGGGCAGACGATTAACGTTATGACTCTGGGAGGGTTAGCGCTTGCCGTGGGGATTTTGGTTGATGATGCTACGGTGATGATCGAAAATATCGACTCTCATCTTGAAATGGGAAAAGATCTGGAAACAGCTATTATCGATGCCGCCAACCAGATTGTTATTCCGACTTTTGTTTCGACTTTATGTATCAGCATTGTATGGCTGCCACTTTTTCAGCTTTCGGGTGTCTCAGGGTGGTTGTTCATGCCCATGGCCGAAGCCATTATCTTTGCGATGATTGCCTCTTTTATCCTTTCTCGTACGTTAGTGCCTACCATGGCCAATTGGTTATTAAAGGCCCAGGTTGCCCACCATCATGCAAAGGAAATGGGCAAAGCTCCTCCTCCTGGTTTTTTTGGCCGGTTTCAAATAGGGTTTGAAAAGCGGTTTATCACCTTTCGTGAAGGCTATAAAAATCTTCTGAATGGGCTTTTAAACATAAAAGGGAAGTTCATTCTTATTTTTCTGCTCGCATCTGCTTGTTCGCTCTTTTTATTGTTGTTTACAGGGCGGGACTTCTTCCCTGAGGTTAAATCAAGCTCTTTGCAGATGCATATGCGGACCCCGCTAGGAACCCGTATTGAGGAAGCAGGCAATATAGCTGGAATGGTTGACAAGGAGATATCCGCTCTTTTGCCAGGGCAAATCGACAATATTATTGTGAATTGTGGGTTGCCCGTAGGTCCACATAATCAGGCTTTTATTCCAACCCCAACCATTGGAGCCCAGGATTGTGATATGACAATATCACTCAAAAACCATACCTCACCTGTGGCAGAATATCGGCAGATTTTACGCGATGGGTTGAACAGGAAATTTCCTGGTACACAATTTTCTTTTCAGCCTGCTGACCTTACGGCGAAAATTTTAGATTTTGGTCTACCGGCTCCCATTGATGTTCAGGTTATTGGGCTGGATTTGGAAGCAAATTTCCGTTTTGCCCAAAAGCTTAGCAGCCGGTTACGAACGGTAACGGGTATTGCAGATGTCAATATCCAGCAGACGATGAATACTCCAACACTGAGGGTTAACACCAAGCGTTCATTTTCCCTTGGAACTGACGTAACAGAAGATGAAATAGCCAATAACGCCCTTATTACCCTTTCAGGAAGTGGCCAGGTTCATCAATCTTACTGGCTGGACCCTAAAACAGGCTTTTCTTATATGCTGAATATTTACACGCCTCAGAGGCGGATGTCTTCAGTGAATGATTTGCAGACTATTCCTATTGATGGGGGTGATAATAACCCCAAAAACAAACAGCTTCAGATGTTAGGCAGCTTGAGCGATATTGTTCAGCTTGGCACTCCTGGAGAGGTTAGTCACTACAATATTATTCCTGTTATTGATATTTATGCGTCCAATGAAGGCCGTGACTTGGGGGGAGTTGTAGGCGATGTCAGCAAAATTGTTAAAGAGTTAACGCCACAGCTTCCTTATGGCTCTACTCTGGTTATCCGGGGGCAGTCCGTTACCATGAACCACGCCTATATTCAGCTTATAGGGGGGTTGGGCGTTTCTATCTTGCTTGTGTATCTGCTCATTGTGGTGAACTTTCAATCGTGGCTGGATCCTTTCGTTATTATTATGGCTTTGCCTGGTGCTTTAGGAGGAATAGCCTGGAGCTTGTTCCTAACGCATACGACCCTCTCTGTTCCGGCTCTCACAGGGGCGATCATGTGTATGGGAACGGCAACGTCTAATGCCATCCTTGTTGTGGCATTTGCGCGGGAGCGTCTTGAATCCCATGGTGAGGCCCTTCGGGCAGCTCTTGAAGCGGGCTATGAGCGTATCCGCCCTGTTTTGATGACGGCTTCGGCTATGATTGTTGGAATGTTGCCTATGTCGATGAGTAATTCCCAGAATGCACCGCTTGGGCGGGCTGTTATTGGTGGACTTATGGTTGCCACTGTAGCAACACTCCTTTTTGTTCCCTGTGTGTTTGCTCTGGTTCATTCTAAAAAATCGAGGACGGATAAACCCAATGACAGCCTCTCGTAAATCTTCAAAAGTAATTGGCTTCGGTGTTGTTTTGCTGGCTCTTATCATTGCCGGACTTGGTATTTTATACCGTAAACATGAGATGAACAGTCTACGGCGTGAAACACTGAAAAGTGCAATTGTTAAGGTTGCTGTTATTTCTCCGCAGCCTGCGCCTCCACGGCGGGTTCTGGATTTACCCGGCAATATTGTCCCTTGGTATCAGGCGACAATCTTTGCACGTGTCCCAGGATATGTGAAAGCCTGGTATAAGGATTACGGAGCAAGGGTAAAAAAAGGAGATGTCCTGGCTGTGTTGAATACCCCAGATCTGGACGCTCAATATGCTGCTGCTAAGGCTGATGCCCGTGTAAAACAGGCCCAGTATGATTTGGCAACCTTGCGGGCTAAGCGCTGGAAGGCATTAGAAGGAACAGAAGCCGTCGCTAAAATGCAGGTTGATGTTTATATTGCTGAAGCCCGTGCTGCACAGGCTACGCTGGAGGCAGCCCAACGAGAGGTTCAAAAATTTGAGGCTTTAGAGGCTTTTAAAACCATCGTTGCGCCTTTCGATGGGGCAGTCATTTCACGTGAAATTAACTTGGGGGATTTCGTGGGGCAGACGGGTGGAAATATGGAAGCTCAAGGGGGGTCCAGCGAGCTTTTTACCGTAGCCGATATAGAAAAAGTTCGTATTTTTGTTTCTGTTCCACAGGATTTTGCCTATATTCTTACTCCTGATTTGGTGGGAGATTTGTACCTTCCTCAATATAAGGATAGAGTATTTAAAGCCAAATATCTTACCACGGCGGGGGCCTTTGATCCCGCAACGCGGACAGCTGTGACCGAACTGGAAATTGATAATAAAGACCATTTCTTATGGCCAGGTTCTTATGCGCATGTGCACTTTGATGTTCCAAATGTAAAAGGTGTTTTAGTCATCCCGGAAACAACCTTAATCTTTAGATCTGCGGGAACACAGGTTGCCCTTTTGACAAAAGGAAACAAGGTGCATCTGCAAAATGTTCGGCTCGGTGATAATACGGGAGTGAATGTAGAAATTCTCTCGGGAATTCAGGAAAAAGATATGATTATTAACAATCCCCCTGCAGATATTCAGGAAGGGGAAGAGGTCAATGTGGTGCCTCTCACTCCTGGGTATAACGCTCCGGTTGTTTCTCATACTTCAGAGCAAAAGCACCATCATTAAAACAGGAATATGGTTTCTTACGTCTTTGTCCCTCATGTAAAATAATGAAAGATACAGAATGCTACGGAGACTTTCTCGTATGGGTTTGCGCTGCCAAGCCCTAAAAAGGAAAAATCAGGGCGTTAGACCTTTTATTTCTCGTTTGGTGTATTGCTTGGGGGCTTCTACCATTTTGGCCGGTTGTGATCTGGCACCGGATTATCATCCCCAGCAGTTTGTGGTTCCTAGTTCGTGGCATGGGGAAGGGCCCTTTCAGATTGCAACGCCCAGGGAGGGTATTTTACGCTCGGACTGGTGGACTTTATATAACGACCCCATTTTAAATGCCCTTGAGGCCCGTTTGGAGAAACTTAATCCAGACCTCCAAGCTGCGGCTGAAATTTTTACGCAATCACGGGCTTTGGCTGTCGAAGCAGAGTCTTCGCTTTTTCCTCAAGTCGGTATTGCCGCAGGGGGATCGAATAATAAGCGCTCGGCCAATAATCTTTTTAGAGCCAGAGATGATCAGGTCACTATGAGCTCGCAGTTTTACTCGGGTGTTGCAACATGGGAACCGGATTTTTGGTCTTTAATACGAAACAGAACACGAGAACAGGAAATTTTTGCTCAGCAGGCGGCTGCTGAATATGCACTAGCTAAACTGAGCTTACGGGCTGAATTGGCCAATAATTATATTTTGTTACGAGGAATGGATGCCCAAAACGCTGTTTATGATGAATCAATAGTCTATTATGAAAAGGCTGTTCACCTCACGAAGATACGCCAGCAAGGTGCGATCTCTTCTGGAATTGATGTAGCTCGTGCCCAAAATCAGCTTTCTATGACTAAGGCCGCTCAGGAAGAATTACGAGCCAAAAGGGCCGTTATTTTGCATGCCATTGCGATTTTGGTTAATGTTTCACCCTCTAGTTTTCAAATCCAACCTGCTGATCGGTTAACTCTTGAGCTTCCCACTATCCCGGTGGGGCTCCCGGCAGATTTGTTGCAAAGGCGCCCTGATATTTCAAGTGCAGAGCGTGCCATGGCCGCAGCCAACCGAGAAATAGGGATTGCTCGTGCTGCTTTCTACCCCAATGTGACCTTTAGTATTACTGGTGGATTCATGGATAATGGCATTGATCTTGCTAGTTTGGCCAACAGTATGTGGTCCTATGGGGGTATGGCAGTTTTACCGCTGTTTGAGGGTGGTTTAAGGCGTGCTGAGCTCCAAAGGAGCTGGGCCAAATATCGGGAAACAGTCGATAATTATCGTTCAACAGTCTTGGCTGCCTTTAAGGAAGTGGAGGATTCGTTAAGCAATATCAACCATCTGGGGCAAAGTTATGAGGACCAAAAACAAGCTGTAGCGGCCAGTACAAAGGTACAAGCTATGACGATGACCCTTTATCAAGGGGCTTTAACCAATTATCTCGATGTTATTGTAGCTCAGATTGCCAGAATTACAGCACAAATTAGTGCTATTCAGGTAAAAACCCAACAGATTCAGGCCAGTGTTCAGTTGATTAGGGCCTTGGGTGGAGGATGGAAGGAAGCCCGGCTTCCAAAAAGAAAAGATATACGGAGTTTAGGCGTACTGCAATATGAAGGAATAGACAATCCTAAACCTGTTGGAAATGTTCCTTATAATAAAAGCCCTCTCGATACAAATCTAACAGGCAGTTCTTTGCAAAGAGAATAGGTTTTTTCGAATAATCATAAAAAAATCATTATTTTTTCCAATAATTGTACTAAATATGAAAAAAAATTCTATTATTATTAATAATAAGTTAATAACTTTATTTAAATAAAGTTAATTTTCCTTTTTTATATCTAATATTTTTAAATTTTATTTGAAAAAAAGAAAAAATGGTGTATATATAAACTTGTTAATAAAAAAATAACAAAATTCTACGCTTGACAAAATAGAGTAGAAGCATGGAGCAAAGAAATAATAAAGTTTAAAACTCACAATAAAATGGCGTAGTAATCCATCCTTAAAAAATAGAATGGATGAAACGAAGTTAAAATTCTGTCAGTCAATAGATACATAACATACCAATCACTCCTCAGTAAAAAACACCTTTTTACTGATTAATAGGCTACTGATGTTTACAGAAAATGCAAGAACATATCGATCTTCTCGACTTTATATTTTCATATAAAAACAGTTAAAACGCAAGGATAGCAAGAGTAATGTCAGGCACTACTTCAAATACAGGAACCACTTCCATTACCAGTACAGGTACTACTTCAACGACAAACCCGTTTATTGATCCCTCAGCGGATATGACCAAAGCAGGCACGTTGAATTATGGGGCGGTTAATTCTCAAACAGGAAAAGACTTTACTGATGCAGGGGATGTGCTAGCAAATGCCCTTAATATAGCTATTTCGGCAGATGCTTCAGGGAACGTCAACCAAGCGGCACTAGACGCTAATATTAACAGCAACCTTATTAACAGTTATGCTCTAAGTTTGTTAACTGGTCGTGGCGTTGGTGGTATAACCTTTGCAGGTGGTTTTAATTACCAACCATTGCCTTCGAGTTTCTACATCCGAATAAATCCTGGGGTAGTTGGTTCTGTTCCGATTATGATTTCCGGACAAGGTGGAAAGGTCGATTTCAATGCCGGGAACGGGTTAGCGAACCCAACAACTGGTACTGGTAGCATTTATATTGAAGGCCAAGTTTTTCAATATGGCAACAACAATGGTGCTACAACTGTTAATTTTAATAGCGGCACAACTGTTATTAAACATGCCTTTACTTTGCAAGGAAACGTTAGCTTTAAAAATGGTTCAACATTGGATTTTGTGGGAAATCCAACAGATACCACGTTTAAATATTCTATTAGCTTACTTAATAGCCCCACTGCACCGGATGCAGTATATACGAATGGGTCTGGTGTTAGTATTCCTGAGCTCTTATTAACAAAAGGCTCAACGGTTAATATGGAAACGGGTAGTTCTATTAAAACAGAGCCCGTGAACACTACGGTAAATACGGCCAATGGTGTGGTCACTGTTCCACAATATGCTGTTATTAACGTGCAATCAGGAAATTACGATACCAAGAGTACAATTAATCTTGGGGGAGCTAATATCCAGGGAAATGTGATTGTTGGATTACAAAACGTTGTAAACTTTACAGGTGGTGTTGCCACTATTAATAATGCCTCTAATATACTTTTTACAGGCACAGCCCCTATTACTCTTACTGATGGAACGGGCTTTACAACGGTTGGCAATGGCGCTGTCGTTGTTTCTGGTATTTATGCTAACCGCCAAGGGACTGGTATCCCTTTTTTAGATCCCTTTAAATACAAATATACTCCAGAAACAGTAACGACAAGTGGCAACACAACGTTAGGAACCATGTATGTTGGGTTTAACCCTTATTATTCTTCTGGGTTAGGCAATGTAGACGTTGGGGGTGGTATTACTGGTGGTATTTTAAATATTGCCGGAAATGTTACTTCAACAGGTACCATCGTTGTGGCTGGTAGTGCTGATAGTGGCACTTTTGCTGATCCTGCTACTGGAAGTAACACCTCTCGGTCAGGATATATCAATCTGGCGGCCAACTCTGTCGTTACCCAAAAAACGGGTCAAGGCTTTGCTGTTTATAATCAATATGGTAATTTTTCCGCTGCTAATTCCTCTCAGTTTGGTGATCTTCAGGTCATTGATGGTACAGCGATATTAGTGGGCGCGAACATCTATCATAATATTGCTGTTAGTGGAAGCGGTAAATTTACCCAAAATGGCACAGGCAATAGCCTGAACTCTGCTATTTTTTCTGGAAATAGCCAAAGTACATTAAACAATGTTACTCTTTCAGGTTCATTAAATCAGCAGGGGTCAGCTACTACTACAGTGACTACCACTGGCGGAGGAACCAACGTTATAGGGTCTGTCAATGAAACTGGTGGAACGCTGAATGTTACGTCCAGTAAGGTGTTGGCTGATGTGAATGTTTTTGGTGGCCTTCTGAATTTTAACCAAAGCTCTGTTGTGGGTAACACAGCTGTAACGGGGGGTACGGTTAACGCGCTTGATAATGGCGATAACTTTAATACACTTTCCATTAGCCAGGCCTCTGCAGATGTACCAACGGTTGTTAATCTGGGCCAAATCTACAATGGCACTCAAACAGCTGCAGGCCCGGTTATTAGTGGCCAGGCAACTGTGACAAGTGGAACACTGAATGTTGGGTATCTTACCAATTTTGGTACACTTGTCGAAAATGGCGCAGATGCAAAGGTTGTTGTGAATGGTGACTTTCAATCCACTAATGCTGTGCAGGTTCAAAATGGTCTTTTAACATTTGGGCAAGCCAATCTGGTTGTTAATCCTCATTTTGATGTTACCGGGGGAACCGTCGATATTTTGAGTGGCACAAGCTTGGCTGGTGGCCTTTCCGCAACCAATGCAGCTGGTATCGGCACGACGATTACACTGGAAAAAGGAGACCAGATTAACGGTTTAATTACCGCTGCTGATGGTACGCTGGTTAACGCTGTTAATGGGGCAAATTTTGATAATTTGTCAGCTACAGGGGCCAATACAGTTGTTACCCTTAACGGAAACAATAGTGTAGGCACTAACCTTTCTGCAGCTTCTGGCGCTACAGTCGATGTAAAATCTGTGTTTGACGATAGCAATGCAACAACTTTCGTAACGGCTTATAACAGTAACCCATCATCGTTGAATACCATGGGGGGTGTTTTAGGTCAGGGGCACATTGCCATTAATGATGGCGGTATCCTCAATCTTGAAAGCAATGCTATCCTTGATACAGCAACCGTTGTAGATGGAAGAGTGGTTCTTAATAAGAATGACTTCATCACCAATGGTTTGAACATTTCCTCATCAGCGGGTACAGCAAGCCTTCAGTTAAACGGAACCATTTATCTTGGTAATTCTACCCTCTCTGGGGCTTTAGGTGGAACAAGCACTTTAACTGTAAGTGAAAACAGCATGCTCAATGGTACATTAACCATTGATAAAACTGTGGGAACTGTTGGAAAAGCCTTTACCCAAAATGGGAACCTCACCATTCAGGATAATAGTAACATTGCGATTGGCGCAAATGCGACCCTCACAGGGAATGTCCTTGTCCAATCAGGAAGTGTTGTTAACTTGGCGGATACAGCTACTCTTAAAAACAGTCAGCTGAAAATTGAGAATGCTGCTAACCTTAACCTGAATGGGACATCAAACCATATTGCTACAACTGTCGCGGTTGATAATAATTCTGGTTTAACTTTAAATAACCTGACCTATCTGGATGCGGGCAGCCAGATTAATGCAACGGCTGGTTCAACAGTATCTTTAAACAGTCAGTTATATATGGATAGGAACTCCGTCATAAACGTTAACAAATCCACTTTGACGATTGGTCAGGATGGTATTCGTAACGTAGGGGGAAGTGCCGATACAACAACTTCCATTAAAGTCCAAAATGAAGGCCATGTTGTTATCAACTCTAACTCTCCTATTCAGCCATCGATTAATGTGGCTGCTACTGGAGTGGTAGATTTAAACTATCAGCCTGACGATGGCTCAAACTTTACTGCTACTGTTAACCTGATTGATGATGGAACAGGTCTTGATAGTAAGGGTGGCGGTGTTGGTTTGCTTCGCTTGGATGGCATTCCGTTAAAAGATGTTACCGTCAATACTTACATTAAAGGGTTTGGTAAAAATAATGGTTATACCGGGGCTATCGACCTGTCAGGTATTGAAAAAAGCACGATTACACAGGCTGTTTTCACAGGGAATAAAATTACCATTAAATATCATCCTGCTGGTAGCACAGATGAGTATACCATTAACTTTACAAACGTTGCTGGTGTCAATAGTCAGTCTGGTGAGCTCAGCTTCCTTGATGATGGTCAGGGTGGAACAATCATTCAGGTTTGTTTTGTTGAAGGTGTTCGCCTTGCTACAGAAGATGGTTTACGTCCTGTTGAAGATATTCGTTCAGGTCAGCGGATCTGGGCTACGTCTGGGGATGGCAAACGAGAGCTGAAAGAAGTTGTATGGACGGGATCTGCTCGTGTTGAAGATGCCAGAGCTGGTGATAATTGGCCAGTTCGCATTAAGGCAGGTGCAATTTCTGAGGGTGTTCCTTCTGCCGATGTTGTGGTAACACCAGAACATAGCCTGTATGTAGAAGGCCACCTTATTCCAGCCCGTATGCTGGTTAATGGCAAAACCATTTACGAAGATCGTACTATGGAGAGCTACTCTTACTACCATATAGAAACGGCTCAGCACTCCTTAGTAGAAGCTGAAGGTTTACTCTCGGAAAGCTATCTTGATACGGGCAACCGTTCAACCTTCCGCCGTGAAGGCAATGTGGTTCCCTTCAAAAAGGCTCATCTGGAATGGGGTGTTGATAGTGTTCTTCCTCTTACCGTTGACCAAGCAACTGTAGAGCCAATCTGGCAGAAGTTGAACGACCGTGCTTTGGCAGAAGGTGTTGCTGTTGAAATGGAAAAGGTCGAAATGGTTAAAGATCCAGATCTGAAGCTGGTAACAGATAAAGGTATAACCATTGAGGCAATCCGCAGAAAAGGTCAGTCTCTCTTCTTCATGCTGCCTTCTAATACGAGCGAAGTGCGGATTCTTTCCCGGTCTTCAGCGCCAAGGGATGTTATTGGTGCCTTTGTTGACGATCGTCGTAAACTGGGTGTTCAGGTTGACCATGCGAAATTGTGGTATGATAATCACGATGTAGAGTTGGCAGGTTACCTTAAACTTGGCACACACTATGGTTGGTATGATGCTGATTCCAGTGACCAGGGCCGTTGGACCAATGGTAACGCTGTTCTTCCACTTGATGAAGGATTACAGGTCAACAAAACCGGCGGCTTGCTTTTGGAGCTGTGCATTACGAGTGCTGGCCCGTATTTGAAAAGAGACGATGAAACAAGAGATTTTGGATATACCCCTTTTGTTTCAGACGCAAAAAGAAGGCTAAAAACCGCTTAAAGTCTTTTTCTTAAAGAATAAAGCTTGGGAAACAGGAAAGAGAAATTCTCTTTCCTGTTTTTTTTGTAGAAAACATGATTTTAAAAGAAAGAGTTAAAGAAGTTTTATAAGATCTCCGTATTAGCGGTTTGTTTTTTAGTGTCTGGGAATCTCCCTGATAGATAGGAAAAAAATATCTAGGTTTTTAATGTGTATGAATGCCATGGCATCAGTCCGGTTAAATCCAGTAGGCTCAGCCGTTACAAGAAAAACGCATCAAGAGGAGGGAAGATTCTCCAATTTGCCTAGTTCCTTCAGCATCGTTCTCTCAAGCGCCTTGGTATACTCTACCAGTCCACCTGTGTCGGTTTCGGGTACGGTCTATACGCCAGAGCTATTTCCCGGAATGCTCAAAAAGCTAGACCAATCCAATAAGGCCTAACAACATCTCACATTCGTCACTTCTGGCAGGTTCAGGACTATTCACCTGATTCCCATCAACTACGGCTTTCGCCCTCGCCTTAGGGGCCGACTAACCCTGCGCGGATTAACCTTGCGCAGGAACCCTTGGACTTCCGGCGACAGTGTTTCTCACACTGTTTGTCGCTACTCATGTCAGCATTCTCACTTCCGATATCTCCAGAGAGGGTCACCCCGTCTCCTTCACAGACTTACGGAACGCTCCGCTACCGCACACACCTAAATGATGTGCACCCACAGCTTCGGCACGTGGCTTGAGCCCCGTTACATTTTCGGCGCAGGATTTCTATTAGACCAGTGAGCTATTACGCTTTCTTTAAAGGATGAGAGTATAGGCTCTAAGTCCTCTTTACTTATTTTGGGGTTCTATACTCGTAAAATGAAAGAAGCTTTTCTCATAGATAAGATTTTTTAAAGAAACCTTCTACATATCCCTCATGAACCAATACATAGAATAAATATACTGGCCTGAATAAAATGGACTTGAATAAGATGAAAGCACTTTTATAGAAAAAATTTGTTAAGAGGAGGAGTGGGTACCCCTTGTGCGTTCCTGGCTTTAGGAAGGGAGTTATTCAACAGATGGAAGATAAACATTTAGAACTGTATCGGGGGGGGCATCCATTTTTACTTCCCCATTTTCTAACCAAATGACACGCGAACACCACCGACGAATTATATCAGGCTGATGGGTTGAAATAACAACAATATCAGCTTTTTCAACCATGGTGTTAATTCGTAAGCGAGCTTTTTCCATAAAAGAGGCATCCCCTGCCATGAACCATTCATCCATCAGAAGAATGGTGGGATTTATCGCTGTGGCCAGTCCAAAAGCTAGCCGCAAGGTCATGCCAGAACTGTAAGCCTTTATAGGCATATCGATAAACGGCCCTAGCTCTGAGAATTCTTCAACATTTTGTTCTATTTCCTTTGTCTTGGTTTGCTCATAACCATTATAAAGGCAGCGTAGCTGAATGTTTTCACGCCCTGTTAATTCGTGATTCATTCCCAGATTTGTATCGAGAAGGGTGCTTACAGAACCATCAATTTCAATACATCCTCTGACAGGCTCAAAAATTCCTCCCATGGCCCGTAAAAGAGTTGTCTTGCCAGCACCATTACTGCCAACAAGCCCGATACGCTCGCCAGAGGTGATAGAGAAGGTTATATTGTGAAGAGCCCTTACTGTATAATGATCATGCTCATCGCGGACAATTTTGCCTGAAAGTTTAAACAGGGTATTAGCGGTTTGTTTTTTTAGAGTTTGGGAATCCCCATGATAGATAGGGAAAAAAATATCTAGGTTTTTAATATGTATGAATGCCATGGCGTCAGTCCGGTTAAATCCAGTAGGCCAGCCGTGCCCGGGCCTTTGTAAATACAAGAAAACCTGCCAGCCATATGAGCACACTATATCCTACAGCAAATACCCAAATGGAAAGGCGCGGAATTTCTCCCATAAGGGGTGCGCGCATAATTTCTATCAGCGGGAAAAACGGGTTAAGAAGCATATATTGTCGCCCAAGATAGATGAGATCAGGTTTCCATATAATCGGGGTAATGAAGAAAAGGATTTGAAGGATACTGGCAATAATGGGAGAGACATCCCTATAACGTGCCCCCAGAGTGCTTAAAAGCAAACATAGAAAAAAGGCATCTACACTCCATAGGACCAGGGCTGGCAATGTCATGAGCGGGTTAGGAAGAATACGGTAAATGGCAAATACAGCAACGACAACGATAATGTTATGAAGAACAAGATAAACATTACGGATGAGTGTTCTAAAAACATGGATGGAGAAAGGAATTCTTAAGGAATGGATAATATTTTGTGCTGTGGTGAAAGCTGTCGTTCCATCACTAATGGTAGAATGAACATACCCCCACAAAACGATGGAAATGGTTAAAAATGGAAGATAGTCTTTAAGGCTCATATGAAAAAGATAGGCATAAATACCAGCCATGGAGGCAATCATAACAGTAGTGGAAAGGGTAATCCATAGGGGGCCTAGAAGGGATCCTCGATAGCGGAGCTTGATATCCAGCCAACTGAGTTTGCAAAACAGTCTCCAAAACTTTAGTCCATCTGTAATATCGCGCAAGGCACTCCCAAAGCGTTTTGCGCCCTTTTCCGGTTTTAAAACAAGAATTGTTTCATGCTGTCGGGGTTGAGAATCTGGCGTCACATTTGGGCCTTTTGATTATTTGAAGAGCGAAATTTCTTTTGGGTTTTGTACCCTTCGTTGGAAAAGACGATTTTCCTTCCTTTTATAGGAGTGTATGAACTGGAAGGAAAGATTGTTTTTTTGAATAGAGGAAAATACTGTTAATAAATAGATATGAATTGATTTTTAAACGAACAATAAGACAAAGGAGAGATCATGATACGTAGACGGCAATTCCTATTGGCTAATACTTTTGCAGCAAGTACGGTATTTCTCTCTGAAAAATCGGGGTATGCCCGCTCAGATTCTTCTTCTGCCCAACCGCTCGGGGGAGAAGGTACGCTAAGCCGTAAAGCCGATTATACCTTAACCATAGAAGAGGGGAGAATTGAGCCAAAGCCAGGGCATATCCTTCAAACCTATCTCTATAACGGACACGCTCCTGGCCCCTTGCTTAAGATGAAGGAAGGGCAGGAGATTGTAGTCGATATTCATAACAAGACACCCCATCCAGAGATTTTACATTGGCATGGTTTTATTCTTCCCGGTGAGTTGGATGGTTCAATGGAAGAAGGGACTCCCTTTATTTTGCCTCAAACAACCATTCGTCAGGCTTTTACCCCGACGGTAGCAGGTTTAAGGGCGTATCATACGCATGTTCGTGCAGGTAAAAACCTTACTCTTGGGCTTTATACGGGGCTCATAGGGCCTGTTTACATAGAACCCAAACAAAACCCTGGGCGTTATGATAGGGAGGTGTTTCTGACTTTAAAGGAATATGGCCCCGCTTTTTCCGCAGAAAAAATGGATGATGAAGACTATCTTCTCCCCAAACAACAAAATACGGCCTTAAAAGCAGAGCTTGAGAAAAAGCAAGCGGCCAATAAAGCCCTTAATCTGCCCGATGATCTAGACCTGGTTTATGAGTATTATACGATTAATGGCCATTGTTTGGGGTTTGGAGAGCCTATTAAGGTTAAACAGGGGGAGAAGGTGTTGCTTCATATCCTTAATGGTAGTGCAACCGAAGCCCGAAGTCTGGCCTTGCCCGATCATTCTTTTAAGGTTGTAGCCCTTGATGGTAACCCCGTTCCAGTACAGGCCAGTGTACCTGTTCTTTGGCTTGGAGCCCTAGAGCGTGTGAGTGCGATTGTGGAAATGAACAATCCAGGAGTTTGGGTTATGGGTGATGTGCAAGCTAAAGCCCGCAATAAGGGAATGGGGATTATTGTAGAATATGCTGGCCAACAAGGTAAAGCCCAATGGAAAAAACCAACTGATATGACATGGGACTACCGTCTCTTTTCTAAGAAGACCCCTTCGTCTTCTAAACCTGATGGTATTTTTGATTTTCACATTTCAGAACACCATAACCCAGATCGGCACATTAATGTTAACTTATGGACAATCAACGGGAAAACATTTAATAGCACGAACAAGACTGGCTATTACCCTGTTGAGTATGGCAAACGGTATAGGCTACGTTTTTATAACCCCACAGATGAAGCCCACCCCTTACACCTTCACAGGCATAATTTTGAGGTCGTTAATATTGCGGGGTCTTCTATTTCAGGGTTAATGAAAGATGTGATCATGGTGGGGAGTTGCCAAACCCTGGAAGTTGATTTTATCGCAGACCAAAAGGGGGCTTCTTTATTTCATTGTCACATGCAGCATCATATGGATTACGGGTTTATGGCCGTGTTTGAATGCCAGTAGGGAAGGACGATCAATGCTCTTACTTCTCTTACATTGCTCTGTATGATAATGATGAGTGAATGGTGAGGATGAGTTTTATAATCTAGCGATTATTCAAAATTATTATGATGGACTAAAAGATCGTACCCTTTTTTGCTGAAAACCAAGTGGGTGAGTGTCAGTATTGTACAAAACAATTGTCATTTTTTTTCTGGCTTTTTTTTCCCTTGCTCCCGCTTTTGGCAATACGGAAGATGAAGTGGCACTGGCCCATAAATATTTATGGGCAGAAGTGAACATTCTCAAACTGGCGCCAGAAAGTGTTAGCACAACGTGTATTACCGCTATTCGATCTATCAAACGCCAAGAAGAGCGCATGCAGAATGAAAGCCCCCTTGTAAAGTTTGATATTTTAAAGACCATGTATTTAAGCAGTATTGAATTATGTTATCCTGATATCGAATATATTTGCCATAATGACCAGCGCAAAACGACCCAAGAGGCCTGTCAGGATTTTTTTATCAGTAGAAATGGTTCTCATACTGTTCGATAATATTTTTTCTAAAAAGTAATCGGGGTAATTTTTTATGGGACTAAGAAAACTTTTTGGGTGAAGAAATGTTTAATGCCATTATAAGCTCTATTATAAAAATCATTTCCTGTGTGCCTTATTGTTGCGCCTTTATTGCTATGCAAGGGATGGTTTTCCTGATGGTTTTTAGTGTGGGGCTGGTTTCCAGCAAGGGATAGAAAGGGAAAATTAATGTATAAAAACAGATTTTATTCACAATATTTTAAACCACAAGCCTCCACCAAGGTTTTAAAAAATACCTCCCCTATTGCTAGTCGCTCATCTCTTTTATCGGCTCTGGTTCTGGCTGGAACAGTGTTGATATCCCTTTGCGGATGCGAGGGAGATGCACGCTCGTTGGAATCTACGCCGCCTAATCGTTCCCAAGGTGTAGGGCGCCAGTGTGAAGCAGGGATTTATAGCTGCACATTACCTACTGCAGCAACTTTGGGGAGCTCATGTAGTTGCCCTGGGTTAGGGGCGCCATCCTATGGGGTTGTTCATCGCTAACCCGTTAATCCCTCGTACACCCCCTCGTACACCAATGACAAGCCTGTCATAAAAATCAAAATGGCAGCCAAAATGTAGGCCAAAATATAGGACAATCTAGTTTGAGCTTTTAAAGGAAAAAGCAACTCTGTATAGTCTGTAGGGGTAATCGCTTTTTTCAGGTAAATTGTTTTGGATAATGATGATCTTTTTGGCTCTCAGCCCTCTGATGCCAAAGCAGAATCAAATGACACGCCCAAGGTTAATCCCAGAGCTTCGCAAAGCGAAGACTCTGGGCGTTATAGGCCATTAGCGGATCTGTTAAGGCCAAATCATATGGCCGACATTATAGGCCAAGAGCACCTTACCGGTGAGGGAGGTGCTCTTTCTGGTATGTTTAAAAGTCAGCAATTTTCAAGCCTTATTTTGTGGGGTCCACCAGGCGTAGGTAAAACCACCATCGCTCGTCTATTGGCCCATAAAGCCAATAGGCCTTTTGAACAGATATCGGCAGTTTTCTCAGGAGTTGCCGATTTAAAAAAGGTTTTTGAAAAAGCAAGGCTGTATCGCCAACAAAATGGTGTCTCTACCATTCTCTTTGTGGATGAAATTCACCGCTTTAATCGGGCCCAGCAAGATGGTTTTCTTTCTGTGGTGGAAGATGGGACTGTTATTTTAGTGGGGGCTACAACAGAAAACCCCTCTTTCTCTCTAAATGGCGCCCTTCTTTCACGCTGTCAGGTATTTGTTCTCCATCGGCTTGATGAAAAAAGCCTTCTTCAGCTTTTGAGTCGTGCTGAGGAAAAAATCCATCGCCAGTTACCGTTGACAGAACAGGCTCGGCGAAACCTTGTTTATATGGCCGGTGGTGATGGGCGTTATCTTTTAAATATGGCTGAGTATCTTTTCAGCCTCTCAGATTACGGGCCAGATCACCAAAACTCAGAAAACTTCCAGCAGATTCACCCAGAGGACTTGGGAAAAATCCTTTCTCATCGTGCCATCGCTTATGATCGAGACAGGGAGGAGCACTATAACCTTATCTCTGCCTTGCATAAGTCTGTTCGTGGCTCTGACCCGGATGCAGCCTTATATTGGTTTGCCCGGATGCTAGAAGGGGGGGAAGACCCCCGTTTTCTTTCTCGTAGGTTAACGCGGATGGCCGTTGAAGATATTGGCCTGGCAGATCCTCATGCCCTTAACCAGGCTATGGCGGCTTCTGCTGCCTACGAACAGCTGGGGTCTCCAGAGGGGGAGCTTGCCTTGGCACAGCTGGTTGTTTATTTGGCGACTGCCCCCAAATCAAATGCTCTTTATACAGCCTATAAAATGGTGAGGAAAAATGCATCTGCCACGGGAAGCCTAATGCCGCCGGCACATATTCTTAATGCACCAACAACGTTGATGAAAGACATAGGCTATGGCGAAGGATATCGGTACGATCATGATGAACCCGATGCCTTTTCAGGGCAAAATTATTTTCCAGATGAAATGACCAGGAAAATATATTATCACCCCACACCACGGGGGTACGAAGCCACCCTCGCAAAAAGATTGCAACACTGGTCAGCTCTTCGCAAGAGCCGAAACAACCCCCAAAGGTAATTTTATGCCTGTTTCTTTTATTGAAGTGAGTGCCGATGAACATGACAGCCGCCTTGATCGGTGGCTACGTCGCCGTTATCCTTTCCTGGGGCAAGGGGTTATTCAAAAGCTGTGCCGAACGGGGCAGATCCGTATTGAAGGGAAACGGGCAGAAGCTTCCAGCCGTGTGGAACAGGGCCAAACGGTACGCATTCCTCCCTTACCACAAGGCCCGGCTGAGGAGGATAAAAAGCGGTCCACTTCACAGTATTCGCCAGACGATATTGCCCATAACCGTGCAGAACTACAGGAAATGACGCTTTATGAAGATGATGATCTTCTGGTGATCAATAAGCCATCCGGTCTGGCAGTGCAGGGGGGATCGGGAATAAAGCGGCATGTGGATGGTCTCTTGGAAAGCCTCGCCCTCTCAAGTCTGGAGCGTTTCAGGCTCGTTCATCGTATAGATCGGGAAACCTCTGGCCTGCTGCTTGTGGCCAAAACAGCAGGCGTTGCTGCTAAACTTGCAGCTCTGTTTAAGGACCGTAGCATAAAGAAAACATATTGGGCTGTTGTTTATGGGGTTCCAACCCCACGGGAAGGAATTATAGATACCCCTCTTATTCCAACCATTAAGGGGGGAGAAAAGGTCATGGTTTCTGCAGCACGCAAGCAGGAAGGGGCTTTGCGGGCGATTACAGAATATGAAGTTAAAGGCTATGCAGGAAGAAAAATGGCCTGGCTTGAGCTTTCCCCTCATACAGGGCGAACTCACCAGTTGCGTGCACATTGTGCTGCCATGGGCACACCTATCATAGGAGATGCACGTTATGGGGTGCAAACAGAAATAAGCGTTATGGAAAAAAATCAACATCGGTTACATTTGCATGCCCGTAAGCTAGAATTTTTACACCCCAGGGGGGGAGTATTGCAGGTGGTTGCACCGTTGCCTGACCATATGGATGACACATTCAGGGCATTGGGGTTTATGGTGCCAAAGCAGCCTGTGGTTTCTCGTAATTAAGGAATGGTCATGGCTTCCAGAAATGACGGAAAAAAACTTTATAAACCGTTTGGGAAATGGGTTATTAATCTTAGCCTTGTTGGGGCAATTTTAGCCTGCCTGGTGGCGTTGGCTGCTATTTTGGCCGGTTCTTTTCAACTGGGTGCTCAAAATATAAAAACCAAATTGGTACAGGCCATAGAGCAGAAAACAGGCCAAAAGTTTCATATAGGTTTTTTTTCTTATGAACTCTTCCCTCATCCTAAGATTTTCTTAAAGGAGGTCTGGCTGGGGAAAAATATAGAAGAGTCTCAAAAGCTGTTTTCAGCCGATAAAATAGATATTGATGTCTCTGTCACTCCCTTATTGGTTAAACATGTGCGATTGGCTGCTATAAATATTCATCAGCCTGTTTTTTTTATTAAAAAACAGCAGGATGGACAGCTGAATTGGGCAAAAAAAGAGGAAGGATCCTCCTCTCACACACCACCGTCGCAAGATCTTGTTCATGGGGGAAACCCTCAAAAAGATCATCAGGACATTTCAGGTTTCCTGCGCAAGCCTGTCATCAATTGGGAAGGGTGGTCAGTCGATGTTTCGAAAATAAACATGCAAGAGGCCCATATTGAATGGAAAAACCTTAAAAACTGGCAATCCGGAAACCTAGATCTGCCGGAAATAAAAATAAGCTCCATTCTCTCTTCCGATATTGAGCTTCTTGCAAAAGGGGTAAGAGAATCTGCCGAGTTTGAAATTAACGGCCATGTTCATCCCCCTCAAGAAGAGCAAAAAGAGTCTGATCCTACGGGGCAACCATGGCGCTTTAACCTTAATGGTAAAGAAAGCCTCAACGGCAAGGAGACAGGGAAGGCCGCCCTTGTTGGCTCTTTGCCAAATCTTTCAAGTTTGAAAGGTATATCATTCACTTTGGATGCCAGTATGGATAACTTGGCAGATCTGAACTCTCTGTTTCGCCATGCCCATCTTCCTTCTTTTCAAGGAGTGGTTTTGCATGCTGGCTTTGATGAACGAAACCTCGCTGACCCCAGTAGTGATTTTCCTCTTTTCCCTGCTTTAAGGCTTAAAGACTTTTCTTTACTGGGTAAGGCTTTTTCTTTCAATCTTCCCGTAGCCCAAGGGACTTTTCAAAATATCTCCTTGAAGAGTGAAGGGCCCGGTTTGCCAGTTATTTTTAAAATGCAGCTTGCCGGCTTACCTGTAGCCTATGCTCCCCATCTTGAAGGAAATGCTGGCCCACTCAATCATGTTATGCAAGCCGTAAAATCCAAATTTATGACCACGCTGCCTTTGACCCTGAAAATTCAGACATCTCCCACGGATGTCCTCAATATTACTGGTCAGGCAGGTGGATTGGAAAGTGTTATGGCTGTAACAGGGAAGGTAGCCGGGCTTAAATATTATAATCCTGTTTTACCCAAGATGTTTTCCCTAGAAGATTCTGTAGAAATCGGTGGCTCTGTAACCTTTAAAGGAGGGGAGCAATTCTCAATTCAGAATCTAAACATCAAATCAGGTCGTAATCAGGTTTATAGCACAATTTATATGAATTACGGACAGGGAAAAGCTGAAGGCCCCGAGGTTAATGGAAGTGTGCATGTTGCTTTGCTCGATGCTGATTCCTTTATCAGTGGTCTTAAGGCTTTAACCTCCGTCAGCAAGGATACATTGCCACCTCCTGCTCTGATAGAACCTGCCCTGGCAGAAAAAGAATCTAAAAAGCCTCTACCCACATCTGCTCAAAAATCAGATGCAGTCGCTCCTGAGAATGAAGAAGAGAAAAAAGAGCCCCCCACAAAAACGGCCAAAACAACAGTTGTAGAAGAAGGCCAAAGTGAGGACTCCCTCAGCAATCCTATTCTTAGATTTGGCCACTGGATTGGCTCAGGGACTGGCAATATCCAGATATTGGCTGATAAGCTTCTTATGGATGAGTATGCTTACCATCAGTTACAGCTAGCAGCAAAATGGAAAAACCGACTTTTTACCTTTTTGCCCATCAGTAATAGGGTTGGTCATGACCCTCACAGCCTTTGGGTAAAAGGAGTTTTTAGTGTTAATACTGCGGTAGTTCCTGAAAATTATAGTCTTCAATCCCAAGGAACAGCCATACCCGTGCAATGGCTTTTAAAACAATGGGGGTATGAAAATCTTGCGTCGGGAGTCATGAGCCTGCAGGGGGATATTCGTAGTAATAGTACCGGTGAAGATAACAGAAGTGTTCCCGAAGGAGCCTTTCATATAAGCTTGGAAAAGGGATTTATTAATAAGGCTTTTGTTGAATATCTGGTGTCATATATCAAAAATGAGAACAAGCACCCTCTGCCAGCTCCAAAAGATCTTAATGCCCAGAATATGCAGCCCATTCACTGTTTTAACGTTAAAGGACAATTGGGGGATGATGCCCTACAAATTAACTCTTTAGCACTTGATACAGAGCAGTTTGGAACATTAGGAAATGGTATCATTCACTATATGACGGAAATGATCGATTTGCACTTGCAGCCGCAATTTCATCTTGGTCAAGCCATGGCCAGCTCTTATGTGCATGTTCAGGGAAAATGGGATCACCCTGAATTTTCCTTGGAGCAAAACCAAGAGAGTGGGCGGTTTTCTTTCACACTTGGTTTTGATGGAAAGCAGAATGATGTTTGTGCACAAGCTGGTAATAACCCCAGTGATAGCCATGGTCATTCTTTCTCCATCCCCTCCAATATTTTGAAACAACCAATGAAAAACGCCAAAGATTTTTTAAAGGGGTTGGGTATTGTCCACTAGTATGAATGTTTTTAATGGCCCAGAATCCCACAGGGCTAAAGCTGGTTACCAGGTTCGCTTTTGGGAAAAAGTGCTTCTGCGTGAAGAAGATCAGGGCTATGGAATTGTTCTTGATAAAAAACCTTTAAAGCTTCCCTCGGGTGAGCCGCTTGTTATTCATAATCTAGCCCTCGCAAAAACCATTCAAAAAGAATGGGCAGGTCTGGGGGGCGGTCAAAAAGGGCAGGCGTTTTGTTTTTCTGATATTCCTTTAACCCGTATTGTCGGTACTATGGAAGGGCTTATTCGCCACGATATTAAAAGTGTCATTGCCAAGCTTATCGAATATGCTCAATCTGATCTCTTATGTTTTCATTCTGAAAAACCCAAACAGATTGCAAAAAGACAACAAGAAGAATGGCTTCCCATCGTCACATGGTTTTCCAAAAAATATCAACTGTCCATCAAGGTGACCACGACCTTACATGTGCCCGATTTTTCCCAAGAGACGATTGACAGGTTAACTGTACTTTTGGACTCTCTTACGCTCATAGAGGTTACGGTGTTATCCTTGCTTGTTCCCTTGGCGGGGAGCCTCATTTTAGGGATGGCTTATTTGGATGAGACAGTAACAATCGATGAGGTTTTTTCTCTTTCTACCTTGCCAGAACGAGTGCAAATGGAAATTTGGGGCACTGACGCAGAGCAGTTAGAACGGTTCGATCGTATCTATGAAGAGATGAAGGAAATTGAGCAGTTCTGGCTTATCTCTACTCAAAAAAATGGTTAGGTGAGGCGACATTTTTTAGATTTATGTCTTTGCAGGATATGGTTGCCTGGTGCTAAGATTAACTGAATTTAATGATTTAGAAAATTTTAAGAAGGTGTAAGATGACACAAAACCATCCCCCTCGGACATCACAATATCATATTGATCCTATTTTCCTTCAACGGTGGTCACCCAGGGCCTTTGAACCCGTTGATATTCCAGAACGAGACCTTCTGACTATTTTAGAGGCTGGTAGGTGGGCTGCCTCGGCTTATAACTCACAACCATGGCGTTTTTTATATGCTAGAAGAACTTCTCCTTATTGGGAGCGTTTTTTTAATCTGCTCAATGATAATAATAAGGCCTGGGCAAAGGATGCTTCTGCTTTCATTCTTCTGGTTTCAGCCAAAACCATGGTTTCGCCGTTAACAGGGGCTGTTATGCCTAACCATACCCATTCTTATTCAGCGGGTACAGCCATGGCCCATCTCATGTTACAGGCCACGAAAAGTGGGTGGGCTACGCATGCGATGAGCGGTTTTGATCATAAAAAAGCCCGTCAAGATCTAAACATTCCAGAAGATTACAGTGTGGATGCCCTTATGGTGGTAGGAAAACAAGCAGATAAAGCCAAACTTCCGCAGGCCCTGCAGGACAGAGAGTTTCCCTCTGCGCGTAACCCTCTAAACGCCATAGCCTATGAAGGAAGCTTTAGAAAATAGGCCTGTTAGAAAAGGGGTGGTAATAAAATAGGAAGAATATCCACCAAGCGAAGATTACACACATAGTGGGCAAAAGCATCATCATCCAGATGAGCATCAACCAAAAGAGCTGAGCTCCAGCCTAAAATTTTAAGCTTCATAGAGCACTCTCCTTTGTAAGGATTCCCTCTTTTAGGAAAGGGAATCCTGGTTGGTGCTGTCCGTTTCTGTATCCGGCACTAAAATGCTTACGCAGGCTTGACAGGCAATCCCTTCCTCACGCCCAGTAAAGCCAAGTTTTTCGCTGGTTGTGGCTTTAACAGAAATGCAAGAGAGGGAAATCTGAAGTAAGTCAGCAATAACCTGCCGCATGTGCTCAGCATGAGGGCCAATTTTTGGCCGTTCACAGATAAGCGTAATATCCGCATTGATCAAACGGCCCTGCTTTTTTTGAATGAGCTCGCGGGCATGGATAAGAAACTGACGACTATCAGCATTTTTCCAGTCGTCTTTAGAGGGGGGGAAATGTCGGCCGATATCCCCCTCAGCCAAAGCGCCATAGATGGCATCGCAAAGGGCATGCAAGCCCACATCTGCATCAGAATGACCAGCTAGGCCTTTTTCAAACGGTATTTTTATACCGCATATAATTAAGGGGCGGTCGGGTGCAAAAGCATGGACATCATACCCCATTCCAATACGTGGAACATAGGGAAGGTTAAACAGGCGCTCTAGTCTCATAAGGTCCTCTCTGTGGGTAAGTTTTATATTATCTTCATCTCCTTTCACCAAAGCAACAGAATAGCCTGCCTCTTCCATAAGAAGGGCATCATCGGTTGCAGAATTTTCACCTTTTTGACGATGTAAGGAGAGAAGGATTGCAAAGTCAAACCCTTGGGGGGTTTGGGCTCTATACAGGTTTTCTCGTGGAATGGTTTTTTGGATAATTGGGGGGTCGGACTGGCCAAGCTTGAGAGTATCGGCAACCACTAAGGAGGGTATAACACCCTTATAATAGTTTAAGGCAGAAAGAACATTTTCAATCAGTTGAGCAGAAACATAAGGCCGTGCCCCATCATGGATAAGTACAAAATCAGGCTTAAGAGAAGCCGGCAAGGCCGCCAAAGCCTCAAGACCAGCTCTTACGCTCTCCTGGCGGGTTTGCCCGCCTGCCACAGGGGCAAGGGTTTGTAAAGGAGAAAGGGCAGGAAGGAGCCGTTCAGGATCTCCCACGGGTTGAACAACGCCCACATAAGGCAGCAAGGCTTTTGTTGCATGGTAAATAACGGGTTTTCCTGCAAGAAGGGTATATTGTTTGAGCTTTTTCTCCGCCTGATTGGTATTAAAACGCTGCCCTGAACCAGCAGCCAATACAATTGCAGCAATTTTCATTATTTAACCTATTAGTCTCATTGATTTCAGTCTCATTGATTAAGTTCCGTCCTCATGTTCCCTACAAAGAAAGTAGCTCATAGGGAGAGTGTTTGGAAGGAATAGGAAGCATTTGTTCCAGCCATGAGCAGGTTATGCACAATATAATAATTGTTGGGAAGGTATTAATTTGTTATTCTGCGAAGCATTTTTTGCTCCTATCTCTCTTTTCTTACCCTTGTGATACAACAGATTAAACCATTATGGACAAGTTTTCCCGAACTGATCATTCTTCCCCAGGGGAAGAAAATGCCTTCCAGGACGATCTTAAAAAAGACTCGAGTGCAGAAAATGCCGTACAAATAGCGGATAATAAGCCGCTTAATCCCATTATATTGGATAAAAATGTTGTTATTGAAAAGCCTGTCATCCTTGCTCCTATGTCTGGGGTAACAGATTTTCCGTTTCGTAAGCTTTCACGAAAATTAGGGGCCGGGCTTGTTGTTTCAGAAATGATCGCTTCTTGGGCCATGATTCGAGAAAATGAAAATACTTTACGAATGGCCGAAGTGGCAGCAGGGGGGCTAAATGCTGTTCAACTGGCAGGTTGTGATGCAGAGGCCATGGCCGAAGCGGCCCGTATTGCTGTTGGCAAGGGTGCTGATCTCATTGATATTAATTTTGGCTGCCCCGTTAAAAAGGTGGCTGTTGGCCAGCAAGCGGGTTCAGCCATGATGAAAAATGAAGTTCAGGCAGGCAAGGTTTTGTCTTCTGTTGTCGGGGCGGTTTCTGTGCCTGTTACGCTAAAAATGCGCATGGGATGGGACCATTCGTCTTTAAACGCCCCATCAATTGCCCGTATTGCTGAAGAAAGTGGGATAAAAATGTTAACCGTGCATGGGCGTACCCGCCAACAGTTTTATAACGGTACAGCCGACTGGCAGTTTGTACGGAAGGTTAAAGAGGCCGTATGTTTGCCTGTTATTGTGAATGGCGATATTATTTCTGTACAAACGGCCCAGAACGCTTTAAGGCTTTCTGGCGCCGATGGAGTCATGGTGGGTCGGGGGAGCTATGGAAAACCCTGGCTATTGGCTGAAATAGCCTCGGTTTTATGCCAGGGCCTCTCCTATATTTCACCAGATCTTACTCAGGAGAAAGCTATCCTCCTGGAGCATTACGATCTTATGCTATCTCATTTTGGGGAGAATGCTGGTATGCGGCTGGCTCGTAAGCATGTCTCTTGGTATTCGGCAGGTCTTCCTGGATCTGCCCAATTTCGTGCAAAAATTAATCATTTTAACACTGTCTCTGAAGCAAGGGCTCTTATTCACTCTTTTTATGACAACCTGATGGCGGAGGGAATGAAAACACGAGAGGACATCTCCGCTTTTTCCCGTCTGCCTACCGTCTGACAAGGCTTAGACTATGGCTGAAGAAGAATGCTCGGGTTTTGAAGTAACGGAATCCCTTTCAGCGGCTGTCCTGGTTGTTGAACCTTCCTCATTTCATATTCACTATGCCAACCCTTCTGCCGAATCTTTCTTCTGTCTATCCCGTAAAAAATTGATAACTATGAGGCTTGATCATTTACTGTGGAAGGATCATCAGGTTTTTTTTCTGCTCAGACAGGTGTTGGCTGATCGAAACAGTATAACTGCCTATGAGGTAGATTTTAAAAATACCCGCTTTTCGCATGAAAATAATATTGTAGAAGTTATTTGGTTAGAAAAACCGGTAGGTTTTATCGCTTTGGTTATCCATCAGTTTCTGACAGAAAAAAAGATGGATTTTCATGGGAGCATAGAAAATGATCTAAAGACCCTGTCAAGCATTACCTCTTCTTTAATGCATGAAATACGAAATCCTCTCTCTGGCATTAAGGGAGCAGCGCAGCTACTGGAAAATACCATTGCTATTGAAGAAGACCGTGCCTTAGCAACGCTCATTCGTACCGAAGTAGACAGGATTAAAACCCTGGTTGACCAAATGGAGCAATTTGAAGGATATGGGCTAGAGAGAAGGGAAGTTAACATCCACCAGATTTTAGATCATGTTAAGCGATTGCTCAAAACGAGCATTCATCATGATATTATTTTCCAGGAGCTTTACGATCCTTCACTTCCACCGGTTTGGGGCAATCAGGATCAGCTCATTCAGGTCTTTTTAAATTTAATGAAAAATGCTGCAGAGTCTATTATGACAGCAAAGGGAAAGGGGGTTATTACGCTCAAAACAGCCTATCGTTCAGGCTATAAACGTTCGGGTATAACCGCTGTCGAAAAAACCGTTGCCTATTTACCTATTCTCATTTCTATCCACGACACCGGTCACGGAATTTCAGAAGCAAGCAGACCGTATCTTTTTGACTCCTTTTTTACAACAAAAAAAGGCGGAAAAGGCTTGGGTCTAGCACTCAGTGGAAAAATAATTGCAGAACATGGCGGCATAATTGAAGTAGGAACCCCTAACGTAGGGGCAGAATTTATGGTAAGGTTGCCCTACAGAAAAACAGTTTAAGTTTCTTTGGCATTTTTGGTTATAATAGGCTGATTTTTCAGCATTTTCTCAAAAGAGAGGCGGTGGTTTGATGCCAACCATTCTGGTTGCAGATGATGATGTTTCAATAGGTACCGTGCTAGGAAGGGCTTTAAAGGGGGCAGGGTATGCTTCACGCATTACGCCAAAAGGGGAAATGCTTAAGGAATGGGTCAAGGAAGGAGCTGGTGACCTGGTCGTGGTGGATGTGCTCATGCCAGATAGCAATGGGTTAGAGATTGTTGCTTTTATCCAGCAAACCCGGCCGGACCTGCCCGTTATCGTCATTAGTGCACAATCTACCTTTATAACTGCGATGAAGGCCACCCAAGCTGGTGCTTTTGATTATTTTCCTAAACCATTTGATCTGGCTGAGCTTCTCCAAAGTATTGGCCGTGCCCTGGCTACGCAGCAGGATATAGAAAAAAAGGCCAAAACCTATCTTCCAGGGGAGGAAACTCTGGGTTTGCCCCTTGTTGGCTCCTCTGTCGCGATGCAGGAAATCTATCGTGCCATTGCCCGTTTGAGTAACTCTGATATGTCAGTGCTCATTATGGGGGAGAGTGGAACTGGAAAAGCCGTAATCGCTCGTATTTTACATGATTATAGTAAACATGCGGGAAAAGCTTTTGTCTCTTTTAACCTTTCTGCATTGCCTAGGGAGAATATTGAGAAAGAACTTTTCGGCTATATTTCTTATGAAGAAGGCACTCCGATAGAACATCAAGGGATGTTTGCCAAAGCAGAAGGCGGAACTCTTTTTCTTGATGAAATTGGCGATATCCCCCTTCACGTGCAAGGTCGGTTACTCAGGGTTTTGCACGATGGTGCTTATAGGCCCGTTGGCGGGCAGAAGACTTATAAGGTCAATCTTCGGCTTATATCCTCGACCCAGTATGATATACGGAAATTTATTGAACAAGGGGTTTTTCGAGAGGATCTTTTTTATACCATTAATGTTGTTCCTTTACGGTTGCCGCCATTAAAGGAAAGGCTAGGTGATATTCCTGAATTGGCCCAACATTTTCTTCTAAAGGGAAATAAGCTTGGCCATTACGGGTATAAATATTTTACAAAATCAGCCCTCGAGGAATTGCAGAGACATTCTTGGCCAGGAAATGTAAGAGAGTTAGAAAATTTTATCGGCCGTATGGGAGCTCTTTATCCTCAAAGTGAGCTCAGTAAAGACAATGTGGCCCAGGAGCTCTGGCATAGTGAACTTTGGCATGGTGAGGGCGTGATGAATGAAAAGCAAACGCCGCCTCATAAGAACCAGTCCTCTACCCCTGAAGATTCCATGGGGAAAGAAACCCTTGAGTCTTTTGTTACTAAACGGGTTAAGCACTATCTGGATCAGTTAGGAGAAGATTCTATAAAATCAAATATTTATGCCCTATTCATTGCGGAGGTAGAAAAACCACTCATCACTATGGCCTTAAATTATACCAAAGGGAACCAGATTAAGGCTGCAGCCATACTCGGGTTAAACAGAAATACCCTAAGAAAAAAAATACGGGATTTAAAAATAGCTGTTTTACGTAATCTCTCCTAATAATTTTATTCTTTTCAACAAATTAACAAAATTCTAATAATTTTAAGGTTAAGTGTTCATATCCGAACCATGGTGGGGGTAGTTTGTTACGAGATATTTTTAAAATGGTAGGCCTGTTTTTTCGTCAGATTCCCGAAATGCTTACCCGTAAATCAGTGACAATTACCTTGGTTGGTCTTGCCTTGGTGTTGGGGATCGTTTCTTTTATTACCCTTTCAGGAGGCGTAGGGGTTACCGGGCATACCCATTTTCAGTTTCTGGTTTTCCTATCCAATTTTTTGGTATTGATTTTACTGGCTTCAGCACTCGTCATTCGGGTGCGACATATGATGATGGAGCGGCGCAAGGGCTTGGCAGGAGCGCGCCTACATGTTCGTGTTGTCATTTTGTTTGGAGTGGTTTCTGTTATTCCTACCTTATTGGTGGGTGTTTTTGCCGCTGCTTTTTTTCATTATGGGATTCAAATCTGGTTTAACGATAAGGTTAGCAGTGCCTTGAGCGAAGCCTTGGAGGCTTCAAGAGGGTATTTGCAAGAGCATAATGCTAATATTAGAACGGAAGCTTTTTCTCTGGCCAATTTTCTGGAGGGGATGGAGGCTAATATTCAGCAAACGGGTGAACCAGACCCTATGCAGAATCCGGACATTTTAGACCAGATCCTCGATACCCAAGCAACCCTTAGAGGTCTCAGTGAGGCCATTGTTTATAATCCGTTAACCAATAAGGTTTTTGCCTCTGGTGGTCTTATGACCAGATCTGGCTATTTCAATGATCTACCGCCCGCTTCAGCTACCCTTATCGCCCGTACTAATGAAGTGGCTATTCTTGATGCTCCCGATGAGCAAACTGTCCGTGCGGTTATCTCGCTTAACACTGCCCCTCCCATGATGTTGTTGATCAGCAGACCCGTAGATCCTCAGGTGCTCGATCATATGCATAAAACAGAAAAGGTTGTAGCAGATTATAGACAACAGAGTAATAATCGTGCAAAAATTCAATTCACTTTTGTGCTGATATTTGCCCTCGTAGCTTTGCTGGTTTTGGCTGCTGCAATATTAGGCGGGTTGGTGTTGGCCAACCAGATTGTTCGTCCATTGGGGGGATTAATGCTTGCGGCAGAACGGGTTCGCGCCGGGGATTTAAGCGTTAAGGTGCCAGAAGGTGCCAGAGATGATGAGGTCACAGACCTTTCTCGTGCCTTTAATCGTATGACATCTCAGCTTTCCGAACAACATACAGAGCTTCTACATGCCTATAGCCAGATTGATGAAAGGCGGCGTTTTACTGAGGCCGTGCTCTCTGGGGTTTCTGCAGGCGTTATAGGGCTAGATGCCAGCCAGAGGATCGAGTTACCCAATCGGGCTGCAAGCCAGTTACTGGCAATTAATTTAAGTGATATGGTTGGTCGATATCTTGTTGAGGTTGTTCGTGAGTTTGGACCTATTCTTCAGTGCGTTTCCCATAACCCAAATGATGTAAAAACTCAGGAAATCCAGATTGGGGATGCGGCTAATAAGCGGACATTACGGGTTCAAGTTGCCCCTGAGGTGCGGGGGTCTGCAACAGAAGGGTTTGTGGTGACCTTTGACGATATAACCGTTCTACAGGCAGCAGAGCGTAAGGCAGCCTGGGCAGATGTGGCACGGCGCATTGCCCACGAGATCAAAAACCCCTTAACACCCATTCAGCTTTCAGCCGAAAGGCTGCGTCGGCGTTTTTTAAAAGAAATTACCTCAGATAAGGAAACCTTCGGCCAGTGCGTTGATACGATTATTCGCCATGTGGGTGATATTGGCCGCATGGTCGATGAGTTTTCCGCCTTTGCCCGTATGCCTCAGCCCGTTATGCGGGCAGAAGACCTTTCAAGAATTATTCGTGAAGCCTTAATTTTACAGAAAAATGCGCATAATGAAATAGAATATATTGTGAGTTTGCCTGACCAAGGACCTGTGATACTTTGTGATAGAAGACTGATAGGACAAGCCTTAACCAATCTTTTACAAAATGCCTTTGATGCTATTTCTATGGTGCAAAGGGATGAAGCAGACTATAAAGGAGGAACAAGCTATATCGGTAAAATATGGATTAGTTTAAATAGAGATGATAATAAGGTATCTATCTCCATAGCAGATGATGGTGTGGGTTTACCAAAAGAAGATAGAGCCCGTTTAACGGAACCTTATATAACCCATAAGGCAAAAGGGACAGGTTTGGGACTAGCAATTGTCAAAAAAATAATGGAAGATCATTCAGGCTTTTTACAGCTTGATGATCGTGTTGATGGTCAGGGAAGTGTGGCCACATTGATATTACCCGTAAAGGATCAACATGGTACATGAGATTCTAATAGTAGATGATGAGCCTGATATCCGGCTATTAATAGAAGGCATTTTGCGTGACGAAGGTTATGAGACGCGCATGGCAGGTGATGCCGAATCTGCTATAAAGGCGTTTCATGCACGACGACCTTCTTTGGTTATACTCGACGTATGGCTTCAGGGGTCGAAGATGGATGGCCTGGATATTTTAAAACTCTATCACGGCGAGGAGCCTGATGTTCCCGTTGTAATGATTTCTGGGCACGGAAATATAGAAATGGCTGTTAAGGCCCTTCAATATGGTGCTTATGATTTTATAGAAAAGCCTTTCCAGTCGGATCGTTTGCTGCTTGTGGTTAAACGGGCCCTAGAGGTTGCAAGGCTGGCGCAGGAAAATGCGGAACTGCGCTTTAAGGTTGGTCCCGATACAACATTATGTGGCGAGAGCCAGGTTATCCATAGCGTTAGGAACCAAATAGAAAGGGTTGCTCCAACTGGCTCACGTGTGCTGATTTCTGGCGCAGCAGGTACTGGTAAGGAAATTGCAGCCCGAATGATCCATGCCAAATCCAAACGTTCAGATGGCCCCTTTGTGGCGTTAAACTGTGCTACACTAGCACCAGGGCGGTTTGAAGAGGAGCTTTTTGGCATAGAAGGTGGTGGGGAGCAGTATCCTTCCCGTAAAACAGGCCTTTTGGAGCGCGCTCATGGGGGAACCTTGCTGCTGGATGAAGTCGCCGATATGCCTCTAGAAACCCAGGGAAAGATTGTACGGGCCCTCCAAGATCAGACTTTTGAGCGTATTGGCGGCTCTAACCGGGTAAAGGTTGATGTCAGGGTTTTGGCCACCACTAACCGCAATCTTCAGGAGGAAATTAGCTTAGGGCATTTCAGGGAAGATCTCTATTACCGATTGGCAGTGGTGCCTTTAAGGATTCCAAGCCTTAAGGAAAGACGCGAAGATATTCCAGACTTGGCGAATTTTTTCCTAAAAAGAGCAGCAAAAATTGCAGGACTGCCATTGCGGGAACTGTCTGCAGATGCTAAGGCAGCATTACAGACTTACGATTGGCCAGGAAATGCCCGCGAATTAAGAAATCTTATGGAAAGATTGCTTATTATGATTCCCGGCGTTTCTACAGACCCAATCAGGGCTGAAATGCTTCCATCAGCGATTAGTCAGGAGGCGCCTGCTTTGCTGCGTTTTGATTCAAATGCTGATATTATGACTTTACCTTTACGAGAGGCAAGAGATATGTTTGAAACACAGTATTTACAGGCACAGCTTTTAAGGTTTGGAGGAAATATTAGCAGAACGGCAGTTTTTGTTGGTATGGAAAGAAGCGCACTTCATAGAAAGCTAAAACAATTGGGTGTAACCTCTGAAGACAGGCAGAATAATATGAGCAACACCTCTGTTCCTGTCTCTTCCTGACTCTGTGGGTAAAATGAAGAGTGTTGCTGTATGAGCATTATCTGTAGTAACAGTTAAGAGTAATAAATTTTTAAGGGTAGTATAATAAGGCTTGCTATGGCGAAAGAACCTTCACAGAATGTACAGGATGTTTTTCTTAATCATGTTAGAAAAACAAAAAATCCAGTAACAGTATTTTTGGTCAATGGTGTTAAACTCCAGGGAATTATTACGTGGTTTGATAATTTCTCCATCTTACTGAAAAGAGATAACCACACTCAACTTATCTATAAACATGCCGTGAGTACTGTTATGCCAGTTGGGGCTGTTTCCTTGTTTGATCCCCAGGCAAGCCAGCAAGCTTCTACGGCAGAAAATACTCCCTCTTTTCCTCCATTCTCCCAGCCTGATTAGGCCTCGTGGGTACGCTAGAGAAATTTGCAGAAACGACAAAAGCCGCTGTTATTTTGCCATGGAAAAAATCTGGCAAAGAGGATAATTATGCCCGCAATGCTGAATCTCGGCTAGAGGAAGCCATAGGGCTAACGCGTTCTATCGGTGTCGATATCGCTTACTCGCAAATTGTGGTTTTGCGCAGTAGGCGGCCGGCTACTCTTATTGGCATTGGGCAGATTGAAGCACTCCGAGAAGAAATATCAAGCCTCGATATTGCTCTTGTGGTTATTGATGCGGCTATAACGCCTGTTCAGCAGCGTAATCTTGAAAAAGCCCTTGAAGCCAAGGTTATTGATCGTACAGCCCTTATTCTGGATATTTTTGGGGAAAGGGCCGTCACTAAAGAGGGTAGCTTGCAAGTCGAGCTCGCCCATCTGGAATATCAAAGAAGCCGACTGGTTAGGTCTTGGACCCATTTGGAGCGTCAACGTGGTGGTTTTGGTTTTATGGGGGGGCCAGGGGAAACGCAGATTGAATCTGACAGACGAATGATTGGTCAGCGTATTACCAGACTGAAGGAGGAGCTTGAGCAAGTCCGCAGAACAAGAGGGTTACACCGCCAGGCACGAAAAAAAGTACCTTTTCCTATTGTAACTCTTGTGGGGTATACTAATGCTGGAAAATCGACCTTATTCAATAAATTAACAGGTTCTTCAGTAAAAGCCCAGGATCAACTTTTTGCAACGTTGGATCCAACCATGCGGGCTGTTACATTACCATCGGGAAGCAAGATTATTCTTTCTGACACGGTGGGCTTCATCAGTGACCTTCCTACAGAGTTAGTGGCTGCCTTTCGGGCAACTCTGGAAGAAATCGCCTATGCCGATGTGATCTTGCACGTTCGTGATTTGTCAAACCCCGACTCTCAAGCTCAGAAGCAAGATGTTGTTAAAGTTTTGGAGGGCATGGAGCGAGAAGGGTTACTGGCTTTTGGGTGGCAAAAACTGGTGGTAGAAGTTCTTAATAAAATTGATCACATAGAAGGGATTGATATACCGGTCGATAATGCAAACAGGGTGGCTGTATCAGCCCTGACCGGACAAGGATTAGAATCCTTATTAACGGTGATTGACCAAAAACTTATGGAAGGGGCTGACGAAAAGCTCTATCGGTTCAGTATAGCAGAGGGAGAAGCTCTTGCTTGGCTTTATCAACATGGAGAGGTCATAGAACGGCTCAATACTGAGAGTGAAATCACCATACGAGTCCGTTTATCTCAAGTGGAGCAAACTCGTTTTGAACAAAAATTCTCCATCCTTCCACAAACCACAGACTAAAACAGCCTAAAAAGCAAAGCCTGCCAGAAAGAGTAAAGGCCTTAAAAATTAAAGATCTTAAAGATTAAAGGTCTTTTTCAAATAATCTGTATTTCTTGCTCGGCTCAGGCACAAGTCGCTCGATGAGTCTTCTCATGGGGGTGTTGTTTTCCAAGATCCAGCCGAGTTCAATTGTTTTGTAGGGGAGTACTTTCCCCCGATTCATAAGTTCAGAAATGACCAGAGCTGGCATGACTGCCCCTAAAGCTGTTCCATAAATTTCAGAACTTACTCCCAATAAAATAACCCGTGCAGAATGAAAACGATGCCGCAAGATCCTTATACCAAGCTTTGCCCATTGAAGAAGGGTAGGGGCACCGTTAATGTCATAGGTAATATCGTAAAGATTGGGAACGACAAGGGCAACTGCTAAAGGTTTTCCCTTTTGCTCAACAAGCACAAAATGTTCAGGCTTAAGAAGTGGTTTAAGCTCTTTAATAAGGCTTTTAATTTCCATTTTTGTTAAGGGCACAAAGCCCCAATTGTTTTTCCAAGAATTATTATAGAGAGAACGGAGAATCTCTCCATCGCGTTGAATATTCTTTTTATCAAGCATACGGGTGGTGATTTGCCCAAGAGAGCCTTCCCCCATTGTTAGGCCTGCTGGTACAATATGAGAGCGGGAAGATTGGGGACCATACTCCATTTGATAGGAGAACAAATCCATAGCTTTTTTATAACCTGCCTGTTCTGTAAACGCTCCCACCCAGGTTGGATGCCATGGCATGGCAATCATGGGGGGGGCAGTTTGCCCCATAATCATACAGCCAGATTCTGAGTTAAAATTAAGGGTAAAAGGCCCTCTTATTTTTTTCATTCCTTTTTGGCGCAGCCACGCCTCAGCAGCACGAAGTAAAGCTTCCACAACAGCTGGGTCTTCAATTGTATCTAACGCTCCGAAGCATCCAATCGGTTCATTCCATTGTTTTAAAGCGACAGAGTCAATTTGGGCAGAAATTCTTCCAACAGGTTTTCCTTCTTTAAAAGCAATAAAATAGCGGCATTCTCCAAACTTGAAAAAAGGAGATTTTTTAGGGTGGAGAATATTTTTTTGTTGTATATCAAGGGAAGGTACATACCCTTTATAGCCTTTGTAGAGATGCCTGGGGAGAGTGATAAAGATCGACATCAGACGATTGTCCGTAACTGGGGTAACGGTTAGACTGGCAGAATTATCCATGTGAAAACCCGCTTGAGAGACGTCGATATTAGTGGTTTGAGAGGCAATCAATGATTACAGGACTAACCGTGATAATTTGTATAAATTATCGTCCTTACTCCGTAGGCCACATAAGGTATTTTGTAGAGGTTTGCAATAGAATTGCTATAAAATAACATCTGACCCTTAGTGCTGTACTATAAAAACATATCTATGTAAAAGTAATTTATATAATTTTGTAAGAGGAGCTTATAGCGGGTGAAAATTGTTCATAAATCTCTATTCATTACGGGAGCTTCTAGTGGAATAGGTAGGGCTTTGGCACTCTTTTACGCTAAAGAAGGGGTAAGGTTGGTTCTCTGGGGAAGACATGCTGAAAGATTAGAAAAAACAGCAGAACTTTGCCGTAAAAAAGGGGCGATTGTTTACACACGCAGCCAAGATATAGCCCATATACAAGAGGCGATAGACAGTTATCGTCAGGACGATTCACGCTACAATATCCATCTAGCTATTTTAAGTGCCGGGGTCAGTGATATCAAAGGGGATAGCCAAGCCGTAGAAGACCCTCTTGCTGTTTTCCATATTGGGCTTGTCAATTATGCGGCCACCTCTGCTTTAGCGACGGTTATTGGTGAATGTATGGTAAGGCACAAAGGGGGAAAGATTGTTTTGGTAAGCTCGGTGGCAGCCTTTCATGCTATTCCTTTTGCTGCGGCTTACTCTGGCTCTAAGGCAGGGTTGAATAAATTTGCCACAGCCTTGCGGATTCTGTTACGCAAGCATGGTGTTTCCGTTTGTCTGGTTTGCCCAGGTTTTGTTGATACGCCTATGAGCAGGCGCGTTAAAAGCTTTAAACCAGGTTTAATGGAGGTGGATCAGGCTGCCTCTCTTATAGCCGATGCTATTAAAATGGGCAAAAAAGAGTTCATTTTTCCAAGGTTTTTTGTTTTTTTAAAATATGTGGAATATTTTATGCCTGCAAAACTGCGTGATTTTATTTTAGGAAAAATCCCTTCAGGGTAAGGAAGAGCAAGCAAAGAATACCCTTAAGAGGAGAAATTCCCATTTGCCTCAATCACGAAAAAGAGAGTATATTTATGGAAGATTCTTGGAGGTCCGGGCGGGAATCGAACCCACATAAACGGATTTGCAGTCCGCTGCATCAGCCATTCTGCCACCGGACCAGTGGAAAGGCATTTAGGGGTATATCCCTTTTTGTAAGGGTTTGGTCAAGACCTGAGAGGTCATTTTTTTATAATTTTTTTTACAAGTTTAGAAATAGTTGCTTAAAGAGCGTTATAACAGAGTATGAATTTATAGTAAGTCTCCATATATATGTTCCGCAGTTTTATGATATATGGCATGTTTCGCAAGTGCGGATTGAGAAAATATATTCTATGGGGATAGGCAAGAAAGAAGTTTTGCAATGTTGAATTTTACAGAAGCGCGTCAGAAAATGGTTGACGCACAAATCCGTCCACAACAAATTAACGATCCGCGTATTGTCTCTATTATGCGCCATCTCCCACGAGAGCAATGCACCCCAGACTCTCTCAAGGATTTTTCCTATATTGATGGAAACCTTTCTCTAGGGGAAGGTCGCGTATTGACAGAGCCTCGCATTACTGGCCGAATGCTCCAGCTAAGTGATGTCAGAGAAGGGGAGAACGTGCTTGTTATTGCTGCCGGTACGGGGTATGTTGCTGCCATGTTTGCAAATCTTGGTGCCAAGGTTACCGCTGTGGAACAAAATAAGGAGTTATCGGCTTTAGGGGAGAAATTTTGTAAAAATTTCGCTCCAGAAGTTCACTGGTACACAGCCTCCTTTAAAGAGGGTTTCCCAGGAAGAGGGCCCTATGATCTGATCTATATTGATGGAGCCGTACAGGAAATTCCCCCCATCTATAAGCAGCAGCTTGCGCCGGGTGGTAGGATAGTTGGGGTCATATGGCCAGAAGGAAAAGTCGCCAGTGCGTTTCTGGCAGAGCATTCAGAGACAGATCTAAAAGTCTTGCCACAGTTTGATGTATCTTTGCCACTATTGCCAGAACTTGTGGTTGAACCTTCTTTCAAACTTTGAAATAATAGGATATTTCAAGGTAAAGGGTATGTATAGGTCAAAAGTTGTATTGTTTTAGGATGAGTAATGAAAGCATCTTATAGTCTTAGTTTTGGTCTTGCCGCTTTATTGTGTAGCGGTACAGCCCTTGCACAGAAATATGATGGCAGCGGATCCCCCACTTTCATCCCTCATACTTTGCAAGAAGCTATGGCCTCCGCCTATCTTACAAACCCTACTTTGCAGCAAGAACGAGCAACCTTACGTTCAACAGATGAGGGGGTTCCTGCTGCCTTAGCTGGCTGGAGGCCCAGAATTTCAGCAAGCTCCAGTATCAGTTATTATAGTGGTGCCAGTAACTTTTTTTCCTCCGATAATTTACCGCTCAATAACCGGCGGTATTCAACCCCAGGGTACACGGCTGGTGTAAACCTTCAGCAAAATGTCTATACGGGGGGGAAGACAACGGCCTCTACCCATCAGGCTGTTAACAAGGTTATGGCAGAAAGGGCCAAGCTTTTAGCCACAGAACAGCAGATTCTCTATAATGTTGTTCAAGCTTATGTTGAAGTTATTCAGGATGAGCAGCTTCTTCAGTTACGAATCAATAACGAAAAGGTTCTGCAAGAGCAGCTTAGAGCGACAAATGAGCGCTTTAAGGTTGGCGAAATTACCAGAACCGACGTAGCCCAGGCTGAAGCAGCGTTAGCGAGTGCAAGGGCACAGAGACAACAGGCAGAAGGTACTTTGCAAACGGCACAAGCCACTTATATGCAAATAGTGGGAACACCTCCTCCTCCTAATCTGGTGCCCCCTCAGCCTTTGGTTTTGCCTGTGAAAACACAACAAGAGGCGATTGCTGAATCGGTAGCTAATAACCCCAATATTATTAATGCTTTGTTTGAAGAATCTGCTGCTAAAGATGCTGTCTCGGTAGCGTTTGCTGCCGTAATGCCGCAACTTTCGGCAACTCTGGGCTTTCAGAGAAACGTGAACCAGCAATATAACCGCCAGGTTACTTATAATAAGTCAGCTATTTTACAGTTAACTGTTCCTGTCTATCAAGGCGGGAGCGAATATGCTGCTATCCGTCAGGCCAAGCAACAGGTGGCAGCTGCCCATAAGAATGTAGATATTCAAAGGCGATCTGCTTTGCAACTTGCAGCCTCGAACTGGCAGCAGCTTATGGCGAGTAAAGCCTCTATTAACAGCAGTCGGGCTGCGATTGCAGCGAACGTGGTGGCGTTGGATGGTGTGGAGCGTCAAGCTATTGTAGGAACGAGTACCACGCTTGAAGTACTGCAGCAACAACAGACCCTTCTCTCCTCTCAGATTGCCTTGGTGCAGAATTTGAGCAGCCTGGTTTTATCCAGTTATAATGTGGCTGCTGCTATTGGTCGCCTTACAGCAGCAGACTTAAAGCTCAACGTTCCTCATTATGACTATACAGCCTATTACAGAGCCGTTGAAGACAAGCTTTGGGGTGTGAATGATGAAGCTGTGGATCAACCTGGTAGATAGCCTCTAAACGTTTTTATTAGCTCTACTCCTTTGGAGTTCAGCATGCCTTAAACTGCCCTCGAACAGAGGTGAAATCTACCATACCACTATAAGACCACATACTGTTGGCCAAACTAGCAAGATCAATTCGATTATCCATGAACCCATCATAATACTATAAGTGTGTGGATAGAGCAGAGAAAAAACGGAAGCCTCCTTTCTGTTCTCTGGCATTGTATTTTTAAGCTAGAGTGCGGTATTGTCTTTAGCGTTTTACCAAGATTCTCTTTTGAAAAATACAGGCCATACCCTTTATGCTAGAAAAAACTTTTTCTCCTCAGGAAGTTGAACAGTCTCTTTATCACTTATGGGAAGAATCAGGCGTTTTTTCCGCCGATCCAGGCAGTAGTAAGCCCGCTTTTGCTATTATGATTCCTCCCCCTAATGTTACCGGGAACTTGCATATGGGGCATGCTTTAACCATGACCTTGCAAGATATTCTGGTGCGTTGGCGCCGCATGCAAGGGTATGATGTGTTATGGCAGCCGGGAACAGATCATGCAGGTATAGCAACCCAGCTTGTCGTAGAAAGAGAGCTCCGCTCGGAAAAACTTTCTCGCGAAGGGCTGGGGAGAGAGAAGTTTACCGAACGGGTTTGGCAGTGGAAAAATAATTCCGGTGGGCAAATTACTCAACAGCTTAGGCGTCTTGGGGCGTCGCTAGACTGGAAGAGAGAGCGCTTTACAATGGATGAGGGGCTTTCTGTTGCTGTTAGAAAGGTGTTTGTGACCCTTTATCGGGATGGCCTTATTTACCGAGACAACAGGTTGGTGAACTGGGATCCAGTTTTTCGTTCTGCTCTGTCAGATCTAGAAGTGGTTAATAAGGAAATAAAAGGGCATTTATGGTATATTCGCTATCCTGTTGCTGAAGAAGAAGGGCAGTTTATTACCATTGCAACGACCCGTCCTGAAACCATGTTGGGAGATGTTGCCATTGCCGTTCATCCAGAGGATGACCGCTATACCACCCTTATTGGTCAGTCCGCTATTGTTCCTTTAACTGGTCGGCGGGTGCCTATTGTAGCGGATGAATATTCAGATCCGGAAAAGGGAACAGGGGCTGTCAAGATCACTCCAGCCCATGATTTTAATGATTTTGAGGTAGGAAAAAGGCATAATCTTCCCCTTTATACTGTGCTTGATGAAGAGGCACATATTATTCTCACCGAAATCGAAGAGCAGTTAACCAACGTTTCTGGCTTGGCCGATAAGGAATTTGTTTATAGCCTAAAAGGGCTTTCACGAGAGAAGGCACGCGCTGCCATTGTTGAAGAGCTTGAGCGATTATCGTTGCTGGATAAGGTTGAATCCCATATTCACCAAGTTCCCCATGCTGATAGGGGCGGGGCCATTGTTGAACCTCGGCTAACTTTACAATGGTATTGTGATGCACCACACTTGGCAAAAGCTGCGATTAAAGCTGTTAAGAAGAAAGAGGCAGCCTTTATTCCCGAGCAGTGGGAAAATACTTTTTTTGCCTGGATGAACAATATTCAACCTTGGTGCATTAGCCGCCAATTATGGTGGGGTCATCAAATTCCGGCCTGGTATGGGCCCGATGGCCACGTTTTTGTAGCCTTTGATGAAGAAGAAGCCAAAAAACAAGCATTTGCCCATTATAAAAATGAGAAAATCCTTACTCGAGATGAAGATGTTCTTGATACATGGTTTTCATCCGCCCTGTGGCCGTTTTCTACTCTTGGCTGGCCAGAAGAGACGGAAGAGTTAAAAAAATATTATCCCGGCAGTGTCTTGGTGACAGGGTTTGATATTATATTTTTCTGGGTTGCCCGTATGATTATGATGGGGGAATACTTTATTAAAGATGTTCCCTTTAAAAAAATTTATATTCATGGATTGGTGCGCGATGAACATGGGCAGAAAATGTCTAAAAGTAAAGGAAACGGGATAGATCCCCTCCTTTTAATTGATAAATATGGAGCTGATGTTGTTCGCTTTACTGTTAGTATCTCCACGGGAATTGGAAGGGATGTAAGGCTGGGAGAAAAGCGGGTTGAAGAATTTAGGGGGTTTGTAACCAAGTTGTGGAATGCTGCTCGTTTTTGTGAGATGAACGGCATTACAGCCCATCAGGAATTCTCAGCTCATCAGGGAATACACCCCTTAGCTTTGTGGATTATGGAAGAGGCCCAGGTGACCTTGACTGAGGTTACAACGGCTTTGGAAGCCTTCAGGTTTGATGATTATGCTCAGGCCTGTTATCGATTTGTTTGGAACCGTTTTTGTGATTGGTTTCTAGAGTTGGCAAAACCGTGGTTTTTAGAAGGAGATACGCCGGCTGCCCGAGAGTTAAAAGAATGTTGCGGTGCTATATTGGGGTTTATATTAAAGATACTGCACCCTGTTATGCCTTTTGTTACTGAAGAGTTATGGCATCATTTTGGGTATGGCCCCCGTGGCAGCCTGATTAGGGCAGAATGGCCACGTCCTTCCAGCATGGCAGAAAGCCAGAAAAAAGATATAGACTGGTTAATAAGCCTGATCTCTGAAATCCGAACTATTCGTGCAGAAATGAATATTCCTCCTGCCCAAAAAATGCCTGTCTACGTTATGGAGATGAACTCAGCCCATAGAGCTATTGCAAAAGACTGGGGAGAGGCTTTGAGTAGAATGGCAAGGGTTTCAGAATTTCATGAATTGGAAGGGAATATCCCCGATGAAAGTGCGCAAACTGTTCTTCAGGAAGCCACTCTTATTTTTCCTCTTAGTGGTGTTGTTGATATTGTTGCCGAAAAAAAGCGTTTAGGCAAAGAGATTAGCCGTTTGGGGAATGAACTGGCAAAAGTAGAGGCAAAATTGGCTAATAAAGATTTTATTTCTCGTGCCAAACCAGAAGTTGTAGAAGAAAATCGTCAGCGGCTATTCACTTTCCAAAATGAAATTAAACGATTTGAGGCAGCTTTGGCTCGTTTAGCCTAGAAGAAGATAGATAGACCTGGATTTAAAGCTATAAAAATTGATGTTTAGAGATTTCATCTCAATAACTCTCTTTATTATAAAATTATAAAAAAGGAATTTACAAAATGGTTAAGCATTGGGATAAAAGCCATCTTCCTTCTCGCCATGTTACCGAAGGCTATGATCGGGCACCGCATCGATCCTACTTTCATGCGATGGGCCTCACAGAAGATGAAATCCACCAGCCTTTGGTAGGGGTTGCTACTTGTTGGAACGAAGCAGCTCCTTGTAACATTGCTTTATCCCGTCAGGCCCAATCTGTTAAAACAGGGGTTAAGGAAAAGGCGGGCACTCCTAGGGAGTTTACCACTATTACAGTCACTGATGGCATGGCTATGGGCCATCAGGGAATGAAATCTTCTCTGGTTTCCCGCGATGCCATTGCCGATACTGTGGAGCTCACAGTAAGGGGCCATTGTTACGATGCGCTTGTGGGTCTTGCAGGGTGTGATAAATCCCTTCCAGGGATGATGATGGCCATGCTGCGTTTAAATGTTCCCAGTGTATTTATGTATGGGGGGTCTATTCTTCCAGGAACCTATAAGGGTAAGGATGTTACAGTTGTAGATGTTTTTGAGGCTGTTGGCCAATATGCGGCTGGAAAAATCCCCAAGGAAGAATTACACGAACTTGAATGTGTGGCCTGTCCATCAGCGGGAGCATGTGGGGGGCAGTTTACAGCCAATACAATGGCTACCGTGAGTGAGGCTATTGGTTTGGCCTTACCGGGTTCTGCCGGTGCTCCAGCACCTTATGAGGAGCGGGATAAATGGGCTATAGAAAGTGGGCGGGCTGTTATGAACCTGCTTAAACATAAAATTCGCCCTAGGGATATAGTCACCAAGAAAGCCCTTGAGAATGCCGCAGTTGTTGTTGGTGCTACGGGAGGTTCAACCAATGCAGGGTTACATTTACCGGCCTTAGCCAATGAAATTGGAATTGATTTCACTCTTGATGATGTTGCTCGTATCATGCGCGATACCCCTTACATTGCCGATTTAAAACCAGGCGGAAAGTATGTAGCTCTCGATGTGTATCGAGTTGGTGGCATTCCTGTTATATTAAAGTCCTTATTAGATGCAGGGTTGCTCCATGGGGAATGCATGACAGTAACTGGCAAGACCATGGCTGAGAATTTGGCTTATGTAAAAATACCGGAAGATCAGGATGTTGTCTTTCCTGTTTCACGGGCTATTACCAAAAGGGGCGGTGTTGTTGGACTGAAGGGTAATCTTGCACCCGATGGGGCCATTGTTAAAATTGCAGGGATGAAAACTTTGCGCTTTGAAGGAGCAGCTCTCTGTTTTGATTGTGAGGAAGAGGCGTTCGAAGCTGTTAAACAGCATCGTTATAAAGAAGGCGATATTATTGTTATCCGCTACGAAGGGCCAAAAGGTGGCCCTGGTATGAGGGAAATGCTTTCAACAACAGCAGCTATTTATGGGCAGGGGATGGGCGAGAAGGTAGCCCTCATTACGGATGGTCGTTTTTCAGGGGGAACACGCGGGTTTTGCGTAGGCCATGTGGGCCCAGAGGCAGCCGTTGGTGGGCCTATTGCTCTGTTAAAAGATGGCGACCGTATTATTATTGATGCTGAAGCAGGAACCATAGAGGTGGCCTTATCTGAGCAGGAGCTAGAAGAGCGGCGCAAAAACTGGAAACCCAGAAAAACAGATTATAACAGTGGTGCAATCTGGAAATTCGCCCAACTTGTTGGTCCAGCCTCCAAGGGAGCGGTAACCCATCCTGGCTCCAAAGAGGAAACTCATATTTATGCTGATTTATAATATCAGTATTTACCTCTTCCCTTTAACCAAGATAAAATAAAATGCCTTTTGCACAGGAGAGAGCGTTGTGACTGAAAAAAGATCCATTATTCTCGGGGGTGGCTGTTTTTGGTGTATAGAGGCAATTTATAAAGATCTTAAAGGGGTTATAGCCGTTAAAAGTGGTTATGCTGGGGGAGATGTGCCTAACCCAACCTATGAACAGGTCTGTACTGGCGCTACAGGCCATGCAGAAGTTGTTAAGGTTACCTATCTTTCAGAAGAGATACCGTTAGAAATGTTACTCAACATTTTTTTTACGGTTCACGACCCAACGACTCTGAATCAGCAAGGCCCCGATAAGGGCACGCAATACCGCTCAATTGTGATTACAAGCAATGCGGAAGAAACGCAGACGGTGAAGGATGTGCTCCAGCAGGTTGCTCAGGCAGGCTTATGGAAAAACCCCATTGTTACACAAATTCAAGAGAGAAAAACGTTCTATCCAGCAGAGGTCAGCCATGATGATTATTTTGCTTTAAATCCACAATCAGCTTATTGTCAGGCTGTTGTAGCCCCAAAAGTCTATAAATTTAGACAAAGCTATTTAGATTTATTAAAATAAAGTCTTTGTTTATAATAAACAATTTATTTTAATAAATTTATAAATTATTTTGATTCAATTTTGTAAACCTGATCATCTTCATCCAGAAAGAATTGATCAGCCTCTTCATCAAAGTCAAAAAGCTCTGAATATCGTCCCCAATTGGTTACGGTGTTAAGGGTTTGTTGGGCATAATCGGGTGACATGGTATCTTCCAGTTCATCTCTAAAGCGTTCTGCACTGGCTCGGTGATTCCATCGTTCATCCAAGATGACCCGAATGGCTTTGACAAGAGGGATACGTTGAATAATGTTATTTCTAAATATTGTACGCCTTTGTTCTTGTTCACTATTGACAAATTCTGTTCCAATGGAAGTCAGATAGATATCGCCTTCCTCAAGGGTTGCAAATCCTAACATCTGTAGGGATTCCCCCAAAGGCAAAAGGTCATCAAGCTCAAGCTGCAAGCTTTCGGCGAGTTTTGGTAAATCTGCACGACCATTATAGGGCTCTGCTGCCAATGTTTCCATCATTCCGATAACCAGATGTAAGGGCAAGTCGGGTAAGGGCCTGGAAAAGCGCGACTTAATCAGTTCCGGTTGATCTTCAGTAAGGATGGGGGGCACATATTCCGGCTCCTTACGGGTCATAAGGGTATAGATTCTATCAACCAGCTGCCGAAAGGCGGGGTTTTCACGACTTCTTGGATGAGGTAAGGGTACCGTAAGTTCATGGGCCACTTTGCCAGGGTTGGAAGAAAATATAATGATGCGATCACACATCAAAACCGCTTCTTCAATATTATGCGTTACAATCAGAATGGATTTAACCGGTAATTTTCTTTCCGACCATAACTCTATAAGGTCTGTCCTGAGATTTTCTGCGGTCAGTACATCCAGAGCAGAAAATGGCTCATCCATTAATAACAGATCAGGATGAACCACAAGAGCTCGTGCCAGCCCAACACGCTGGCGCATTCCACCAGAGAGCTCTTTGGGGTAGGCTTTTTCATAACCTGCAAGGCCTATCAGATCTATGGCTTCTTCTGCCAAGACCTTTCGCTCTGCTCTGGAAACGCCTTTTGCTTCTAGGCCAATTTCTACATTTTCCTGTACGGTTAACCATGGAAAGAGCGCAAAGGATTGAAAAACCATGGCAATTCCGGAAGTAGGGCCGGTAAGAGGTTTTTTTTTCCAAAAAATTTTGCCCTCAGTGGGGCGTAAAAGGCCAGAAATAATCCGCAAAAGGGTGGATTTTCCAGAGCCGGAGCGGCCCAATAACCCAACAATTTCATTGGTGTATAAGTGAAGATTTACCTTATCGAGCACAATCAGGTTGGTGTTATTTTCCTTATGATAAGCTTGTTTGCAGTCTTGTATACAAATAAGTTCTTGTTTGGTATTCTGCGACATAGAGACAACCTGAAGTCCATGGATGATTTAGGAAATGGAAAGCCTGCGGCTAGCGTAGTTATAGAGGGGGCGCCAAACAGCTCGGTTAAAAATAAGAACATAGCTGGACATTACCACCATGCCTAAGCCTACTTTTGTGGTATCACCCGCTGTGGTGGCATGGGCGATGTAGGCCCCCAATCCAGAAGCAGAGAGCGTTATAGAACCCCAACTGGCGACTTCAGCAGCAATGGCAGCATTCCATGCGCCCCCTGAAGCGGTAAGGGCACCCGTGATATAGGAAGGGAAAATAGCAGGTAATATGACCTGTCGCCACCATAACCAGCCCTGGATATGGAAACTTTTGGTAACCTCTTTTAAGTCTGTTGGAAAAGAGGCCGCTCCTCCTACAACGTTAAAGAGGATATACCATTGTGTTCCCAAAATCATAAGGGGGGTTAGCCATATGTTGCTATTCAGATGAAAGTGAACAATGAATAGAACAAAAATAGGGAAAAAGAGATTAGCGGGGAAGGCCGAGAATATTTGGGCAATCACTTGAGCCTTTTGGGCCCAGGCTGGGTTTAGCCCAATATAAACTCCAGCTGGCACCCATATAAGACTGGCCAGTGCAATCATTGCGATAACCCTAAGCAGAGTGTAAAACCCTAATTTTATAGCAAGAAAGACCTCAAAAATACTGATATTATAATAACAAAACCTAACCACTTCTTCTAATGCCAAAAGGGAGAAAACAAGGAGAAGACCATACCATAAAATATCGTATTTTGTGTTTTTCCTCTTATCGTCCAAAAGGCTTGGAGAGGCTTTCTTTCCTAAGGGCAGGCTTCCTAGGAAGGATAAACCGTCACCGATTTTTCCAAATAGCCAGTGTAGAAAAGGGGTTCTGCGAAGGATAAGAGAAACCCAGGGATCTTTTTGGGGATTCTCTTGGACTGTTTCCATTCTAAAGCGCGATGACCAGGTGACTAAGGGCCTAAAAAGAAGCTGATCATAAGAAATAATAACAATAAACATGGCAATAATGGCATAAATCACCGCCATGATATTTCGCTGATCTATAGCAGCCCCTACATAAGAGCCGATACCTGGCAAGGCAAAGCTTGTTTGCCCTACACTGATTGTTTCAGAATAAACAATCATGAACCACCCCCCTGACATAGACATCATCGTGTTCCAAACCAGGGAAGGGGTTGCAAAGGGGGCTTCAAGTTTCCAGAATTTTTGCCAAGGGGTCAGTTGAAAGGTTTTTGCCACTTCCTCCAAGTCGGAAGGGACTGTTTTAAGGGATTGGTACATGCTAAAGGCCATATTCCAGGCCTGACTGGTAAAAATAGTAAAGATAGCGGCCAGTTCTGCTCCCAATACCTGCCCAGGAAACAGACCCATAAAAAAGACAACCGTAAAGGTCAAAAACCCCAAAATGGGGACAGACTGCAAAATATCCAGCACAGGTACCAAAATCATTCCTACACGCGGGTTTTTTGCCGCCCATACAGCGTAGGTAAATGTAAATAATAACGAAAAAAACAAGGCGGCAAACATACGCAATACCGTGCGTAAGGCGTAAGAGGGTAGCCAGGATGGATCAAGATGAATGGTTGTGGCATCGGCTGCAGAGAGGGGGGCTAACGTATGCCGTGCCGCTGATCCAACAAGGATAGCAAACGCAATAATACAGAGTATGGAAACCAGATCCAGCCAACTCAGTTTGGTCCGGCTCATAAAAACTGCGGCGGGAAGACGTTGCAAATTTTTCATAAAGCCGGCTCTGCTTGGCTAGAGTTTCAGAATTCCTTCATGAGTAGTATTTTTTTTATTCTGGCAAAAGTGTAAAAACCATTTTTTAAAGAAAAAAGATATTTTTTGTTTTTATTATTTCTTCTCATCGGGTCATGCAAACAGGAATATCCCCGAAAAATCTTGTTTAATGGCCTGTGCTGCCAAAGCCTTTTTCTGAGCGGACGGTTTCTTCCAATCCCTCTACCTTTTCCCATGAAAGCCTTACAACGGGGGCAAGAACGCCTTGGGCAATGCGCATTCCCCGTGTTATAATAAAAGGATCATCACTGCAATTCATAAGAATAACCTTAATTTCACCACGGTAGTCCTCATCGATCGTTCCAGGCGAATTAGGTAATGTTATACCATTTTTTAGGGCTAAGCCTGAACGGGGCCTAATTTGGAGCTCATAGCCTTCTGGTAAGGCTATTTGAAGGCCTGTTGGAATAAGGGCCCGCCCAAAAGGCAGGATCACCAGCTCATCCTCAATGGCGGCTGGGAAGTCAAAGCCTGCGGCGCCGGAGGTTTCATATTGAGGGAGTGGCAAGTCTCTAGCATGCGCCATTTGAAAGACTTTTACCTTAATATCCGTGCTCATAGAGGGTCCTTATGATGAAATAAATGCCTTATTGGGGGCTCTGCATGAAGAAGATAGGCAGTCATCCTGTTCTGCTCCATGATGGAAAAACCTATTAAAGGCTACTTGTTATTCCTTTGCCAGTGATAGCTTATGCCGGTGACAGTTCGGGACAAAGCATAAAGATTTAAACCTATTATCTCCTGAAATTGGGCCTATAACCGTGAAAAAATCAGCATGGCTGCTTTATTGACTCTGTATTCAAAATGACTTTGTATTCCTAAAGTCTCTTATGCTCATTTTTATAAAAGGTTGTTATAATATTCAAGGATTGATTGCGCTAAGTAAGAGGCTAGAAGTTGCTTTTTCATACGAGGCCATTTTTTTTGTGACCATCCCTCTTTAGAGTGTGTGGTAAAAACTTGGAGTTGGTTTTCCTCTCCCCCCATAATGCCTGTAGACGCGGAAACATCGTTGGCAATGATCCAATCACATTTCTTCTTTTTGAGTTTCTGCAAGGCATTGTCTTCGATATTCTCAGTTTCCGCTGCAAATCCTATAACCAGTTTTGGGCGATACTGAGAATGTTGAGCAATCTCTGCCAGAATATCGGGGTTTTGAATAAGCGTGAGCTGTAAGGGGCCTTGGTGCTGAGATTTTTTCATCTTCTGATCAGGCACAAATTGTACACGCCAATCCGAGACAGCCGCTGCCATAATGGCAATGTCAACTGGTAAAACCTCCATGCAGGCTTCGTGCATTTCTAATGCCGTCTCAACATCAATAACCTCCACCTGAGGTGGCGGATGAAGAGCCGTTGGACCACTCACCAGAATAACCTGTTGTCCCAAATCATGAAAAGCCTTGGCTAAGGTATAGCCTTGCTGGCCTGAAGAATGGTTACTGATAAAACGAATGGGATCTATGGGCTCATGTGTGGGGCCCGCTGTAATCAGAATTCTAAGAGGGGCGGGAAGGGAACGAAGCAGTGTTTCGTTCAATATATCCCCCTCTTCTTGCTGAAGGGTTGAACGAATAGCGTTGTGAATCCTCTCCAGGGAAGCAAGGCGGCCAACGCCATATTCATGGCACGCCATTTCTCCTTCTTCAGGCTCGATAATATGATAGCCGTCTTGCTGAAGGGTTAAGAGGTTACGTTGAGTGGAAGGGTTGTGCCACATGGCAACATTCATCGCAGGGGCAAGAATGACGGGGGTTCTTTTTAAGTGAACCAATAATAAGGTTGAGGCCAGATCATCGGCCAGCCCATGAGCAGCTCTTGCCATGATATGGGCTGTTGCAGGGCAGACAACAATAATGTCAGCCCATCGGGAAAGGGCGATATGGCCCATTTCCTGTTCATCAGTTAAAGAGAAAAGGTCGGTATAGACTTTTTCACCCGTAAGGGACTGAAGGGTTAGTGGTGTAACAAAATGGGCCGCCTCTGCGGTCAGAACACAACGGACCTGCAAACCTTCTCGTACTAAAGCTCTTGTAAGCTCAATGGTTTTATAGGCAGCAATGCCACCCGTAATAATCATAAGAACTTTTTTGGATGAAGGTGTCAGGGAAGCTTCAGACATATATATCCTTCGTAGGGGTATTGTTTAAGCAGGGGTGTCGTTTAAAAAGATAAGGTCAATCTTGGTGAGCGAAAATTTCATGATGATAGAAGGTCAAGCCAACCTATTGATCCAGAATAGCTAGAGTTTCCAGCCGGAATGAATGGCTGCTATTCCACCAGAAAGGTTTTGGTAACTCACTTTTTCAAAGCCCGCTTCCTCGAACATATCAGCTAGGGTTTGCTGATTAGGAAACATACGGATACTCTCTGCCAAATATTGATAACTCTCCCTATCTTTGGCAATAAGAGCGCCCATTTCAGGAAGAACTTTAAAAGACCATATATCATAAAGAGGAGAGAGGGGGGGGATGGCCACTTTTGAAAATTCAAGGCATAAAAACCGCCCACCTGGTTTTAAGACTCTATAAGCTTCCTTTAAGACCGCCAGCTTGTTGGTGCAGTTTCTGAGCCCAAAAGCCATACTGACCCGCTCCACACTTCCGTTTGGAAGGGCAATATTTTCAGCATCAATAACTGCAAACTCAAGGCGGGAAACCAAGGCCCGCTCCAATGCGCGCTCGCGCCCTACAGAGAGCATGGAAAAATTGATATCACTGAGAATGGCATTACCGCCACCTTTTCCAAGCCAACCAAACGAAATATCCCCTGTTCCTCCTGCAAGATCCAAAAGCGTGGCAGAGGGTGAAGGGCGAAGGTCAGTGATGAATATTTTCTTCCAGACTCTATGGATTCCCAAAGACATAAGGTCATTCATAATATCATATTTTGGGGCTACACTATCAAAAACCGCCCGTACTAACTGCTCTTTTTCTTTAACAGGAACATTCTTATAGCCAAAATCTGTTGTATTTTCAGGAGCTTGTCCAGAAATTGCGCTGTCGTGAGGAAGGGAGTTCATGATATAGGGTAGCCTTGTAATAATAATATTAAAGAGTGGTGAGAAACTATTATGCCAGAATTGCCGGAAGTTGAAACCATTATGCGGGGAATGGCCCAAAGCCTGAGTGGGCATTGTATCCAATCTGTTACAGTTCGGCGGGCCGACTTGCGTAAGCCTTTTCCGGCCAATTTAAAAGAATGCCTAGAAGGGAGCAGTATACTGGGTTTCACGCGCAGGGCAAAATATATCTGCATGAACTTATCTCACTCGTGGACATTGCTGCTCCATTTAGGGATGTCGGGCCGAGTTCTCTTAAAATCTCGGCCGTTGGATATCATAACCCCCCATGAACATTTAAGTTTTGAGACAAAGGAGGGGATACATTTCTCTCTTATTGATCCGAGGCGTTTTGGAATAGTGGATTTGGCAAAAACTGGGTTGGAGGGTGACCATCCATTGTTAAGACATCTCGGAAAGGAGCCTTTTGATCCAACCTTTACGGTTGAGTATTTTCACCAGAAACTAAGCCGTCATAAGGCTGCGATCAAGTCTGTTTTATTAGACCAGAGGGTGGTAGCAGGCCTTGGAAATATCTATGTGAATGAAGCCTTGTTTGTAGCAAAGATTTCCCCTTTTAAGGCAGCAAGCTCCTTAAAGAGTTACGAGGTTAAAAAACTTAAGGCCGCCCTGCAGGCTGTTCTTGCACAGGCCATTGAGGCTGGGGGGTCAAGTCTGAGGGATTATGTGAAAGCTGATGGCTCAATGGGGTATTTCCAAAAAGAATGGAAAGTTTATGGCTGTAAAGATGCCCTTTGTAAACACTGCGGAACCGTCATTGAAAGCCGTTTTCTTGCAGGACGCTCGACCTTTTATTGTAGGAATTGCCAAAAGGTATAGCCCTTTAAGTAAAGGTATAGTCCTTTAAATATAGCTCTTTAAAAGCTGCTCAAGACGACCTTATGGTCGGATTGCAAAATTTTCATAAAACTCAAAATCCTTTTGTGCTGTTTTGACCAGCTAGACGAAAATCTTCCCCTTATTCTTAAATTAAGCCTGAAAAGAGAAAATCCTTTCTCCAAATACTATAAAAATATAGTAAAATCTCTATTCACTTCTTGACGAGACTTGTAGAAGTAAAGTAAGAGAATGATCAAATTCAACTGCGCATCTGGGTTTATTCCAATCGCGCTCAAGTTTAAGACTTTTTTTAGCTTCTAGGAACGGCAGAATAGAAAAACATGGCGAATATCGCATCAGCGCGTAAGCGCATCCGTCAGACGGAACGGAGAACAGCCCGTAATACCGCTCGTAAATCTCGTATGCGGACCTTTATCAAAAAGGTAGAGCATGCTATTGCCTCTGGTAATAAAGAAGAAGCTCTAACAGCTTTAAAGATTGCTCAACCAGAAATGCAACGTGCAGCTTCAAAAGGGGTTGTGCACAAAAATACCATTGCTCGTAAGCTGTCTCGTCTCTCAGGGCGGATTAAAAATTTAGTTACCGTCTAATAGAGTTTTGAAGCAGGTGATGAAAGAATAGGTACTTAATTAGTGCCTGTTCTTGTGTTGTCTTGCTCTCTTATATCCTGAAACATTAGAATTCTAGGCACACCTTAGGTTAATTAAGAACAAGTTCAGTATTAGAGGTGTGGAGCGTTTTTTAAATGCCTTGGCATTTTTTTGCAAAACTCTCATGATTCTGGCACTCTCCATGATGGCAATATAAAAACTTGTATTGTTTGACGTAAAAATAATTGGAGAAAAATCTCATTGCCTTTTTATAAAGGTAATCCTATCTTTGAAGAAATCTTAAATAGTGTAATGTATAAGCCATTAAGGAGTTATTGGCTTTCTTGTTGCTGTCTTTCTGAATTTTGGTAAAGCCGCGGCTCAAGAACATAGTAATAACTTTACTGGTTTGAGATTTTTAACAACCTATCGTATTGTGTAATTGGTTGAGGCATGGTGTAAAGCAGGGGCAGCAAACGACTTATGACTGCAAAAACGAATCCAACTCTAAATCAACCGTTATATCAGCGGGGAATCATGTAATGGACGACGAAACAGGCTCTATGATTCCTATCCTTGAAATGCATTGGGAAAGAATTTGTAGTCGGCTGCAAAAAGAACTGGGCGAAGTTGAATACCGTACGTGGTTAAAGCCGATACGGCTTGGCTTTTCTGAGGATGAAGAGATTACCCTGTTTCTTCCTACCCGTTTTTTACGAGACTGGGTTAAAGCCCAGTATGGCGACAAGCTTACCGCTTTATGGCAGGTTGAATGCCCCCATATTTCCCGTATAGAACTTCAGGTGGCTTCGGTATCCTCGCAAGTTTTAAACGCTAATAACCTCGGTCAGACTCTCCAAGAGAGTGATTCTGCAAGCGTGCATCGCCAAGAGGCTCGTGACCAGGACTCAGGCTTTTCAAATCAGGGTTTCACTACTGCCCAAGGTCAAGCTGCGGTTATTGAAGAGGAAGAAAAGGAAGAGCGCCAAGGGTCGGAGTTCCGTTCTGATCTGGCAGCGCCTTTAGATCTACGTTTTACTTTTGACAAATTCGTTGTTGGAAAACCCAATGAATTTGCCTATGCCTGTGCCAGGCGGGTTGCCGAAAAACCGGTAAGCCCAGGGTTTAACCCCTTGTTTCTCTATGGGGGGGTTGGTTTAGGGAAAACCCACCTTATGCATGCCATTGGAGCAGAGCTTTTAAAGGGTGGAAAAGTTTCAGTCGCTTATATGTCTGCTGAAAAATTCATGTACCGCTTTATTGCTGCTATTCGCTCACAATCTACCATGGAGTTTAAGGAACATCTTCGTTCTGTTGATGTTCTCATGATTGATGATTTGCAGTTCCTGATAGGCAAAGATAATACTCAGGAAGAATTTTTCCACACTTTCAATGCTCTAGTTGATGCTGGACGGCAGATTGTCATCTCTGCTGACAAATCCCCTTCTGACCTCTCAGGGTTAGAAGATCGTTTGCGGACACGATTGGGGTGTGGCATGGTTGCCGATATTCATGCCACAACCTTTGAACTGCGCATCTCGATTCTAGAGGCCAAGGCCCAAGCTTCAGGTGTAGAGGTCCCTGCGAAGGTCATGGAATTTTTGGCCCATAAGATTACGTCAAATATTCGGGAACTGGAAGGAGCTCTTAACCGTCTGGTTGCCCATGCTAATTTGTTTAACCGTCCCATTACCCTAGATGCAACCCACGAAGTGCTCCACGATATGCTTAAAGCGCATGATCGTAGGGTGACGATAGAAGAAATACAAAAGAAGGTTGCCGAACACTGGAATATTCGCTTAACAGATATGTCATCTGCCAGGCGCGCGAGGGCAGTAGCACGGCCTAGGCAAGTGGCCATGTATTTGTCCAAGCAACTTACCAGCCGGTCGTTACCAGAAATTGGAAGAAAGTTTGGTAACCGAGATCATACCACCGTCATGCATGCCGTAAGCCGTGTTGCAGAACTGATGGAGCGTGATACTTCTTTTGCAGAAGATGTCGAATTGCTACGCCGTATGCTAGAGAGTTAAATGATCAGCCTGAAGGGAGTGTTATATAAGCGAGCAGAATTCTTCATTTATGCTTTTTATAATCCTTTTATAGTCTAAAATAATTGACGAGTTTTCCCAGTTAGGACGTTGTGGTGATATGAAATTAAAGGTTGACCGTACAACTCTTCTTAAAGCGCTTGCCCATATTCAAAGTGTTGCAGAGAAACGAAATACAATCCCCATTTTAGCCAATGTTTTGCTTAAGGCTGAAGGAAATACGCTCGTGTTGACCGCCACAGACACGGAAATAATGGTTGTTGAAACCATTGATGCCCTCGTGCAAGAAGAAGGGGCCACAACCGTTTCAGCTGCCATCTTATATGATATCGTAAGAAAGCTTAGAGATGGGGTGGACATTGAGCTGGAACAACCTGGAGACGATAACCCGCTACACTTGCGTTCCGGGCGGTTTGCCACCAGCATTAATACACTTGATGCGAGCAATTTTTCAGTTATGGCCGATAAGGAACTTTCCTATCGTTTCAAAGTTTCCTCCAAGGTGTTGCAGGGGTTAATTGAACATACACGGTTTGCCATATCAACCGAAGAGACACGCTATTATCTGAATGGGATTTATTTGCATGTCTCCGAAGGCCATATGGGGAAAATGCTCAGGGCTGTTGCAACAGATGGCCATAGGCTTGCGCGTATAGAAACAGAAGTACCGGAAGGAGCAGAGGAAATTCCGGGAATTATCATTCCCCGTAAAACAGTTTACGAACTCTATAAACTTTTAGATGAGGCACCAGAAACCATTCAGGTTGCCTTGTCTGATAATCTTATTGAGTTTGTTATTGGGCATGTTACCTTAAAGTCTAAGCTCATTGATGGTACATTTCCAGAATATGAGCGTGTTATTCCCCAAAATAACGACCGTATTCTTCGTGTGGGAAAAGAAGATTTTTCCTCATCGGTTGCAAGGGTTGCTGCCATTAGCCAAGAGCGGTCATGCCCAGTGAAGCTTTCTTTAAAAAAAGGTTTGCTGACTCTTATTGCCACCAGCCAAGAGCAAGGTACTGCCGAAGAGCAGCTTGATGAAGAATATATTTCCTACGAGGCAGAAGAAATGGAAATTGGCTTTCAAGCCCGTTATTTAAACGATATTACTGATCAGGTTGAAAAAGATGTAGAATTTTCTTTTTCCGATAGCTCTTCACCAGCCCTTATCAAGGATATTCATAACCCTTCCGTTCTTTATGTTTTAATGCCAATGCGGGTATAAAGCATAATAGTGTAAGGCCGTAAGGGGCAGTATGGCCATTTTATGCAAAAAGTGCTTCAGCTCACTATTAGTGATTTTAGAAACTATACCAGTCTAAAATGGGCATCCTCTGAACATATTATTATTCTAACGGGTGCCAACGGAAGTGGAAAAACCAATTTTCTAGAGGCGATTTCACTTCTGGCTCCAGGAAAAGGTCTTAGACAAGCAGCACCAGAGATGCTCTTGCGTAAAGGGGCCAGTCGGTGGGGGGTTTATGCCAAAATCCAGGTTGATTCCGACAGTTTTACGGTTTCTACCGGAAACCATATTGCCAATCTGGGCAGGGGGCGGCTTTTTCAGCTGAATGGAGAACCTGTAAAAAACAGGCAGCTTCTGGCCCAACATGTTACGGCAGTATGGATTACTCCAAAAATGGACCAGCTTTTTAGTGAGGGGGCTTCTGGGAGAAGGCAGTTTTTTGATCGATTAATATTATCCTACAACCCCTTTCATGGGCAGGAAATTATTGCGCACAACCATTCTGTCAAACAAAGAAATACTTTTTTTTTACAAAATCGGAAAGATGAAGATTGGCTCACCGCCCTGGAATACTCCATAGCGCGCCATGCTGTAGCTATTGCAGCTTCTCGGCGGCAATTTTGCCACATGTTGAACAGAAGCCAATTTTCTACAGAAAGTGGATTCCCCGAAATTCATCTGGATTTGCTATGCCCCATAGCTGAGAAATTAGATTATTTTCCGGCTGTGGAAGTAGAAAATTGGCTTAAAGAGGCCTTAAAAAATAAAAGAGGGGAAGATTTGCAGATGGGGAGCACTTCTTATGGCGCCCATAAGGCTGATTTTAGCCTTTCAGATAGAATAACAGGCCGATTAGCATCGATTTCCAGCACAGGGCAACAAAAAACCCTTCTTCTGGGTCTGGTTATGCTCCATGCACAATTAATCCATAAAATAGAAGGTAAAGCACCCATTTTATTGCTTGATGAACCCCTTGTTCACCTCGATAGTCAGTTTAGGGAAAAAATCCTCTCAGTTATAGGGTCTTATCCCTCTTCTGTCTTTTTAACAGGAAATGATAAAGAGCCTTTCTTCCCTTTAAAGGGGCACGCGAGTTTTTTTAATATAGAGGATGGTTTTTTACGAGAAAGTGAAAGAAAGCTGACTAATGGCTAGGTGAAAAAAGCTTTTTACGTTATATTGCAGCAAGGTTATTTTTTGGAGTACTCAATATCTATGTCAGAAAATCTGGCCTCACCTACAGACCCATCCGACAATTCTGAATATGATGCCACGTCAATCTCTGTATTGAAAGGTCTAGATGCTGTACGCAAGCGGCCGGGCATGTATATTGGGGATACAGATGATGGGTCTGGCCTGCATCATATGGTATTTGAAATTATAGACAATGCTGTAGATGAAATGCAGGCCGGTTTTGCAGACCGGTGTGTGGTTAGCCTGAATGCCGATGGGAGTGTCACAGTTCGTGATAATGGGCGGGGTATCCCCATTGATATGCATGAAGAAGAAGGAATAAGTGCAGCTGAGGTTGTGTTGACCCGCTTGCATGCTGGCGGAAAATTTAACCAGAACTCCTATAAGGTTTCAGGTGGGTTGCATGGGGTAGGGGCCGCGGTGGTAAATGCCCTTTCTGAGAAAATGGCCGTGACCGTGTGGCGGAACGGAATGGAATATTTTGTCCATTTTAAACATGGAGAAACACAAGAGCCCCTGATCTGTAAGGGAGAGAGTAGCGAGCCTACCGGCACAGAAGTAACCTTTAAACCCAGCAAAGAAACCTTTACCAATACTGATTTTGATATTTCCATTCTGGAAAAAAGGATAAGAGAACTTGCCTTTCTCAATTCAGGGATGGAAATCATCCTCAATGATTATCGAAGTGATGAGCCTAAAACTGAACGATTTTTTTATGAGGGAGGGCTTGCTGCTTTTGTCAGTTGGCTCGATAAAAGTAAGACTCCTCTTTTTCAGCCCCCTATTATGGAAAAAATTGAGAAAAGCGATAGTGATATCAAGGTTGAATTTGCGATCTCCTGGAATGATAGCTACCACGAGACCATGTTATGTTTTACCAATAACATTCCTCAGCGCGATGGGGGAACGCATCTGGCAGGGTTTAGGCAAGCCCTTACACGAGTATTGGGAAAATATACCGAGAGCATCGGCAAAAAAGACGCCCAAAACCTTGTGGGCGAAGACATGCGGGAAGGAATAACAGCGGTTCTTTCGGTAAAAGTGCCAGACCCAAAATTCTCCTCTCAAACAAAAGATAAGCTTGTTTCTTCAGAAGTACAGCCTATCGTGCATTCTGCTGTCACCGATGCCCTTTCATACTGGTTAGAAACCCACCCTAAAGAGGCCAAGCTGATCGTCTCTAAGGTTCTGGATGCAGCAGCAGCCCGTGAAGCCGCCCGTAAGGCTCGCGAGCTTACCCGCCGTAAAGGGGTTTTGGATATTTCCTCACTCCCTGGGAAACTGGCAGACTGCCAGGAAAGAGACCCCAAGAAAGCCGAACTTTTTATTGTTGAGGGAGATTCGGCTGGTGGCACTGCCAAACAGGGTAGGGATAGGCGCTTCCAAGCCATCCTTCCCCTTAAAGGGAAAATTTTAAATGTGGAGCGTGCCCGTTTTGACCGTATGCTGAGTTCTGCAGAGATTGGAACACTCATTACGGCTCTCGGTACAGGGATAGGTCGTGGTGAGGTTGACCAGGGTGGATTCTCCTTAGAGAAGCTGCGTTATCATCGTATTGTTATTATGACAGATGCTGACGTGGATGGTTCACATATTCGTACCCTTCTTTTAACCTTTTTCTTTCGCCAAATGCCAGAGCTGGTTGAAAAAGGGTTTCTCTACATTGCTCAGCCTCCGCTTTACAGAGCCAAAAGGGGAAATGAGGAGCATTATTTGAAAAATGATGCTGCTTTGGAAAATTATCTTCTAGAAAGAACCTTGCAAAAGGCCAAGTTTGTATACGCTGATGGGCGCTTTTTGGAAGGAGATGACTTTATGCAAAGGGCAAAGGGACTGCATCATCTTACTTCTCTTCTGAACCGCTTAGCACCCAAAATTCCTATGTGGATTATGGAGCAGGTTTTTCTCTCAGGCTTATGTTCTGATCTATCGGAAAAGACTCTTGAAGAGTTACAAAAACGTTTGGATGCTAATTCCCTAACAGCAGAAAAAGGATGGCAGGTTCGCATTGGTGAGAAAGAAGTAGAACTTGTCAGAACCGTTCGGGGGGTAAGGGAATCCTATTATCTTTCCAAAGATCGCCTCAGAGGAAGCGAAGTTGAGAAATTGACGGGTGAATATGAAGAATATATTCACCATTTTGCTCAACCTGCACAATTGGTGATGGAAGCAGAAGAGCATTCTATTGCAGGGCCGGCGAGTTTATTGGAAAAGCTTTTAGCTATAGGGCGTAAAGGGGTGAGTATCAACCGCTTTAAAGGCCTTGGAGAGATGAATGATGACCAGTTATGGCAAACAACCCTAGACCCGGTTACGCGTACTTTATTGCAAGTCACAGTTAGTGATGTTGAAAATGCCTCAGATGTGTTTTCTACCTTAATGGGGGATGTCGTTGAACCAAGAAGAGATTTTATTGTTAATAATGCCCTAAAGGTTTCTAACCTAGATATTTAATCTTGAATTGGCATATAGAGGAAGCCTTTGGCCTAGAGTTTCTTGGGCCTAGGGTGACTTTGGGTTTTCTCTTTTATCCCTGTAAGCTGCTCGGTTTTATGGAGGGGGTTTTTACCATTAAGGCGATCTGTCCAATCCTCTATATGTTTTAGGGCCAATCTCTTTTGGATGAGAGCTTTCCAGTTGGCAGAAAGGGAAGGGAGTTCAGCAAGTTCTGTGAGAAGTTCAGCATTGGTGGTGCGGCAACGTAAAACAACCGTGTTGATTTTTTCAATACTCCAGAAAGGAGTCTTACGTTCAAGACATTTAAAATTATCTTCTGGTTTAACAAAACCTGCTTGTATAACTCGGTAATACCAACCTGTCATACCCGTGGTTTGGAGTTTGAGTGCTAGAGCAGGAATATCGAATTTTACATTCAGCTTCCAGCAGGGCTGTCTTGGCTGGCTTACTTCAATTATGGCCTCACCGATTTCAAACACATCGCCAACTGCTACTGTTTGTTCTGTTATACCTATGGTAGAAAAATTCTCACCAAAGGCACTTGGCCTAGCTAATCTGTGACAAGGGCCAAAAAGCTGGCGCCATAAGGCGTAATGCTCAAATGGATAATGATGAACAGCCTTTTCAGGCCCCCCATGGTGAACCTTATCGCCCTGATGATCGTTCGTAAAACCCTCTCTTCCCAACCACTGGGGGTCTTTTTGTGGTGTTTTATCTATTCCTGACACCACATGGTGTTTATCGGTTGAGAGAGGTGCAAGATTTCCAACCAGGAGGGAGAGAAGTTTGGTCATAATAATGAATAATCTTCAAGATAAGGCGACATCGTAAGAAGCCGTAATAAAAAATGTTCTGTCATTATATAAATGGTATAGAGTGATAGAGAAATCAAAATTATGGTGATGAAGCGCCTGTTGATATGGATAATTTTTCTTTTTTTGGGGTTCGCTCCCTCATTTCACAAGATGATTTTTTAAAAATTGTGAATAATCAGGCTTATAAACAGGAAATTGAAGATATTTCTTTAAAAGAAGCCCTCGGTTATTACCTGGCTGAAGATATTCTTATGGAGTCTTTCTGGCCTAAGGAGCGTTATGCCTTGTTTAACGGCATATTAACACAATCTGAGCTAACAGAAGGTGCCTCTGACTATTTTCCTGTAGTTTTGGATAGAAGACACCAGGTAAGAGATATCATCGCTGGAGAAAAAATTACTGAAGAAGGAGATATTATTATCCCCTATGCAGATCTGATGGAAGAAAACCCTTCCAGTTATAGAGTTACCCATCCATTTCAGCCGGGTTATGGTATTATTCCCCCTGGGGAAGTTTTTTATCCACAGCACGTTCTTCTCAGAAAATATACAAAAATACAACAAAGACATATAGATGCACTCCATTCCTTCTCAATATCTTTCATTTCCGTTTATAAACAGCCTTTACTTCGCCTGATTATAATTCATAAAAATAAACTTCATGCGTCATGGATAAAAAAAACATATCGTAATTTTTTAAAAAAATATATAAATCAGATAGAATGTGTACAGATTACTGAAGATAATCTAGAAAAATGTATTTCAGAAGCCGTAATGGCGGGACAAAATATTATTATTGTCGGCGGGAGTGGCTGGGGAAAGGATGATTGTTCTGCACCTTCTGTGTATGCTCAAGGCGGAGAAAACCTTCTCTATGGTGTAGCCATAGAAGGATGTGAAACTTACGGTTTGTTTAAATGGCAGAATCCGCGCCAGAATGGTGAGTTATTCTGCCATATTGTCCCTTCTACTCCTTTGTCGAGTTTGCAGGTCTTTGTGGCCTGTATTGATCCTCTTCTTTCCCTGCAAACCAAACATGCGCCTCTAGCATGGTTAGCATGTAAAAAGACATTAGCTTCACGGCTTGTTTCTCCTGTAGGAGTGGCCAGTTATGTGCCTGCACGATTGGAAGCTGAGAGGGTTTATCCTCTCTATGGGCAAGAAATAGGCTTTCTTCAGGCAGATGGTTTTATCCCGATTCCCGATTTTTGCGAGGGCTACGCCGCAGGAACTGATGTTGATTTTATTCCATTATATTCTTAAGGGCTGGGCAGAGTAGTCATGACAGGACATTCTAAAAAACTTTCTGCTGAACAAATTAAAACGTTAAGGCAAGAACAGTTCTTAAATGTTGTTTCGCTTGAGGAGGCAAAAAGCCGTATCCAGGAAGCCTTTGTGGCCTTATCCCCCAAGGTTTCTTATAAACCTTTACATCAGGTACGGGAAAGGGTGCTGGCAGAGGATATTTACTCTTCGATAGATGTCCCAGGTTTTGACCGTTCCCGAGTTGACGGTTTTGCCCTACGTGTGGAGGATATTTTTTCTGCCCACCCACAAAACCCCCTCTGTTTATCCTTGCTGCCAGAAATTATCACTCCCGGCAAAACGCCGGAATATGAGGTTACAAAAGGAACAGCCACCGCCATTGCTACAGGAGGAATGATACCCCGAGGGGCCAATGCTGTTGTCATGGTAGAACAAACTGACCTTCGGGAAGACCCTGCGGGGGATCCCCAATTACTAGTCTATCAGTCTGCCAATGTTGGGCAATTTATTTCCTCTTCTGGGTCAGATATGAGCAATGGAGAACTCATCCTTCGTCAAGGCCAGCTACTGACCTCAAGAGAAATTGGCATGTTGGCAGCAATTGGGTTGAGCAAGGTGCCTGTATGGGAGAAGCCCGTTGTGGCTGTTTTTTCAACAGGAGATGAACTTGTAGCCCCAGGAAACCCTTTGCCTCCAGGTCAGATTTACGATAGTAATGCCGCCATTTTGGGTTCCGCTGCTGAGGAAGCCGGTGCAGAAGTTCTCTATCTAGGTATTGCTGTAGATACAAGAGAGGCCATAAAGGAAAAGTTGAATCAGGCTCTGGATAAGGCTGATATTGTGCTTCTTTCAGGTGGAACCTCCAAGGGGGCAGGGGATATTGCCTATCATTGTGTAGCCCTTTTAAAAGATCCCGGCATTATTTTTCATGGGGTTGCCTTAAAACCCGGTAAACCTTTATGTGTTGCTGTCAGTGGTCATAAGCTTGTGGCTATACTGCCTGGTTTTCCAACCTCGGCTATTTTTACTTTTCACGAATTTATTGCCCCTCTTCTACGGCGCATGAGCTTTCGGCCAGAGGATAGTAAAAATGAGATTTCTGCTAAGCTCGCTATAACTCAAAATTCTGATCGGGGCAGAACAGAATATGTCATGGTCTCTCTTATTCGGAATTCTTTAGAAGACTATATCGCTTACCCGATTGCAAAAGGATCTGGCTCGGTGACTAGCTTTAGCCAAGCTGATGGTTTTTTTTCCATTCCAGCCTTAACCGAGCAGCTTACAGCAGGAACTGAAGTTCAGGTGCAGATTATCGGGCAACATCTTCATATGCCTGACCTTGTTATTATCGGTAGCCATTGTACGGGGTTGGATTATCTTGTTAGTCAAGAAAGTTTAAGCGGCATGCTTGTTAAAACTTTTTCTATTGGCAGTATGGGTGGAGTACAAGCTGCCCAGAAGGAAGAATGTGATATTGCGGGTATCCATTTGATAGATCCCAAAACAGGCCAATATAATACGCACTGTGTCACACCCGATTTAACTCTAATAAAGGGATATGGGCGTTTACAGGGTATTGTCTTTAGAAAGGATGCCACCTTTTTAAAGGATGCCAAAACCCCCAGTGAGTTTTTAGAAGTCATCAAAACCCATTCATTGTTGATGATCAACCGCAATGCAGGCAGCGGTACCCGAGTGGTGATTGATGCGTTCTTAAATAATTTTAAACCTGAGGGTTACTTGCATACGACCCGTTCACACAATGCTGTTGCGGCGGCTGTGCAGCAAAAACGAGCTGATTGGGGTGTAACAATAGAAACCGTAGCGAAATCCTATGGGTTGGGGTTTATCGCCTTACGGCCAGAGGAGTATGACTTTCTTATTCCCAAAAGCCGTCTTCATCGCCCAGCTGTTCAAAAATTTCTTCAATTGCTGCATACGCCAACAATACGAAGCCACCTGAAGGCCATGGGGTTTAGCATAATAGAATAACCCCCTTATTATTAGAGTCTCTATATGATTAGAGCCTTATTAGAGCCCCTGTCGGGTCATAAGTTCTTCTGCTTTTTGGAGGTCTTGAGGGGTGTTAATATTCATGAAAGGGTCAATATCTTCCACTGAAAAATCAGCATATGCTAAGGAATATTTTTCTGTAAAGCGAAGTATTTTATGAATTTTCTCCCTCGTTAATGCCTCATGAAGGGCATGGTGTAAGGTAAGGGGCCAAAGACCAACAACGGGGTGGCACTGCCCGTTTGATCTGGCCAGAGCAAGGATGGTGTGGTGTTTTTGCTGGGCTTCTTTCAGTTTTTCTACCAGATTTGAAGGAATAAAAGGCGAATCAGCTGGTATTGTTACAATATATTGGCACGAGGGTACATGCTGTAATGCCCACTCCATTCCTGCTAATATTCCTGCCAAAGGGCCCTGAAAACCAGGTAAGGTATCAACTTGAATGGGAAGATGAAAAGAATGAAGCGCTTCTGGCGGGCCATTGGCATTAATAACACTATGGCTTACCTGTGGAGTAATGGCTTTAATAATATAGGTTAGCAAGGGTTGGCCGTTCAATAGCTTTAAACCTTTATTGCCTCCCCCCATACGAGAGGAAAGCCCACCAGCAAGAATAACAGCAGTGATAGGATCTTGAGAGGTCATGTATAAACTTTTAAAATTTTGAAGGTGAAAACTTTATTCTTTCTTGCCCAGATAAAGCTATAAAGCGGCTTCCTTTTGCCCTACCAATGAGAGTTAGCCCAGCTTTTCGGGCCAGCTCTACCCCCCAGGCTGTAAAGCCAGAACGGCTAATAAGAATAGGAATTTGCATCTGAACGGTTTTTATCACCATTTCAGAGGTGAGACGGCCAGTGGTATAGAGGATTTTATCTTCTGTTGTTAGGTTTTGATGGTAAATATAGCCGGCCAGTTTATCAATTGCATTGTGGCGCCCTACATCTTCCATGTAAATGAGTGGGCTCACCTCATGGCATAAAACACATCCGTGAATTGCTCCTGCCTCAAGATAAAGGCTTGGTTGATGAGTGATTTTTAGAAAAAGGTCTTTCAGCCAGGATGTTAAAAGAATGGCCTCTTTATTGAGATGAATTGATTCAAAACGCTCCATCATATCGCCAAAGACTGTACCCTGGGCACAGCCTGATGTTATGGTTTTCTTCTTGAGTTTTTCTTCAAAATTGGTTTTTTGATCTGTCCTAACCACAACAACGCCAAGGTCTTCATCAACGTCTATAGCGGTAATCTTATCCTTGAGAGTCAGCATATTTTGATTGAGGAGATAGCCTGTGGCTAGATATTCTGGATAGTCCCCAATCGTCATCATGGTAACAATTTCCTGACCATTGAGAAACAAGGTTAAAGGACGTTCTACAGGAACCTTAATAATAACGGGCTGGCCTGACTCATCTAAGCCTGAAAGCGTTTGGAGAAGTTTTTCATCGTTAGGGTTGGGTATAAGCGCGAATTCATCCATAAATAGCCTCCAGAGGAATAAAGCTAATGGGATCTCCGGGGGAGAGAGAGGTTAATCTTTCTGGAAGTTCTGCTAAAGCATGGCTATTGGTCAGAGACGTAAGAATACCTGCTCCTTCACGAGGGAATTTATGAGCTTTGAGGATCCCCTCAGAACGAGTAAGCGTAATCCGCAAATATTCTCTCCGGCCAATTTTTTTCTGATAAGAAAAATCAGCAATCGCATTATACACTGGGAGGTTAAAAGGCCTTTCTCCCCCCAGTTGGGCTACTAAAAAGCGCGCAATAACAGCAAATGTTACAAAGGATGCAACAGGGTTACCAGGCAAACCCACATATGGAATTTGGCCAATATACCCCATAGCTAATGGTTTGCCGGGCTTAATGGCTAACCGCCAGAAATCTATTTTTCCAATTTCTGTAATAACCGCTTTCATGTGGTCTTCCTCTCCAACAGAAACCCCTCCACTACTGATGATAAGGTCTGCCCTCTGGCTTGCCTCTTGGAGTTTATACCGAATGGTTTGGGGGTGATCTGGGAGAACGCCCCCATCGGTCACATCGACCCCCAAGCGATGTAAAAGAGATTTGAGCATGGGCGTATTACTATCAAAAATACGGCCTGCTTCCTTTTTATACGACATTTGAGAAGAGCGTGTAATTTCGTCTCCTGAAGAAAAAATTGTTACTCTTAAAGGCATATAACATGTAAGCGCTGTTAATCCCAAAGAGGCCGCAACCCCTATATGAGAAGGACGAAGGCGTATACCTTGATGAAGAATGACTTGCCCCTTTGTTATATCTTCACCGGCCTGTCTGGTATTAGAGCCTTTTTTTAAACCTGCAGGGACTGTAACCTTATCACCATTTATTTCACAATCTTCGAGCATATAGATGGTATCAACATTCGATGGAAGAACCGCCCCTGTAAAAATTTTTATGGCATGAAACGGCAAAAGGGGATCCGGAAAAACATGGCCTGCTTTTGCTGTTCCCTGAAGAGCAAATTGATAAGGCGGAGACATTTTGGCCAAGTCAGCATAAGAAATACCAAAGCCATCTACAGCAGAGTTATCGTGCGGCGGAAGAGAAAAGGGGGCGATAATATCTTCCGCAAGGACAAGGTTTTCAGTATCCTCTAAAGAGAGAGTTTTTTTAAGAACTGCTATGCTAAAATTACGTTGAATAATTTCTCTGGCTTGTTCTACACGGAGTAAGGAAGAAGAAGCATTGCAGCAGTCGTCTGAGAGCTGAACCATAGGAAACCTGTGTATTGAAAGATTTAAAAAGGGCAAATATATCATTTACCCGAATTGGATTATAAAAAATTATTGAATGACTATAACTGACTAAAAGACTATAATTTACTAAAAAAAGAGAGGACATATGAAGTGTATTATTCTTGCAGCTTTAATTGTTTTTGCTGGAGCTAGCCTTGCCAGGATCATATTACAGTCTGACTTTACCATACCAGCAAAAGTAGCTTTTAGCACCTCTGCGAGTAATCCCTAATCTGACAAAGGGATTTTTAGTGTTATGAAAGGTTTTGAGGATGGGCACTTTCTTCTTTTTTAGCCCAGATTTCATGGTGGGTAAGAGCCCAGTTTAAATCTACTGTGCCATTCGTCATGGCAGGGAAGGAGCCCTTGACCCCCCATACTCCCAAATAGGCATGGCCAAGAATAACAACAATCATAAAAATGGCCACACAGGAATGAAAAACAAGAGTGATTTGCATACCTAATATGCCAAATAGGGCAAAGGGAATAAGCAGGCACAAACCACTTAAGACAAGGGCACTTCCAAAGAAAGCGGCAATCCAATAGATCATCTTTTGACCAGCATTGAATTTATCTGCAGGGACGTGTTTTTTGTTAAACATACCCCCCATTTGTTTCATCCATTGAAGATCAATTTTACGAGGGATATTATACCTGAAAAAAGCAATAAGGATAATTGCTAGACCCAAAATAAAAGGAAAGCCCACAAAATTATGAATGGTTTTTCCCCATGCAGAAAAAGCTGAAAAAGAGTTATCTCCCATCAACGGCATTAAGAGCCACCGCCCTAATACCATGTTAAGGCCCGTAACCGCTAAAAGTACAAAACTGATAGCGGTAATCCAATGCCCCAGACGTTCAATAAACTTAAATCGTAATAGACGGCGGTTCCTGGCATCTGGTGTATAATCCATGGGCCCAGCCAGCCAATAAAGCCCAGCAATAGCAATAAGCGTGCCAAGAATAGCTAAAATATCCACCCAGAATTGAATATATTTATGAAAAAACCGAAAGATTTTTCCTGGAGGCTGAACGAGAACAGCCGCCTTTTGGTCAGGAATATGCACAAAACCCCGTGTCGTGGGCGGAAGAACCGTGGTATCAAGTTTCTGCTCTAGAACATGAGCAGGAGTATTGGGTAAATTTTGGGGTATTGTCTGGGCTACTCCCACAGCAGAAGGAAAAACCAGGCAAAACAGTAAAAACGCCAAAAGGGCCTTGAAAGATCTTTGTTTGACAGGGGGATTACTCATAAGGGTTCTAGCCTATAAAAAATGAATATTGACCAGTAATTCTATGGTGTGGGAGTATTTTTATAGGCCGTAGACCAGCCAAAGGCTTCTGAGCCATACCCCCTGCGTAAGACACGTTCACGGTAAATTTCGCCTATTGTTTTCCCATCACCCGCCATGAGGGACCGTGTTGAACACATTTCAGCACAAAGCGGGAGTTTTCCTTCGGAGAGCCTATCCCTGCCGTATTTTTTAAAATCTTCCTCGGTCGTAGAACCATCGGGGCCACCAGCACAAAAGGTGCATTTATCCATTTTTCCGCGACTGCCAAAATTTGTCGTCTGGGGGTATTGTGGGGCTCCAAAAGGGCAGGCGTAAAAACAATACCCACAGCCAATACATAAATCCTTGTTGTGAAGCACAATGCCATCTTCTGTTTGCATAAAACAGTCCACAGGGCAAACAGCAGCACATGGCGGATCCTCGCAATGCATGCAAGCCATGGAAACGGAAAGCTCTCCGGGTTCGCCATCATGAATGGTAACAACACGCCTGCGATTAATACCCCAAGGAATTTCATGTTCGTTTTTGCAAGCCGTAACACAGGCGTTGCAATCAATACAACGCTCAGCATCACAAATAAATTTCATACGAGGAGAAGAGGGGGTTGTATCGACCATAATTATGCTGCCTCTACTCGACAGAGGGTAACTTTTGTTTCCTGCATATGCGTTACAGGATCAAAACCATAAGTGGTGAGCTGATCAGCTGCTTCACCTAACACATAGGGATCTGCCCCATGAGGGTAGCGCTCTCTTTGGGAAACCCCTTGGGTTATTCCTCCAAAGTGGAAGGGCATGAACACAACTCCTTTAGCGGTTCTATTACTGACATGGGCACGAACATGCACCTTGATATCGCCTGCAGCACCATGAATCCAGATCATAGTGCCTTCTTTGATACCAAGTTCTTTGGCATCTTCCCGGCTAATTTCTGCGTACGCCTCCTGAACAATTTCCGCAAGCCAAGCATTGGAACGTGTTTCATCACCGCCGCCTTCATATTCAACAATTCTCCCTGTAGTCAGAATCATAGGGTAATTTTTAGCATGATCAACTTCTTGGATGCTTCGGCTTAGATAGGGCAGGCGGAAGTCCCTTCGGTCTGAAATGGCTGGGTATTGGTCTATCAGGTCTCTGCGGGGAGTAAAGATTGGCTCACGATGAACAGGAATAGGGTCTGGCAGGTTCCAGGCGAGGATCCTTGCCTTTCCATTTCCAAAAGGCGCACATCCATGTTTAAGGGCTACACGCTGGATGCCCCCGCTCATGTCAGTCTGCCAACTGACAGTGTCTATTTTTTGGCCGCCAATGGCTGTAATAATTGCCAATTCCTGGGGTGTTAAATCTTTATCCCATCCCAATTTTTTCAGAACGGCATAGGTAAATTCTGGATACCCCCCTTTAATTTCTGAACCCACAGGAGAATTTTCAGCAAGAAGAGTCTGACCATGCCGCTCTACCCCCCAACGGGCCCGGAAACCACACCCCCCCTCCATAACAGGTATATCAGGGTTATAGAGGTAAGGCGTGCCGGGATGTTGAACTTCAGCATTTCCCCAACAGGGCCAGGGCAAACCGTAATAATCTCCCTTATTTGGGCCCTTTGTTGCACGTAATGTGACCGGGTCAAAATCCGCCTGGTGCTTCATGTGGGATTTCAAACGCTCGGGAGACTGGCCTGTATAACCAATTGACCAGCAACTCATATTAATTTCCCGCAGGATATCTTCAGGCAGGGGCATATTGTTGGTAACCTGAATATTTTTGCACAACTCTTCAGCAAAGCCGAATTTTTTGGCAAAAAGATACATGATTTCCAGATCATCCTTGGCCTCAAAAATAGGGGGAACCACTTGCTCACGCCATTGAAGAGACCGGTTAGAAGCAGTAACACTGCCATAGCCTTCAAAGGCAGTTGCTGCCGGTAATAGGTAAGTGCCTTCTTTACGGTTTCCCTCAATGGCAAAGCTTCCCGGGTTGGGATCTACCACCAGCATAAGGTCAATTTTATCCATGGCTTTGCGCATGATAGGCATACGATTAATGGAATTGGCTGCGTGGCCCCAAGCGACCATGGCTTTTACGGGATTGGGTTGGTCAATTTGGCTTTTATCAACCAGAACAGCATCAAACCAACGAGTAGAAGGAATACCCTTTGTCTCCATCATTTGTTTAGAAGCAAAACGAGAGACCATCCATTCGTAATCCACGCCCCAAACACGGCAGAAATGTCGCCATGCACCTTCGCTGAGGCCCATATAGGCTGGCAGTGTGGTAACATCCAACCCCATATCCGTGGCCCCTTGCACATTGTCGTGCCCACGAAAAACATTAGCTCCCCCGCCAGAAACCCCAATATTACCCAAAACAAGCTGCAAAATACTATAGGCCCGTACATTTGCCGTTCCTACAGTTTTCTGGGTTGCTCCCATGCACCAAATAAGGGTTGAAGGCCGATTTTGCGACATAATGCGCGCAACATTTTCTAATTGATGGCCAGGCACACCCGTTACTCTTTCGACTTCTTCAGGGGACCATTTTGCCACTTCCTTCCGGAGTTCTTCTATGCCAAAGGTACGTTCTTGCAAATATTTACGATCTTCCCATCCATTTTTAAAAATATGCCATATAATACCCCAGATCACAGGAATATCTGTGCCTGGACGAATACGGATAAAGTCGGTGGAATGGGCAGCCGTTCTGGTAAAACGGGGGTCAATGACAATCAGGCGAGCGTGATTTCTTTCTTTTGCTTCCAGAATATGCTGAAGGGAAACAGGATGCGCCTCTGCTGGGTTTCCCCCCATAATCATTATGGCCTTAGAGAAATAAATATCATTAAAGCTATTCGTCATGGCCCCAAAGCCAAATGTATTACTCACACCCGCCACGGTGGTTGAATGACAAATACGAGCCTGATGGTCTATCGTATTGGTTCCCCACATGGCAGCAAACTTACGAAAAAGAAATGCGCTTTCATTCGTAAATTTTGCTGAACCCAACCAATAAACAGAATCTGGCCCTTGAGTATTGCGTATTTCTAAAAGCTTATTTCCAACTTCCTCAATGGCAGTTTCCCAGCTTATTCTTTTCCATTGCCCATTTTCCAGCTTCATGGGATATTTTAAGCGGCGTTCCCCATGGGTGAGCTCTCTGACAGAAGCGCCTTTTGCACAATGGGAACCCATATTGATGGGGCTCTCAAATGCGGGTTCCTGGCCGACCCATATGCCATTTTTAACTTGGGCAATCACACTACACCCTACGGAACAATGGGTGCAGACTGTTTTTTTCTCAACCACGCCTTCTTCTAAAAAAGAGGTAGCAGGTTTGATAGGGCCAGACTTGATAGGGCTAGAATAGGCTTGTGTAGAGAAAAAACCACTGCCAATCCCTGCTGTTAGCAGCCCTGAGGATTGTAGAAATTCCCGCCTCCGCACATGGTTTTCAGGATGTTTTGCTTGATGTTTTTCTGGGAAAGATTCTAAGTGCGGAAGTCCCTCTTTTTCGTACTTCGAAAAAGAACCCTTATAGGATGAGGTCTGCCTTATTCTCGAAGATTTACGCCTTGAAAGCACTTTATTGCATCCTATCGACGGTTAAGCTGGTAGAAACGCTCAATGTGAGCAGATTTATGATAACGCGCTGCAGTTTGCTTTTGTGTTGTATGGAAAGCATGGGCTGGTGTATCAAGCGCAGGCAAAAGAACCCCTGCAGAGGTTATGCTCGCGACAAGGCCAGAAGCCGATAAAAAATCCCTTCGATTAAACACCTTTGCAGAAGAGGACTGTGGTGTAGGAGAGAGCTGTGGAGAAGGGTATTTTTTGGTTTTAAATTCACTCATGCGGTTACCAAATCAAAAGATTTTATTTCCAAAACTATAAATATTTTTGTTAACTCTGCAATATTTTTATAAAATTGTGCAGAAGGGGCAGTTTCCAGATCATCTAAAAATTGATTGACCCATGGCTGGATATGTGCTTCAAAGAAAATCTTTTGCTGATCAAGAGAAGCAGAGACAAGATGGGCCATGATGGCACAAAGCACAGCAAAATGGTCCTCAGGCTCCTGGCAGGTTTCAGCGCGCTTAAGCCCAAGTTTGGCCATATCAGTGCGAATGTCAGCAACCGGCTTTTCATACAAAAACCCTGTCAGATAATATGAGCCATAAGGCATTACCTCCCCTCGGGTCAGACCTGTAAAAAGTGCATCGAATTCCTGTTTAACAAGCGGAGCAGAAACTAGGCGGGCCTGATCAGATATTTTTTTCAGGGCAGTGCCAAAGAGACTGTCATCTGTAATATTCAAAGAGGCCAGAAAATCCAATTGGGTTTGCGTCGGGGGTTTAAAAAATAGACTTGCCAGAAACTGGTAGAATTCACCACGATGCTGATCAATTTCATCGAGCGTCTCAGATGGAAGAGGGCTATTTTGAATAGGTTGAATGAGGATGCTTTTTGGCATGGTGAAAAACTCTCTAGTGTTCGAATTTCAAAAAAACTGTCAAAGTTAAGAAATAACAATTTGTCTTTTTTATTCTGCTTTTCGTTAAGCGTTTCTTTTTTGGAGTATTCAGGAGTATAAAATGAAGAACTCGATAGCCCAATGAGAGGGAGGAACTGGTAAAGAGTATTTTGATAATCCTTTACCTATAACAGGGGTTAAACAGATTTCCTCGTAATAATATTGAAATCTTTTGCAACAAAGATGAACTTGGCGGGAATAGCTTACGGAACTGACTGATTGTTAAGATTTTTATCAGATGGAATGTCTGGCTTTTCTTCTCGTTCTCCTTCTAATTCTGAAAAAGGTAAGGGAGAAATCGATGAAGTGTTTTCAGAAGATGGAATGGCTATCCCTTCACCAGGAGTGTCCAAACCTTCTTCAGAGGAAGGAGCAGGCGCGGGAGGAGATAAGATATCAGCTAGAAGGCTCTTGATATCATCGGTGGGTTGGAGCTTGGCATAATCAGGGGTATTAAAGTTCCAATCATATTCAGCCAGGGTTTCAAAATTCGCTATGCTGTCTTCTGTTCTCCACGCAAGGGACAAAGCTTCTTTTTGGATATTGTCGGGAATTCCTTCCTGCAAGAAAACAGAAAAATCCCTATCTGCCTTAAGTGCATTGATTTTATCGCTGTAAAAGGGATCCTCCCTCTTCTGGCTGCTGTCAATAGTGAACAGACCCTCTGGTGAGGAGGGAATGGGAACAATCTGAGGATGATCTCTCTCCTCAAGTGCTGAAGGCTGTAAGGGAGGAGGGGATAAACTTTGAGAAGGAAGAGAAGTGTTAGACGTGGGTTCAGAAGGGGTTTGATTTTTTTGCTGTTTTAGTCTTGCCCAACGTTTAAGAAAAGAGTCCATTTTATTTCCTTATCCTTCTCTTCTCGCAGAAGAAGCCTCCAGATTCCAAACTCCTGGAAGGAGGGCTTCATCTGTTATGGCGGTTTTGAGTGCGTTGACGTTTATAGACGGGCTGTTCAACGTGGTAACGGCTGACAAAACGATGAACCCATGCAGAAATTAAAGGAGACATCGCAACAGCCTCCACACGGTCTCCTTCTATACCGGCATGGGCCTGAGCTTCACCCGTGCAAACCGTAGCACCTATAAGTGCTGGAAATTCTCCCTCCTGATCTTCTCTTAAAAACACGTAAACAGAGGGATTGGAGCTTTCAAGGTTGTCTTTGAGTGTGTCTGTTTCATAAGGGTAAAGCCTTAAAGGGGTATGACCCGCATAATATATTTCAGCATCCTGCTCATTTTCAATAACAGACCATGGGGGAAGTTCAGGGGCCCCCTCGATGACTGAAACCACTTCCCAGCTATATGTAGCCCAGACATTATGATGAATGGATCTCTTTCGCACAACAACACCAATGAGAAGCTGTGCTATAGGCGTGGAGGGGTTAACAGGATCCGTTATGGAAAAATGTTTTTTCCCCTCATCTGGAGAAAGGTGATCCTGCGGAGGTGATGTTATCAACGGGTTCATCAGGGGTCATGACCAATGATATTGGTTTATGAAAGGAGAGAAATCATTTTGCTTTTTAAGCCTGTTTATACAATATAGAACAAAAATATCAGAATAAAACGGTTGAATTTTGTTATTTCTTCTTTATTCAAAAAGCCATCAGCCGCTCAGTAAAGGGTAAACAGGCGTGGAAACTGCTCTTAAAGATGTTCTTATCTGCCATTGCCACAATACAATATCTACTGATTTACACCCTCTTTCTCTCCCAGGAAAGAGCATAACCCACTGCCAAGAGCTTTGCAAAAACCAATTATCTGTCATTCAAGAAAAGCTTAAGAGACAGCCGGTCAATCCATTGCTCATTGGGTGCACACAATTCAATACGTTGTTTTTGTCTTATGCGGAAAAGATCAGCACCGACATAGAAGCACAAAATAGCGCTTCTCCCATAATTTTTGCCAATATCCGGGAATATGCAGGCTGGTCTGTCGAAAGTGAACAGGCTCTCCCCAAAATCACTGCCCTGTTAGAGGCAGAAAGTTTTTGGCATAGTTATACAACTAGGCCTTCTTACCTCCAGGAGGTAATTCCTTTCTCATCATCTGGAAGAACCCTCTTTATCGGCAAAGACTTCCACCAGCTCATCGCTCTGGCTAAACAAGCTCAATCTTTGTTGAGCCCAGAAATTCTCTTGTGGGAAGAAAAGTGGGGAGAAGGGGAGGAATATGAAATTTTCTCTACCGTTGATTTTCCTCTCCATAAGGGAAAGATTTTTCATCTTGCTGGTGTATTGGGTAAATTTTCTCTAGATATTCGTTCCTATTCCCAAGCCCAACCTTTTTCTCGCCATGTTTTACAATTTACGCCCCCGCAGGAAAAAGCCATTCTCCATTATGACATGGTTTTTGACCTACGCGGAGAACCACCTCTTTTTCAAAATCCCAGAAAGCATGATGGGTATTTTTATCTCTCCCCTGATGAACCAGCCGCCATCCAGAAAGGCCTGTTTGAGGCCGCAAGCCTGGTAGGTGAGTTTGAAAAACCACGTTATATCTCTTTTACTCCTTCCTTATGTGCCCATAGCCGTTCCCATAAGCAAGGATGCACACGCTGCCTTGAGCGCTGCCAGATGTCTGCTATCGCTCCAGAGGGAGATGCTGTTACGCTTGATGCAGAACTCTGTGCTGGGTGTGGAAGTTGCAGTGCAGTATGCCCCTCTGGAGCTATACAATGGGCTGAACCCGTTGAAGGAATTATTCAAAAATTACGGGTTCTCATTCAAACCTATTTAAAAAATGGTGGAAAAACCCCTCCCGTGATTTTATTTATAAGCCAGAGTCATGGTTCAGCTATTATTGAAGCTATGGCCCGTGCTGGCAAAGGGTTGCCTGCCCATGTTATCCCCGTTCTTTTTTCTCACGTTCCTTCGGCTGAAGTTCTTCTCGCTCCCCTCGTATATGGCGCAAGGCAGGTTTTATTTTTAACAGGGAAAGCCACCCTTATGGATCAAGAAGAACTAAAAAGAGTAACAGATTTGGCCAGGGTCTTTCTCCTTACCATGGGATATCCAGAAGAAAGGGTCGAACTGTGTTTTTATGATGATCCGTTTGATTTAGAAGAAAAACTCTATACCCTTCCACAAGATATTCCAGCACCTCAACAGGATTTTTTTCCTATAGGCACTCCGCGAGAGATTTTAAGGGCAAGCCTTGAAGGCTTACTTGAACACGCTCCCCACTCACCACACTGGATCCCTTTACCTCCAGAGGCACCATTTGGAAAAATTACGGTTGAGGAAGAGTGTACCCTGTGCCTTTCTTGCGTTTCTGCTTGCCCGGCATCTGCCCTTCAAGATTCCCCTGAACATCCTGCACTCCTTTTTAACGAGGAGGCCTGTATTCAGTGTGGGTTATGCCAAGCTGTCTGCCCAGAACGGGTCATCTCTCTGCAAGCAGGCTATACCCCTCACCAGTATAGAAAAAACCTTGCCGTCCTCAAAGAAGAGGAGCCCGCAGAGTGTATAAGCTGTGGCAAGCCTTTTGGGACGCGTTCTTCCATAGAAAAAGTTATAGCCAAGCTTTCTGGCCAGCATAGTGCCTTTCAGAATACGGATATGATAAACCGGATCCGTATGTGTGCAGAATGCAGGATTAAAGACCATTTTGGCCACAATCATTCATTAAACCCTGAGAAAAAGGGAAGCCTTTAAGGTTTGAACCTTACAGCCTTGACTAGAAAAGAGGGTTGTTTAACAATACCGCCTTATCAAAAAGAAAAACTGTTACAGTGATATGATGGAACTTCTCTATTTGGCACAGAAATGTGCCCCCTATGTAGCCTACCAAACCACTTTACAGGTTATTCGGGTTGAATCGGGAGGCAATGTGTATGCTGTACATGTCAACAACCTTAAAGGCCCCCAGCCACCTCCACCATCTTCTGCGCAAGAAGCCATAAATCTGGCAACACGTTATATTCATAGCGGCTATACAGTTGATTTAGGCCTTATGCAGATTAACTCTCGAAATCTTTCTGCTGTGGGAATAACCTTACCAGAAGCCTTTGATGCCTGCACCAATATTAAAGCAGGGGCTACTATTCTTACAGCAGATTACTTGCGGGCTAGCCGTGCGATGGGAAAAGGGCTCAACGCTCTTTTGGCTGCCCTTTCAGCCTATAATACAGGGGATTTTGATAGCGGATTTGCCAATGGATATGTTGCCCGCTACTATGCACAGGCTCGCCAGCCGATTATTGGTATCCACCGTTTGCCTTCGGGGGCCCATCGGGTTGTTATTCATGGGCATAAAGGCATTCGAATGGCGGCTGCCACGGCTTCAGAATAATTTTATAAGATCCCTTAAGATGGGTTAAGGACTATTTATAAGATAAAGTAGGCGAGAATTCCAAAAAATTCTAATAATTGCGGATAGATAATTGCTAATAGTTGATGGTTCATGATTGGGAAATGATAGGGTTATGATAACACGTAGAAATCTGGCGATGATGGGGATCGGGGCAGGTGTTGGCCTCTCTGTTTCAGAAGTTTCAGGAAAATATGGCTTCTCGCAAGCTTATGCCAAAACCTTGACCCACTCCAATAAGGGCCATACCGCCACTAAAGCGCATAAATCCCATCATTCTTCAAATGGGCATCACTATAATGGGGATTACGCCCAATTTTTGAACTCGGTTCGTTCTGAAGCCCTCTCTAAAGGGTATAATGCTGCTATTATCGATCAGGCTCTGAACTTTACCGCCCCGAATGATAAGGTTTTACAATTGGACCGCCATCAACCGGAATTTACCATGACATGGGCCCAATATCGTAGCCGTGTCTTACCAGAGTCCAAGCTTAAAAAAGCCCGCCAGGCCTATTCGGCAAATCAGGACCTTGTGAGCCAGGTTACAGATCACTACCCCGCTGATCCAGGAGTCATTTTAGGCATTTGGGGGGTAGAATCGGCTTTTGGTACAAAAATGGGCACTTTCCATGTGATAGACGCCTTAGCAACCCTTTCTTATGCGGGAAGAAGAACCGCATTCTTTCATTCAGAACTAATGAAAGCCTTAAAAATCCTCTCCAACGGGGATACAGTGCCCCAGGGGATGTTTGGCAGCTATGCCGGGGCAATGGGTCAGCCACAATTCATGCCCAGTGCCTATTTGCGTTATGCCGTAGATTTTGACGGTGATGGAAAGCGTAACATCTGGACGAGTCGGGCAGATAGCCTGGCCTCAGTAGCCAATTATCTTGTCCAATGTGGCTGGAATAGTGGAGAACCATGGGGAGAGCCTATAACAGTCCCTTCAGGGTTTTCTTCAGCCAATACGGGTAGAAAACTGACCCGATCAGTCGAAGAATGGGCCAATATCGGTGTTAGACCCGTCTCTGGTGAGGCTTTTCGAATGGCCAACGGTACAGGCGCTGTTCTCATGCCAGATGGGGTAGGGGGAGAGGCCTTTATGGTTTACCATAATTTTAATGTGATCCGCCGTTATAACCCCTCAGACTTTTATGCATTGGGGGTTGGGCTTATGGGCGATTCTGCCACGGTGTCATAAAAAATACCACCACAGCCTCAAAACAGTCTGGATAAATTCAGGTAAAATCAATAGGATATCTAAAAATTAAAAACTCTGGCGGCTTATAGCGCTGAAGAGAAAATATTTTTTAATTTTAATATTTTAGGGAAACAGGCGGAATCGTGCAAACGCGTAGAACTCTCCTTACAGGACTGACCACCCTTACAGCTTCAGCTTTTCTTGCAGAATCCTCAGCTCTTGCAAAAAAAAAGGCAATCTCCAAAGCCAAGGGTAAAAAGCCTTCGGCCTCCAGCCTTGTGAGTGATACAGGCGTTCCGGCCTCTACGCCTCTTGGCCCACTTGATATCCAAGCACGGTGGGCCTGCATTCTAGATTATACTACTGGAGCCGTATTGTTGGAAAAGGCTGCTGATGAGCGCATGCCACCCTCATCCCTGACCAAAATGATGACCATCTATATTGTGTTTGGCATGTTAAAATCTGGCAGGCTTTCCCTAGACCAAAAACTTCCTGTTAGCGAAACGGCCTGGCGTATGCAGGGGTCGAAAATGTTTGTGCCCCTGGGGCAGTCTATCGCGGTGCAGGATTTGATCCAGGGCGTTGTTATCCAATCTGGGAATGATGCTTGTATTGTTCTGGCTGAAGGTATTGCTGGGTCTGAACAGCAATTTGCTAATCTCATGAATGCCTCTGCCGCAAAACTGAACATGACCAACTCTCATTTCCTCAATTGCACCGGCTGGCCAGAAGAGGGGCATTATATGTCGGCTCGAGATGTGGCGACAATAGCCTGGCATCTGGTGCATGATTATCCAGAATATTATCATTTCTTTTCTGAAAAAGAATTTCGCTTTAATGGTATTACCCAAGGGAACAGGAACGTTCTGGTTGATAAGGGGTTGGCTGATGGCCTAAAAACTGGCCATACAGCTGCGGGAGGGTATGGATTATGTGCCAGTAGTAAACGAGACGAGAGAAGGATCATTGCCTCATTAAATGGGATGCCTTCTTCCAATGTCAGGGCCCACGAAAGTGAACGTTTAATGGAATGGGCGTTTAGCAATTTTACAAATGTAACCTTCTATCGAAAAGATCAAGTGGTTGAGACGATCCCTGTGTGGATGGGAACAGAATCTGTTCTCCCTCTAGTGTCTCCAAAAGATGTGATTGCCACACTGCCCCATGGGTGGGAAAAGAATATGAAAGTCTCTTTGGACTACGAATCCCCTATCATGGCACCGATTAACGCTGGGCAAGCTGTCTCAGCCCGTCTCGTTATTTCGGGAAACGGTATTAGTCCCCAACAAATCCCCCTTGTTGCGGGGAAGAAAGTAGAACAAAAAGGCCTCATAGGCAGAGCTTTCACCAATATCCAGTATAATTTAGGGCTGGGTAGCAAAGGTGGCGCATAGTCTTTTTATTACATTTGAGGGGGGAGAGGCCGCAGGAAAATCTACCCAGGTCAACTTGCTTGAAAAATCCCTGAGTAATATGGGGCACAAGGTTATTAAAACCCGCGAACCAGGCGGCGCACCAGGGGCAGAAGCCTTGCGCAATTTTCTTTTATTTGGCCCACAGGATTTATCACTCAGGGCAGAAATTATGGCCCATTTTTCTGCCCGATGCGATCATATTGACAAAACGATACAACCCGCTCTGAAAGAAGGGAAGATTGTATTATGTGATCGATATTATGATTCAACCAGTGCTTACCAAGGATATGGCAGAGCACAAGGCGATCCGGAAATTCTTGCCTTTATAGAGGCTTTAAAAGTGCAGGTAAGATTGATGCCCAACCTAACCTTTTACCTGCATGTTCCCCGTACGGTTGCTGTAGCACGTATTAAGAGACGTGCGCATTTAACGGATCGCTACGAATCTTATGATGAATCCTATCACCAAAGGGTAGAAGAAGCTTTTCAATCTATGGCATTACAGGAACCCAAGCGTTTTCGTACAATTGATGCTACAGGAAGTATAGAGAATATTCACTCTGAAATTCTTTCAGAAGTTTCTAATCTTCTCCATTCTGGGAACTCTGTCTAGTATAGTTTTATGCATTATCCACGGACAATCAAACGATTGTGGGGACACGACAAGGCTGTAAGCCAGTTTACACATGCGTTTGAATTGGGAAAACTCTTTCATGGTTGGCTGCTTGATGGCCCATGGGGCATAGGCAAAACCAGCTTTGCCTATGCTATGGCCCATAAATTGCTAGATTCTGGCACAAAAGGACAAGGTAAGCTCATCGAGCTGGGTTCTCATCCTGACCTGTTAGAAATTGGCCGCACCCAAGATGAAAAAAAAGATAGGCTGCGCAGAGAAATTGTTGTGGAGGATATCAGAAAAATTAATCGATTCCTGCATCAAACCCCAGCCCTTGGGGGATGGCGAATTGTGATTATTGATGAGGCCGAAACCCTTAACCGTAACGCAGCTAATAGCTTGCTCAAAATATTGGAAGAGCCTCCAGAAAAGTCGATTATTTTTTTAGTGTGCCATGGCCGTGGGCGGCTTTTATCGACATTAAGAAGTCGGTGCATTGAATTATCTTTTCAGTCCTTAAATGATGAAGACATGCTTGAAATCCTCGCCCAGCAAGCGCCTGATACTTCCCTTATGCAAAGGAAAGCTGTCCTAGCAATAGCAGGAGGATCCCCTGGTATGGCCCTTATACTGCTGGAGGAAAATGGCCTATTTTTATACCATCAGGCCCAAAATTTAGCATCAAGCCATATGACCAGGCCAGAGGCGAGCAAGCTTACGGATATTCTTTTGAAAGATGAAGAGAAATTTTTCCTTTATTTTTCCTTTTTGGCACGTGTTCTTCATCAGAAAACTCAGGAAATGGCCAGCAAGACTCCCTTGGCTTCCCTCTCACCCCTTGGAAGAAGAAAAATTCAAGAAAACCTTTCTCTGTGGCAAAAGATAATGGAAACAGCTAATACAGTAGAACGTTTCAATCTGGATAAACGCCAGGCACTTTTAAACCTATTTGATTTGATGAGAATAATATGAGCGCACGCTATATGGTCACCACTCCAATTTATTATGTGAATGGCAGCCCCCACATAGGGCATGCTTATACATCTATAGCGGCGGACGTTATTGCTCGGTTTAAAAGGCTGGACGGGTTGAAGGTTTTTTTTCTTACCGGTACAGATGAACACGGTCAGAAAGTTGAACAAGCAGCCTCCTCCCACCATATTGCCCCGCAGGCATTGGCGGACAAGATTTCGCAAGCTTTTCGCGATACAGCTGATAAACTCAATATTTCCTACGATCATTTCATTCGTACAACCGATACCAACCATAAGCAGGGGGCTCAGGCTCTTTGGAAAAAGGTCGCAGAAAGCGGCAATATTTACCTCGGGGCTTATGAAGGCTGGTATGCCTTGAGGGATGAATGTTTTTATACAGAAGATGAACTGACAACCCAGCCTGATGGAAAGAAAATTGCGCCCACAGGGGCGGAAGTAGAATGGGTTAAAGAGCCCTCCTATTTTTTCCGCCTCTCTCAATGGCAAGATAAGCTTTTATCTCTTTACGAGAATAATCCGCATTTTATTGGCCCAGAAAGCCGTAAGAACGAAATTATTAATTTTGTGAAATCCGGATTAAAAGACCTCTCTATTAGCAGAACAAGTTTTCAATGGGGTATTCCCGTACCGGGAGATGAAAACCATGTGATGTATGTTTGGTTTGATGCTTTAGCCAATTATATTTCGGCATTGGGCTACCCTGAATCTCAAAGTGACTTATGGGCATTCTGGCCTGCAAACCTTCATTTGGTTGGTAAAGAAATTGCCCGCTTTCATGCTGTTTACTGGCCAGCCTTTTTAATGGCGGCCGGTATTGAGCTTCCCGCTCGGATTTACTCTCATGGATGGTGGACAGTTGAGGGAGAAAAAATGAGTAAATCTGTGGGGAATGTTATTAATCCCTCTGATCTGGTCGATGAATTTGGCCTTGATGCCGTAAGGTTTTTCTTGATGCGGGAAATCCCTTTTGGTGGGGATGGGAACTTTAGCAGAGAATCTCTCATCCGCCGAATGAATGTTGAACTCGCTAATGACCTTGGTAACCTTGCCCAGCGTACATTATCGTTAATAGCTCGTCATTGTGAGGGTAAGCTCCCCCGCCAGGATGAGCACACTGTGGAGGATAAAGCGCTGCTTTCTCAGGCTCACGCTCTTTTAGGGCAGGCGCGTATATTCATAGATGCCCAACAGTTCCATGAAATATTGGAAAAAATCTGGCAGGTTATTCGGGCCTGTAATGCCTATATTGACGCACAAGCTCCCTGGGCCCTGAAAAAAACAGATCTATCCCGGATGGAAACCGTTTTACGGGTATTAACCGATACATTAAGGGTGATTGGAACGCTTCTCTTACCCTTTATGCCCGATACAATGGGCAAATTGCTGACCCAGCTTGGAATTCCAAAAGGGGAATACTCTTTTGCGTCTCTTGCAACGCCTTTACCAGAAGGTACCATTTTACCTCCCCCTCAAGGGGTGTTTCCTCGGTACCAACCCGCGGCATAATGGAAGGATGACAATCAAGAAAGGTGTAAGAATGCAGGGGATCTTTTGTTTATGTTAATTGATTCACATTGCCATCTGGATCATTTCTCCCCCGAGGAGTTACCCCAGCTCCTGGCCAATGCACAAGAAGCAGGGCTAGAAGGGGTGGTAACGATTGGAACCAGGCTTTCTGAAGCTTCACGCCAGATTGCCCTTGCTGGACATTCTCAGGGCATGAAAATATGGTGCTCTGTTGGCACTCACCCCGATCATGCCCAAGAGACCCCCGATTTTTCTGTAAAAGACATTATTGCTCTAACACAGGAAAATACCGTTATTGGTATTGGAGAATGCGGGCTTGATTATTTCCATAGTGGCCCAGAAGCTTACCTCAAACAAGAAGAGGTTTTTCGCTGCCATATCGATGCTGCCCGTCAAACTGGTTTGCCCGTTATTATTCATTCCCGTAATGCGGATACGGATATGGCCAGAATCCTCCAGGAGGAAACGAGGGAGAAGGGGGCCTTTCCTTTTCTTCTACATTGTTTTTCCTCAGGAGCTGATTTAGCAGAAACAGCAATTGCCCTTGGGGGTTATATCAGTTTTTCAGGGATTTTAACTTTTCCAAAAGCCCAAGTTCTTCGTGACATCGCCAAGCATATTCCTCATGAAAGGGTGCTGGTTGAAACAGACTCTCCCTACCTTGCACCAGTTCCTAAGCGTGGCCAAAGAAATGAACCCGCCTATGTCGCCCATACGGCTCGCATATTAGCCAAGACCTTAGAAATAAGTTTTGAAGAAGTGCAGACATTAACCACCGATAATTTTTTTAATCTGTTTAAAAAGGCACGCAGCTGATGAGGGTCATTGTCCTTGGATGTGGAGGGTCAGCAGGGGTTCCCATGGTGGGGGGCCATGATGAAAAAGGAGATTGGGGTGCCTGTAACCCACAGGAAATAAAAAATAAAAGATCTCGTTCATCGATCATTCTGGAAGGTGAGTCAGGAAACAGGCTTTTGGTTGATACAGGGCCAGATTTGCGCTACCAGCTCTTAAGGGCTGGTATTGCACGGCTTGATGGCGTGCTTTATACTCACCCCCATGCTGATCATATCGCCGGATTGGATGATTTGCGAAGTGTGAACCGTTACATGAATAAACCCCTCAATATCTATGGGTTTGAAACTGTGATGGAGGAGTTGGAACGGCGATTTTCCTATGCTTTTCGTCCATGGAAGCCTCCTGGTTTTTTTGCCCCTGTTGTTCATAAACATCTCATAGAGGCATGGACAACAAAAACCATTGCCGATTTTTCCTTGCAGTTTTTCCTTCAAAACCATGGTCGAGTTGATACATTAGGCTTTCGTTGTGGAAATTTTGCCTATTCTACCGATGTGGTAAGGTTGAACAAACAGGCTTTGGACATTCTTCACGGTGTGGATATTTGGCTGGTAGATTGCTTTCAGCGCGAGGAGCATCCGGCCCATGCCCATTTAGGAAGGGTTCTTGAATGGCATAAGCAGATTAAGCCTAGGCTTACCCTTCTCACCCATATGGGAACAGATATGGATTGGGATTGGCTGAAACAGAATCTTCCCCCCACGATTGAACCGGCTTACGATGGGTTAGTGTTTAACGTTTAGAATGGCCCAAATATTTTTAAAATCATACTCTACGACCTGCAAGTGACCAAGCCATGACAGAAAAAACCTTACCAGACCGGATTCAGAATGTACCGCTGATTGATGCCCTTAGCGAGCGTTATCTTGCCTATGCGCTTTCTACCATTATGTCACGTTCGTTACCGGATGTCCGTGATGGGTTAAAGCCCGTACATAGACGCCTTATCTATGCTATGTATCAGCTTAAACTCCATCCCGATACAGGGTTTAAAAAATGTGCCCGTGTTGTTGGGGATGTGATTGGTAAGTTTCACCCCCACGGGGATTCTTCCGTCTATGATGCCCTGGTTCGCCTAGCCCAGGACTTTGCCGTAAGATATCCCTTAGTGGAAGGTCAAGGAAATTTTGGCTCGATCGATGGAGATAACGCAGCGGCCATGCGCTATACGGAATCTCGACTAACCGAGGTAGCCCAAGCCCTGCTATTGCATATTGATGAAGATGCAGTTGATTTTCATCCCACCTATGATGGAGAGGAAAATGAGCCCGATGTATTACCCGCAGCTTTTCCCAATCTTTTAGCCAATGGTGCCTCGGGAATTGCCGTTGGTATGGCCACAAGCATTCCTCCCCATAATGCTGCAGAACTGTACAAGGCTGCCATAGCGTTGATTGAAAAGCCAGACATAGAAAACCATACACTCACAGAACTTGTTCCCGGGCCAGATTTCCCTACGGGTGGGATCATCGTAGAAGAAAAAGAGCATCTCCGCCAGATTTATGAGACAGGAAAAGGGTATTTGCGCCTGCGTGCCCGATGGGAAGTAGAGCAAGGCCGTTTTGGTACCTGGCAGGTGGTGGTTACTGAAATTCCTTATCAGGTCCAGAAATCCCGCCTTATTGAACAAGTTGCTGATCTTCTTGAAAAAAAACGTCTTTCTCTCCTCTTAGATATTCGTGATGAGAGTGCTGATGAAATCCGCCTGGTTCTTGAACCCAAAAACAAAAATGTTGCCCCAGACATGTTAATGGAAACCCTTTTCAGGCAAACAGCGCTTGAAACCAGGTTTAGCGTTAACATGAATGTTTTAAATGCCAATCATGTTCCAGCGGTTATGAACCTTAAAGCATGCCTTCAAGCCTGGTTAGACCATCGGCATAGCGTATTGCTCAGACGGAGCCATTTTCGCTTGCATGCTGTCGTAAGAAGGCTTGAAATTCTCGATGGGTTTTTAGCGGTTTACCTTAACCTGGATGAGGTTATTCGTATCATTCGTGACTCTGAACGACCTAAAGAGGAGCTGATAAGGCATTTTTCCCTTACGGAGATTCAGGCTGAGTCCATTTTAAATATGCGGTTACGGAGCTTGCGCAAGCTTGAGGAACTAGAAATTAAAAAAGAACATGAAGGACTTTTGCTTGAAGAGAAAAGTCTGAACAAACTCCTTAAAGATACAAAACTGCAGTGGGCCAGTATTGGAAAGGAGCTGAAAGAAGGGTTAAAAAAATTCTCTTCAGAAAAAAATCCTTATTCTGCCCGACGGACGGGGTTTGGGGCTGTTCCTACCCCAATTGACCTGACAGTGATTGATGATATTGAAAAAGAACCCATTACCATCATTATTACAGAAAAAGAATGGATCAAGGCTTTAAAGGGTCATAATCTCAACCTTGAAAACCACAAATTCAAAGAGGGTGATCGCCTTCAGTTCCAGATTGAATGCGAAACGACAGACAGGATTGGCATTTTTAGCAGTGCGGGAAAGGTTTTCAGCTTATCTGCTGGAGAACTGCCGAGAGGCCGTGGAGATGGGCAGGGGATAAGGCTTCTGGTCGATCTTGCTAATGATGAAACCATCGTGACAGCATTTCCCCTTGAAACCGGAGAAACCCCTTATCTCGTTGCCTCGACCTCTGGGAGAGGGTTTATGGTGCAAGGTGCTATCTTACAAGCAGAGAAACGCACAGGTAAGCAGATCTTAACACTAAAAAAAGAAGAAAAAGCTTTTACTTGCCAAAAAGCAACAGGAGATCAGGTAGCTATTCTTTCCACCAGAAATGATTTGGTTATTTTTCCTCTTGAGCATATTCCCGTGCTTACAAAAGGCGTAGGGGTCATCCTTCAGAAAATGATCACTGCTGATGATCAGGTTAAATCAATAAGGACATTTGATAGCCAGAAAGGTTTACAGTGGTCAGAAGAGGCCCCACTTAAGACTTTTTCCGAATTAAGGGATTTCTGCTTTAAAAGGGCTGCCAAGGGGAGAAAAATTCCGACTTCCTGGAAAAAATGGATACTGTAAAATTAATTTTGTATCTTTATAAGGCCTTATAAACTGTTTATAATTTATAGACCGTTTATAAAAGAGTATTTTTTTCTTCTTCTATAATAGAAAGAATTTTTCCTTTACTTTCATTTTGCCATTTACCTTGAAGATAGACTTCATAAGGTTGAAATGAGTCCTTGTAAGACATTTTGGAACTGTAAGGAACCCAATAGCCCAAATAAGTATAAGGTAAATACTGCCCTTTTGTTAACTCGATCAACCATAAGATCATATAAGTTCCTAAAGAACAGTCGGAATATTCAGGGACAAAAAAATTATAAACAGCTGAAAAGCCATCTTCTAATTCGTCAAACAAACTTACTGCTACGAGAATATTGTGGGAATCCCGAAATTCGGCCACATAAGTATGTACTGGAGAATCTTCAATCATGCTTTGATATTCCAGATATGTCATCACGGCCATTTCACCTTGCTGGTGACGGTAATTCTGATAGGCAAGAAATAACTGGTACTGCTCGTCAGTGGCTTGAGGAACCCTAATATGACAGCTCAGGAACCTATTGCCTTTTTTTAAAATTTTCCGATGGGTTCTATGAGCAAGAAATTCTTGGGTTTTAATTCTCAGGGAAAGACATAAATTACATTTTGGGCAGGCGGGTGCGTAAGTAATGGTATGGCTTCTTCTAAAGCCTGCTTGGGAAAAATGATTATTAAGAAGAATACTATCATGGCCGGAGAGATCGGTAATAATTTTTCTTTCTACCTGGCCAGGCAAGTACGGACACGGCGCGGGAAGCGTCGTATAAAACTGTCTTGTGTAGAGGAGAAAATAAGTATTCATCTGCAACTTGTTTAAAAACTATAATCCACATAATAAAACAGTAAACCAACCTTCTAACCCTTTATAAGGGTTATGTGGGGTGATAACTTTTTAAAGTTTAAAAGGTTTGGGATTATAAATTCAATTTTTTTATTATTTTTTTATTAAAAATAACAGCTATGCAGAAATAGTTACTATTTTTGAGTCAGATATTCTGCTGCTTCCAGGGCAAAATAGGTTAAAACACCATTTGCTCCAGCGCGTTTAAACGCCAATAGGCTTTCCAGAACTGTTTTTTCCCTTTCCAGCCATCCATTTTGGATCGCTGCCATGAGCATGGCATACTCCCCTGAAACCTGATAGGCAAATGTTGGGACTCCAAAATTCTCTTTAACGCGGCGTAGAATATCCAAATAAGGCATCCCCGGCTTAACCATAACCATGTCTGCCCCTTCCGCTAGGTCCATTTCCACTTCCCGAAGTGCTTCATCGGAATTGGCCGGATCCATTTGATAGGTTTTTTTATCTCCCTTCAGGAGCCCACCAGAGCCGAGGGCATCACGAAAGGGTCCATAAAATACACTGGCATATTTAGCCGCATAGGACATAATACGGGTGTTTGTATAATGGTTTTGATCTAGAGCTGCACGAATAGCACCAATCCGACCATCCATCATATCGGAAGGGGCTAGGGTATCAATCCCTGCTTCTGCTTGATTAAGGGCCTGCTTGATTAAAACCTCTACTGTTTCATCATTCAGGATTTCGCCGTTCTTTATTATGCCATCATGCCCATGATCGGTATAGGGATCTAAGGCAACGTCCCCAATCAGCAAAAGATCTGGAAAATGGGCTTTAATGGTACGCGCTGCACGGCATATTAAATTGTGCGGATTATAAGATTCACTTCCCATAGCATCTCTTTTTGCCTTATCGGTTAGGGGGAAAAGAGCAAGGGCAGGAATACCCAGTTTAATGGCAGGCTCAACATAGGCAACAAGCTCATCTAGGGTGGTTCTTTTAACCCCTGGCATGGAGGAAATCTTTTCCTGCTGCTGATGATCCATAATAAAAACAGGCCAAATGAGGTCTTTAACACTCAAATAATTTTCTGCGACCAGACTACGGATATTGGCATTTGTACGATTACGCCGTAAACGGGCCAGGGGATAGCGTCCTGAATAGGAAAACATTGATCAAATCTCTTGAAATTATAATAAAATCTATAGTGTATTATGGCCAATAAAATTTAGGAACGAAGCCTACTATGTCTATAACCATAACAAAAATATAAGGCAATTCCAACAGCTAACCAAATAACAAGCCAAGACCATGTACTGACCCCAAGGGAAAGCATCATGAGAAGGCAACTGAATATTCCGAGGATCGGAATAATAATTCCGCCGGGAACCCTAAAGGGGCGCTTGATGTCTGGCATGGTAAAGCGAAGAATAAGCACTGTAAAACAAACAATCCCAAAGGCAAGTAAGGTTCCAATAGAAATCATTCGCCCTAAGGCCCCGATAGGAAGAAAGCCTGCCAGCAAACTGGTCATCACCATAAAAAACATATTGGAACGCCATGGTGTTTGCCAGGCATGGTGCACTTCAGAAAATAAACGGGGTAAAAGCCCATCTTTTGCCATGGAGTAAAAAATACGGCTTTGAGCTAAGAGCATCACCAAAAGTACAGAGGTGAATCCACAAAGAACACCAAGCTTTACAGCCACCTTTAACCACGGAAAAGAGGTTTGATCGATGGCTGTGGCTACGGGAGCTGCATCGTTGAGCATATCCTTGTAGTTAACCAACCCAGTGAGGATCAATGAAAATGTAATATAGACAACCGCACAAACGGCCAGGCTCCCCAGAATGCCGATAGGCATATCTCGTGAAGGATTTTTGGCTTCTTGCGTCACTGTTGAGACAGCGTCAAACCCAATATAGGCGAAGAAAGTTGTGGCTGCTGCACGCAAAATACCAGAGTACCCAAAATGTCCAAATTCACCGGTATTTTCAGGAATGAAGGGGATATAGTTGGCAGGTTTTATATAATAAAAACCAAAGCAGATCACCAAAACAATAACCAGGAGTTTAATGATAACCATAACAGTGTTGAGCCGGGTAGAGTGGCTAATACCACGGATCAGCACTAAGGAGAGGCAGCAGATTACCAATATGGCCGGCAGGTTGATAATACCTTGTCCTACACTCCCATCAGACAGGGTTACGGTCTCAAAGGGGGAGGCCGTAAGTTTTACAGGAAAGTAAACCCCCCAGGAATGCAGAATGGAGCCCACATATCGCGACCAGCTTACCGCAACGATGGCAGCACCAACCGCATATTCCATAATAAGGTCCCAACCAATAACCCATGCAGCCAGTTCTCCCAGAGCAATATAGGTATAGGTATAGGCACTTCCCACGATGGGGATCATGCTAGCCAATTCGCTATAACATAGCCCTATAAAGCTACACACAATAGCACCGAGCAAATAGGCTAATGCTACAGCTGGCCCAGCATTTTCAGCAGCCGCCACCCCCGTGATAGAAAAAAGACCTGCGCCAATCGTTGCCCCAACCCCTAACGCCAGTAATTGTTTGGCTGTAAGGTTCCTTTTTAACCCTGTAGAAAGCCCACGTTCAGTGATAGATTTGCGCCTGAATAGCGGGGCAAGACTTGTACGTAAGAACCCTAGTTGAGGCATGGATATTTACTCTCTTATTAATCAAATATTTGTGTAGGGTTATGGCATGTTCTTTACAAAAAACAAAGGATTCATCATCCATAAAGTTTAGTTATTACAAACTTTATTATCTAGAAATATATTTCTCTTGTGTAGGGATGAACAATGACCATAGAAACACCCTTCTAGAGATCATTTTTTTAATGATTCATCCCACAAACCGGTGTAAAAATAATTAAAAATTTTGGCTGTGCCGTCTTTATTTAGGATTTTACAGGTATTCCATGACCCAAACCGATATACACGCTTTTTTTAATAACACTGTTGAAGTAACAGATCCCGCCGTAGCCGAATCCCTTAAGGCTGAACTGAAACGCCAACAAAATGGTATAGAACTGATTGCAAGCGAAAACATTGTTTCTAAAGCTGTATTGCAAGCCCAAGGGAGTGTCTTAACCAACAAATATGCTGAAGGATATCCAGGGCGGCGCTATTATGGAGGCTGTCAGGATGTCGATAAAATCGAAACCCTTGCCATTGAACGGGCCAAGGAATTGTTTGGGGTTCAATTTGCCAATGTGCAACCCCATTCTGGTGCTAATGCTAACCAAGCCGCCTTTATGGCTCTTATTAAACCAGGAGATACTATTCTGGGGATGAGCCTTGCTGCAGGCGGCCATCTTACCCATGGTGCAGCTCCAAATTATTCAGGCAAATGGTTCAATGCAGTACAATATGGTGTACGCCAGAAAGATGGACAGCTTGATTATGAAGAGCTTGAAATGCTTGCCCATAAAGAAAAACCGAAACTCATTATTGCCGGTGGGTCGGCCTATCCAAGAATCATTGATTTTCCAAAAATAAGAACAATCGCAGAGGCAGTCGGCGCTTACTTTATGGTGGATATGGCCCATTTTGCAGGCCTGGTGGCAGCAGGACTTTATCCTTCACCCATTCCCCATGCCCATATTATCACCAGTACTACTCATAAAACCTTACGGGGCCCGAGAGGGGGATTAATTTTAACCAATGATACAGATATTGCCAAAAAGGTGAATTCCGCCGTTTTCCCAGGCCTGCAAGGGGGCCCACTGATGCATGTTATTGCTGGAAAAGCCGTATCTTTTGCCGAAGCCTTAACCCCTGCCTTTAAAACCTATCAACAAGCTGTGGTCGATAACGCCCAAGCTCTCGCCGACACTTTGCTAAAATGCGGGTTCGACCTCGTCACTGGCGGGACAGATAGCCATTTACTCCTTGTGGATCTTCGCCCCAAAAAGGTCACGGGAAAAGCAGCTGAACACAGCTTGGAACGCGCCGGTATTACTGCAAACAAGAATGCAGTCCCTTATGATCCTGAAAAACCAGCCATTACTTCTGGCATTCGTCTGGGAAGCCCAGCAGCCACTACCAGAGGGTTTGGAAAGAAGGAATTCATAGAAATTGGCCACATGATTAATGATGTGCTGACCTCTCTTGCACAAGTAGGAGAAGATGGCGATAATTCAGCTGTTGAACGGGCTGTTCTGAGCAAGGTCCATACCTTGTGCCAACAATTTCCTATCTATTCATAGTCATCATAGCTTATCGATAGGGGAGTATCCCCTATCATTTTTGATTTAATAGGATTTTATTCCTTGATAATGGCCATTCTCAAGGCAGTATGCCCTTTAGAGGGCATAAGGTTGGGCAGCACAATCATACAGTCATTATAAGGGGTGTAAATTGGCCATTTACCATCAAAAGCCAGAAGGGTATTTTTTTTGGCAATAATATCGCCTCCTCTTACGGGTCTTACAAATTCAAACATATTGGTATTGGCTGTTATAATATGAGTAACATCAGCCCAACGTACGGGTTTTGAAACCTCAGAGAGGGTAGAGTGATGTGGGTTGTTTTTTCGTGCAGGCCCTTGAGAGGAAAGGTTGGTGACTGCACAATTCAGAAAATGACTTACGAGGTCTTTTAGGGTATTAACTGTTTTTCTGCTCCAGTGATACCCCCCCTCTATAAGGCAAGCCTGGGCTGGGCCAGTTTCTGTAAAATGTTCAAAATCAATCAGCCTGGGGCCATGGGTGTGTCCACTATCTGTGATAATAAGGGGAATAGCATTTATTTTTTTTGCAAGAAGACGATTTTTCTTAGCTCTATTACAGAGAATGGCTCTTTCACCACCCCAAAGCATTGAATGTAAATCAATGACAATATCTGTACTTTCAATAAAAGGAAGAAGCTCCCGTGCACGGTTTAATTCCGTTGATTGTCGATGGCTGCGTAATATGGGGTAACTCCATAGACGATTCATGTCTTCATCAACAAAACGGGCCATGAGGGGAGAGAGGGGATCGAAACATTCAAAAGCAGAAATATTAAGAAATGCAAAGCTGATTGTGCCACGATAGGGCTGAAAATTCCCTCGTAATAACTCATCGAGTGCTATGGCTCCGCTATATTCATTGCCATGCATCAAAGAAAATACCCCAATATGAGGGCCAGGGAGATTTCCCTTCATTTGGATAACGCCACTCACCCCCATATTTCCACTCTTCCACGCTGAGAGATCAGGCATTGGCAGAAGCGAGGAGAAATGTGATAGATTAACCGTTGAAGATGTTGAGGCACAAAGGGGTAAAAACATAGAAACACATATTCTGTTTATAATGTAGCACATTACCTAGTTAATAATCGTATTACCTAGGTAATAATAAAGTAAAAGTAAATTCCCAGAAAGAGGGCATTTTAAGGTTGGAGAAATATCATTAATGCGTAAAAAAAACGTTGAATTAATTCTTTCTCGGGAGCTACAGAACCATAACGTCTCATCGGGGGAGTCTGTTGCACAGGCACAGGCTCATGGTAAAGCCAGCCTTATCTGTCTTGATCTCGCTGGCATGCGCTCACAAGGGCTTGGCGTAGCAGAACGCTGCCAGCTGGAAACAACATTTGTTCCTGTCTCGCCGCGCTTTTTATACAGAAAAATTCCTTCACAATTCTGGATCAACCCTCACAAGACCATTCAACCAGGTGATAGGGGCTTAGCACCCTACATTATCAGCGTTGGCGGTACTGGTGGAAGAGTAGGAAGTGCCATAAAAAAGACCTCAAAAAACAACCATTTACTTATACAAATTCAAAATCCTCGCCAATCGTTGGAGCCATTTGATGTGGTGATTGCCAATTATCACGACGAAATTACAGGCCCCAATGTTCTTTTAACCCGCACAGCAATGCATAGGGTTTCTCAAACGGTACTGGAGAGAGAACGACAAAAATGGGATGCCCGTTTGGCAATTTATCCCAGACCTCTTATTGCTGTTTTACTGGGTGGGAATAATGGAAGATACTCTTTTGGCCCCAAGGAGGCTGAAAAACTTTCAGAAGACCTGGCAAAAATTATGCAGGAACAGCAGGCTGGACTGGTTATTACACCGTCTCGACGAACAGACCCCAAAGTTATCGCCATTTTACAAAAAAAGCTTGGTCCCTTAGGAGCATGGATTTGGGATATGCAAGGAGAGAACCCATATTTTGGTCTTCTCTCCTGTGCAGATTGCATAATGGTAACAATGGATAGTGTTTCCATGGTTTCAGAAGCCGTTGCCACTCAAGCCCCTGTTTATATTATTGAACTTCCGGGAAAATCTCGCCGAATTAAGCTGTTCCTTGAATATTTACTGAAGATAGGAAGAATTCGTCTCTTTGAAGGCCAGCTCCATATTTGGCCGGCAGAGAAATTGGATGATACAGATATGGCAGTTGAATATATTAAAGAAAAAGTCTTAAAAATAGGAAATCCCTAGAAAATAAGGATTCCTAGAGTGCCTTCTTACTAGAGCGCTTTCTTAAGAGCCAGTATTATTGATCACTTACAGCCAGACTAGGCAGCCAGATTATTAGGAAGAACCACCATATTAGTACTGCCAACATGGTTGATAATATAAAGCCCTTGGTTTTCTATCCATTCTGCATAGAAAATATCTTTTATCTCTGTATAGCCTTGACAAGAAATCAGTTTTTCCAGCCACTCGCGGGAACGGTTAATTTCTCGTATTCCGTTGAGCTCAATCTGGCCTTCATTAATGAGCATGGTAGAAAAATAACTTATGCCTGTGGTTTTTACAGTAATTTGCCCGTTAATTTCTATCTGGGCATGCTCTACCTCCATGAGGGAAAAAATCCCTTTCATTCGCAATTGTATTCTTAAGCTTCCTAAGGTTAACCCCGACCGGGATAGCCCATCCTGGACAATTCGGCCCTTGGTAATAAGCCGTATATATTCCCCTTGAGTTAAACTTTGCAGGAGAGGGTTTTTTTGCCTAAGATATTCGAAAAGGTGATTAAGCCCACCCCATAAAAGCAACGCCATAATCATAGAAAGCGGATGTACATTGGGGTTATAGATAATCCCGCCAATAATGGCCCCAATGACCATCATGTTTATCAGGTCAATGGGGTTAACCATCGACATAAATTTTCTGCCATATAAGCGCATATAGATGGTCATACAGACCATATCTATGATAAGACGAACAAGAATATAAGTTGAAGGCATAATGTGGGATTCAGTATAATAGAACTCAGTTTATCAGAATACTTTCTGTGCCTACAAACCTTACAGACCGTCAACATAATTTTAAGAAAAAATTAATTTTATTCTATCTGGAAAAACAATAGGGTTAATCCAAAATCTGTGCCCCTTTTAAAGCAGTGCTTGAAATAAAGGGGAGAGGTGCCTTTATTGTAAGAGGCTATTTGTAGAGAGTTATAAAGGTTTAGGGAGTAGGGATGAAAGTGAAAAAAACAGCATGGGTTCTCTTTCTTGGCTTTTCTTATTTATGGACTGTTCCATTAACTTCTCCCTCTTATGCCGCTCCTAAAAATTCCTCAACTTCTGAACCGGTAAAGCTGGTCTATGCTGTTTATAATAAAGGGTTCCATGTTCTAGACTTAAATGCCCAATACAGGTTGGCAGATTGGGGCTACACCGGTCAAGTTCGATTGCATACGATTGGGGTTTTTGGATTTTTTGTTCATATTGATACCTATACCACTGCCAGTGGCCGGTTTTTAAATGACGGAAGCTTACAGCCCGTCTCCTATGATAGCTCTGGCTATTCTCGAGGTACGCTCCGCCATACCGTTTTAGGATTTGATCATAATATTACGAGTGTAAAACTTATCACTCCCCCTGATGATCCGGATCGGGAAAAAATTTCCTCCGCAGAAATGCAGCATACAATAGATATGCTCAGCGGAATGGCCCTTCTTTTACATAAGGTACAAACACAAAATACCTGTAATGGTGTTGTAACATTGTTTGATGGTGTGCGCCTAACCACCATGAAGGCTACAACACAAGGAAATGTGCAAATCCCTGAAGACGATAGAAATGAGTATACAGGACAAGCTTTGGAGTGTGATTTTGTAGGCCAACAAATTAAGGGTTTTATAAAAGATTCCCCTAATCTGGAAAAATTGCGTCAACCTCAAATCGGTAAGGCATGGTTTCAACCTGTAGGAAGTTATGGAAAAATACCGGTCAGGGTAGAGTTTCATCATCCAAAACTGGGTTATATCCTCGCTATCCTCCAGAAAGAGTAACGGAATTCAAAAAATAACAGACCAAAAATAATAAACTAAAAATCATAGGCCAAACTCTGCCTCTGCTATTTTAGTGCTCATCATCCTGTTTCTGTAATGGCCAAGGTCGAGCCGTTAAGGAAGGTAGTTGAGTATTGGGACTTTAATCTCTTTGTTCTAGAATTTTTTGGCCGTATGTTGGCAGGTCTGTTATGGTCTGAGCTACCAAAGTCGCTTCCTTTTCCATTTCCTTGCGTCCATACCCCCATTGGGCAAAAATACTGCCAGCGATTTTTGCATCTCGTGCTGCAAAAAGGTCGTTATAATGGTCGCCGACCATAATTGTCTTACGGATATCCCCAGAGATTTTCTGGATTGTACCAAGCAAGTGCTCTGGATGGGGTTTCATATGGGGAAAGCTATCTCCACCAGAGACAGTAGAGAAAAAGGAATTTATTCCTAAATGTTGGAGAATAGTCTCTGCCGCTTTAACGGGTTTGTTGGTGCAAACAGCCATAGCCCACCCCTTTTCAGCTAAGTTTTGTAAGGTAGAATGGGTATGGGGAAACAAATGGGTAAGGTCTGTAGAGTGGGGCGTATAATACGCCATATAGCGACGTGTTGCTTCCTCTATCAGGGGGGTGGGCAATTCTTCTTCTGAAACAGATTTTGCCGTTGAGAGGATTTTTCTAATTAAAACTTTTACCCCATCTCCTATCATAGCTCTTATCTGGGTGTCAGAAAGCGGGGGAAGGTTATAACTTTCCAGCATATGGTTAGCGGCTACGGTTAGGTCTGGTAAACTATCAATAAGGGTTCCATCCAGATCAAAAACCATAAGAGGAGCTGTGGTGTGAAGCATATGCAGTATTCCGTAACGCGATGTGAATGGAAAGTTCTAAAAAACAGCTATAGAATTCTTTATTAAAGGCTTTTATACAGTTCTTACGGATTAAATAGAATATTTAAAACATGGGAATATGCAATACTATTATGAATAAGCCTCCCCTGAAAAATACAACGGCAGTTATCTTGGCAGCAGGGCTTGGAACTCGTATGAAGTCTTCTCGGCCCAAGGCTGCGCATACCTTGGCCGGCAAAACCATGCTGGAACATTTATTACATTCAGCCAGCCAGGTTTATGAGAATATTATTGTTGTTCTTGGCCCAGAGATGGATGAATTGGCCAGGCTGGCCGCTCCCTATAGGGTGGTCATTCAGCAAGAAAGAAAAGGAACAGCTCATGCTGCCTTACAAGCGGCTCCCTTTTTTGGAGAGGGAGATGTGACTATTCTTTATGCGGATAACCCTTTAATTTCGGCAGAAACCATGCGCAATCTTATGGTGGTTCGCCAAAATAGTACCGTCTCAGTGGCGCTTCTTGCCATGCGCCCAAAAGAGCCTGGACACTATGGACGTGTGATTGAAAGAGATGGTTTTGTTGAGCGTATTGTTGAATGGCAGGATGCTACAGCAGAAGAGCGTGCAATTACCTTATGTAATGCGGGGGTTCTTAGTGCATCTGCCAAAAAACTGGCCAACTGGCTAGGCCGGGTAGAAAATCATAACGCCAAAGGGGAGTATTATTTAGGCGATGTCATTAGTTTGGCGGTAAAAGACGGAGAGCAGGTTAAATCCGTTGAGGCTCCGGCAGAAGAATTACAGGGCATTAATTCAGGAAGCGAACTTGCCCAGGCAGAACATTATTTGCAAAAAAGGTTGCGGCAAGTGGCTCTGGCCCGCGGGGTAAGGCTTATTGCCCCCGATACCGTCTTTTTATGTAGTGATACTGAGCTGGCAGAAGGGGTGATAATCCATCCCTACGTGGTCTTCGAGCCGGGTGTGGTCGTTCATAGGGATGTCGAGATTAAATCCTTCAGTCATCTCGCAAATTGTATTATCCATAGCCAGGCCATTATAGGGCCTTATGCTCGTATTCGTCCCGAGTCAGAAGTAGGAGAGGGGGCACATATTGGCAATTTTGTAGAAATTAAAAGTGCTCGTATTGCTGAGAAAACAAAAATCAATCATCTCAGCTATATAGGAAATGCCAACATAGGCAGTGGCACTAATATTGGTGCTGGCACTATCTTATGTAATTATGATGGCTACTCCAAACATACAACCATTATCGGAAATAATGTTTTTGTGGGTTCTGATTCTGTTATGGTCGCCCCTGTCAGTGTTGGGGATTCGGCCATTATCGCAGCAGGAAGCGTTATTACCCATAACGTCGAGAAAGGCGCTATGGCCTTTGGTCGTGCTCGACAAACCAATATTCAAAATCGCGCTACAGACTTCCGGAATAAAAAATCCATCTTAAAGAAAGAGGGAACACCCTAAATGTGTGGAATTGTTGCGGCTATTAGCCAGACCCCTGTAACACAAATTATTTTCGAAGCTTTACGCCGCCTGGAATATAGGGGGTATGATTCAGCTGGCATTGCCACCTTAGTGACAGACCGTATTGAAAGAAGGCGTGTAGCTGGCAAACTGGATAATCTAGAAAAGCTCCTAAAAGAAAAGCCTTTGCCCGGCCATACCGGCATAGGCCATACCAGATGGGCCACCCATGGGGCTCCGACTGAAATTAATGCCCATCCGCACATGACGGATAAAGTCTGTATTGTCCATAACGGTATCATTGAAAACTATGAAGAGCTTAGAACAGAGCTGACCGAAGCCGGCCAGATTTTTAGGACTGATACAGATAGTGAAGCGGTTGTCCAGTTATTGGATTACTACCTTACACAGGGGAAAACCCCTCTGCAAGCAGCGATTGCAACCCTTCAACGCCTTCGGGGGGCCTATGCTCTTGCTATGATTTTTGCTGGATACGACAATATGGTGATTGGGGCCCGCCATGGGGCTCCCCTGGTGATTGGCTACGGAGAAAAGGAAATGTTCCTAGGATCTGACAGCCTCGCCCTTGCTCCGCTTACGCAAAAAATCAGTTACCTGGAAGATGGTGATTGCGTGGTGATGACACAGCATGATGCAACCATTTACACAATGGATGGTAATCCAGTTGAAAGAGAAATCAAAACCACCGCCCTTGCAGCTGGTTCCATTGGCAAAGATGGTTACCGCCATTATATGGAAAAAGAACTCCACGAGCATCCGGTTGTTGTAGGCCAAACCCTTCAGCGCTTTATCGACCCGACCACCCATAGGATTGTTCCTTTAAACCTGCCATTTGATCTATCCTCCATCCACCGTGTTAGCATTTCAGCGTGTGGCTCAGCATTTTATGCTGGCTTGATTGGGCGTTATTGGATTGAGAATTATGCCCGTATTCCCGTTGATATCGACGTAGCAAGTGAGTTACGCTACCGTAATCCCCCGATGGAAAAAGGGGGCCTCGGTATTCTGGTTTCCCAGTCAGGGGAGACGGCCGATACCCTTGCTGCCCTAAAAACCTTTAGAGAAAATGAACAGCATATTGTCTCCATCGTCAATGTGGACCAAAGCAGCATTGCCCGCCAAAGTGATTATGTTTTTGGCACAGTCGCAGGCCCAGAAATTAGTGTTGCCAGCACCAAGGCCTTCTCTGCCCAGCTTTCGGTGCTGGCATGCCTAGCCATTGCATTGGCACGGGCCCATAATAAGATCGACCCTCTCCAGGAAGAGGAAATGGTTAATCATCTCTTGGAGCTGCCCAGCAAGATCTCTCAGATATTTGTCAAGAAAAAAGAGATTCAACAAATGGCAGAATTTGTTGCTGATGCCAAAACCGTTCTTTATCTCGGCCGTGGAAGTTTTTTCCCCCTTGCTTTGGAAGGGGCTTTAAAGCTTAAGGAGATTTCCTATATCCATGCCGAAGCCTATGCGGCGGGAGAGATGAAACATGGCCCCATTGCCTTGATTGACCAAACTGTTCCCGTTATTGCTATTGCACCCTCTGGCCCACAGTTTGATAAAATCGCCTCTAACTTACAGGAAGCCAAGGCCCGTGGTGGCCGGCTTTTGGTCTTTACGGATCAAGCAGGGGCTGAGCGCCTTCAAACCGTGGCCGAACAATGTATTATCCTCCCAGAGGTTGATGCTTTTGTAGCCCCTATCATCTATACCGTTCCCATTCAATATTTAGCTTATGAAGTTGCTATCAAGAAAGGCACCGATGTTGATCAACCAAGAAATCTGGCAAAATCTGTAACAGTAGAATAGATGTAGCCGTAGAATAGATAAGAAATGAAAAACTGCTTTTTGGTTCTCTACAATTATTATGCCCTGAAAAGCAGTTTTTTAATATTTAATGACGTGTTCATAACTGATAAAGAAGCCTATTAGCGCTCTTACAAATGGTTAAGCTGTTTTTGGCAGAAACCCTTTTGCACTCTCCGAATGATGTTGAATCCAAGCTCTGTTGAAATTGTACCTTCACATACAACCGTAAAACAGATTGATCAGTTTGTGCTCTTCTTATAAGACCATTCTAATTTTTTTGGTCTTAATAAAGAAAAATTTCTTAGCCTCGCTAATATAAAATTAACAAAGCCTAACATAGAACAGAAAAGCACTGTACGTTCAGAGGCAAAAATGGCGAGCAAATATAGTGTTTCCCCTGTTACGGTTGATTTTGTCCTTCTCTATTTGCCAACGGATGGTTTGTATGCCGAAGTTTCTCGCATGGCCGGACTTTTTAATGAACTCAATCGTTTTCACAGAATTCTGGTAGTGGGCCGTTAACAGAAAATTTGTTGCTATCAAATAAAATCACGTCTTAGTCTCTCTATCTTAGAAAAACCCTTTATTAAGAGTAAACCTTAAAATATCGCCAATACTAAAAAGCTGAAGAATCCCAAGCCAATACAGTAAAGAGCGAAAGGGGTCAGGGCCCATTTATCGTTATTTTTAAAATACTTCATTAAAAAGGCTGTGCTCAGCAAAGCTGTAATCGCAGCCAAAATTGAGCAGAAGCCCGCTAAAGCCCATTGTGAAAAGGCAATTTGCACACGCACTGCCTTAAAGCCCTCATGTGCAGAGGCGGCTAAAATAATGGGTAATGCCAGTAAAAATGAAAAACGCGCGGCCATTTCATGGTCGAGTTTTCGTAACAATCCCGCAACAATTGTGACTCCTGAACGGGAAATCCCTGGCAAAAAAGCTGCACACTGAAAACAGCCAATAAATAAGGCATCTCGATGGGTAAGTTGGGCAATGGAGGGCAGGGGGGTACGCTTTTCAAAATCATATCGGCTTTTTATTTTCTCAGCAATCAGCAATACCAGCCCGTTACAGATGAGTAACAAGGCGACAATGTCGGGGGTACCAAAGAGTGACCGTAAAAGAGATTCAAAAATAGCTCCAATAATAACTGCTGGAATGGTAGCAATAACCAGAAGTGAAAGGATATGCCAACTTTCTCGTTGGTGGAACTGGCCATAATGCCCTAATGCCCCTTTGGTAAGGGCTTCCCAATCTTTCCAGAAAAAGAGTAAAAGGGCTACTGCCGTCCCCAGATGGAGCATCACCAAAAATGGCAAGAAGGCCTCATCATGTCTGTCAACATGCCATCCAAATAATGCAGGAACGACGACTGCATGCCCTAAGCTGCTTACGGGGAAAAGCTCGGTCATCCCCTGTAAAATAGCAATGATGACACCTTGAAAGAAACCCATAGAACTTACGCCTTCGTTTATTTGAATTTATCTAATAGTCATAAAAAACTATTTCCTTTATAAGATTGTCTATCAGAGCTTCATCATGCTGAAAAGTGCCTATAATGATTTGGCTGGATTTGAGAAGGAGAAACCCATAAATGGCACAGGCCCATAGTAAAAGTGCAATTGCGTTTAGTAGCCTAGTGATTCTAGTTGCAGGCCTGTTTTGCTTTTATGCGAAAACTTCCCAGGTTAAAGTTCATGGCGATCTTTACCCATTACATGCCCGTTTTGTTTCTGCCAATGGACTGAAACCCCACGATGCTGTTTTAATTGGAGGGGTCACTGTAGGGATGGTGGATCAAATCACCCTTGATAAAAACAGTTATATGGCCGATGTTATCCTGTTTATTAATAAATCTTTAAAAATTCCCGATGATAGCCGGTTTGATATCGACAGTGCCACCATGACATCTGATTATGGGGTTTTTATCCGACCTGGAACTTCTACCAAAATGCTTTCTGAAAATGCTACTGTTACCAATACAAGAGATGCAGCAAGCCTTGAGCAGCAAATTAGCAATTATATTTTTGGCAATGGCGGCCTTCCTGAAGATAACTAATCTTCATTAAAGAATCTGAAAAAACAGGCTAAACTATGAAAAAAGGAGTATGGGACACATATAAAATTGTTATGTGCCCCATTAGAGCAGATCTTTAGCTATAAGCGGCCATTGGAGGACAAGAACAGATCAGGTTTCTATCACCATAAGCGTTATCTACCCTGTTAACAGGGGGCCAATATTTAGCTCCAGGAGGTATGGTGCCAGGAAGAAAAGCTTTTTCTCGTGAGTATGGCCTAGCCCAAAGAGACTCTGTGGCATCTCGCACAGTATGAGGGGCATGCCGAAGCGGGCTTTCTTCCACCTTAAGGGTTCCATTCTCGATTTCAGAAATTTCTTTACGGATCATAATCATCGCATCACAAAAACGATCCAATTCGTACTTATTTTCTGACTCTGTTGGTTCTATCATGAGGGTTCCGGCAACTGGAAAACTCACCGTTGGTGCATGGAAACCAAAATCCATTAATCGTTTGGCAACATCCTCTACGGTTACGCCCGTTGCCTGCTTCAAGGGTCGTAAATCAATAATACATTCATGGGCGACATGCCCTCTTTCTCCACTATATAACACGGGGAAAAATGGGTTAAGCCGACTGGCAATGTAATTGGCATTCAAAATAGCTATTTCTGTAGCCTTTCTTAACCCTTCACTCCCCATAAGCAACATATAAACCCATGAGATTGGCAGAATGGACGCAGAACCAAACTGGGTAGCGGAAACAGCATAACCCGAGCCCTTTTCTGGTTTTTCTGGAAGATAAGGTATTAAATGTTTCTTAACCCCAATCGGCCCCATACCAGGCCCCCCACCACCGTGCGGGATGCAGAAGGTTTTATGCAGGTTAAAATGACTTACATCCGCCCCATAATCTCCAGGACGTGAAATCCCGATTTGGGCATTCATATTGGCGCCATCTAGATAAACTTGCCCGCCAGCCTGATGAACAAGGGCACAGATCTCTTTGATAGATTCTTCAAAAACCCCATGTGTCGATGGGTAGGTGATCATAATGGCTGCTATCGTTTGATGATGTTGGGCAATTTTGGCCTTTAGATCGCTAATGTCAACATTTCCTTTCTGATCGCACTCTACCACCACAACATCCATCCCAGCCATATGGGCTGAAGCAGGATTGGTCCCATGAGCTGAGGAAGGAATAAGGCAAATCGTGCGGTGAAAATCCCCTTTGGCATGATGATAGTGCCTGATGGCTAAAAGACCCGCATATTCTCCTTGAGCTCCAGAGTTAGGCTGAAAGGAAATGGCATCATATCCGCTGAGAAGACACAATTTTTTTTCCATATCCGCAATCATCTCCCGATATCCAGCAGATTGATCATCGGGAACAAAGGGATGGATATCACTAAAACCAGGCCATGTGAGGGGAAGCATCTCTATGGTGGCATTTAGCTTCATCGTGCAAGACCCAAGCGGTATCATGGTACGATCGAGGGCAAGATCCTTATCTGATAAAGTACGCATATACCGTAATAACGCCGTTTCAGAACGGTGTGAGGAAAATACTGGATGCGTAAGATAAGGAAGACTCCGTTGAAGAGAGTCTGGAATAACAGAAGGGAGTGCACCTAACTGAGACTCTATTGTCTCTGCTGCGATTTCACTCTTAAGAGAGAAACATTGCCATAGAGTGTGAATATGATCAGGGGTAGTTTTTTCATCAAAACTAATACCGATACTCTCTGGAGAGGAATGGCGTAGATTTATCCCTGCCTGCAAGGCGTTATGTAAAATGACTTCGGTATAACCATCTGTCTTTACAGTAATAGTATCAAAGAATGTGCTATTTTTAATATCGTACCCTAAAAGCCTTAACCCCGCGACCAGGGTTTTTGTTAGGGTATGAATACGGCTAGCCATAACGTGAAGCCCTTCTGGCCCATGCCATACCGCATACATAGAAGCCAAAATAGCTGGCAACGCTTGGGCTGTACAGATATTAGATGTAGCCTTTTCCCGGCGAATATGCTGTTCACGAGTTTGCAGCGCCAGGCGTAGGGCAGGCTGCTTACGGCTATCAACAGAAACACCAACGATCCTTCCAGGAAGGGCTCGTTTATACTCCTCTTTAACCGCCATAAAACCCGCATGGGGTCCGCCAAACCCTAAGGGAAGGCCAAAGCGCTGTACAGAACCAATAGCGACATCAGCCTGTAATTCTCCTGGAGATTTTAGTAATGTCATAGCAAGGAGATCCACTGCCAAACAGGCAATGGCGTGGTTTTCATGAAGCGAACTGATCGTTGAAGAATAATCTTCAACCTGCCCTGAGCTCCCTGGATATTGGAAAAGAGCACCAAAAACAGAAACAGGATTGAGCTCTTTGGGTGATCCCACCTGAATGTCGATTTCTGCAGTTTCAGCTCTGGTTTTGATGACGGCAATTGTCTGCGGATGGCAATCCTCATCTATAAAGAAAATATTCTTATCAGAACGGCTGACCTTTCTAGCCAAAGCCATAGCTTCGGCAGCAGCTGTGGCTTCATCAAGCAAGGAGGCATTCGCAACTGCCAACCCTGTAAGATCTGAGACCATAGTTTGAAAATTCAGTAAAGCCTCTAGCCTGCCCTGGCTAATTTCTGGCTGATAAGGGGTGTAAGCTGTATACCACGCAGGATTTTCAAGAATATTACGCTGTATCACAAGAGGAAGAACAGTATTGTAGTACCCTTGGCCAATCATCGAAAATAAGACCTTATTGCGGGCGGCTACTTCCCTAACCTTTTTTAGCGTTTCCTCTTCACTTAAAGCGTTAAAAAGGGGAACATCCTGACCTTGATGGATGGAAGAGGGAATAGTTTCATCCACCAGTTGCTCGAGGTTTTCAAGCCCAATCTCCTTGAGCATCTCTGCAATTTCAACAGGAGAGGGGCCAATGTGACGGTCTGGAAAATTTTGTATGCTCATTGGCACGCTCTGCCATAGGTTTTTATCTGGTGAATTCAACATGATATCGATCCTTGCAAGGGGCTAGCCTAAAAACGCGTTTTCTGGGCTTATGCGGTAAGTTTCTTATAGCCTTCCTCATCCAGTAGGTCTGAGCGCTGCTCCGGGGCAGTCAACTTAATGCGTACAAGCCAACCTTTATTAAACGGATCTTCTGCCACCAAATTGGGAGTAGCGCCTAATTCTGTGTTAATTTCAATAACTTCTCCATCCACCGGGGCATAAATATCAGAAGCCGCTTTAACAGATTCTACCACCCCAATCGAATCCCCTTGGCTAAAGGTCGTGCCCACAGCCTGCATATCCACAAAAACTAACTCTCCTAGTGCTTCAACAGCGTAAGGCGTAATACCAACGAGAGCTGTATCACCCTCAATTTTAAGCCATTCATGATCTTTTGAAAAATAGAGTGAAGACATTTAAGTTTCCTTTATTGAAAAATAGTAAAATATTGTCGTTAACGTTTATAATGCGAAGTCACAAAGGGGAGGGGCGTTATTTCAAAAGGAAGAAATTTCCCTCGAAGCTCAGCATAGACAGTATTTCCTACTATACTAAAAGAAGACTGAACATATCCCATGGCAATTGCGCAGGAAAGAGAGGGGGAAAAGGTACCAGAAGTAACATGCCCTATAGGGTTTTGCCCCTGATCATCTGCAAAAAGCTTAGCAGACTCTCTCACAGGAGCTCGCCCTTGGCTTTTTAACCCCACGCGGCGCAAGGCTGTCCCTTGTTCCAGTTGATCTAAAATACTCCTCTCTCCAGGGAAACCACCCGCCCTGGCGCCCCCTTTTCTGCGCACTTTTTGAATAGACCATTCAAGAGCAGCCTCAACAGGGGTTGTTTTTTCAGTAATGTCGTGCCCATACAAACATAGCCCAGCTTCAAGGCGTAAACTGTCACGAGCGCCCAACCCAACGGGTTTGACGTCCTTATGAGTCAGGAGTTTTCTGGCAAAAGGCTCGGCATCTACAGCATTAAGGCTTATTTCAAAACCATCTTCACCTGTATAGCCGGAGCGAGAAATGAGGAGGGGAACCCCATCACGATCTTTTACTTCATAGATATCCATAAACTTCATATTCGATATCTGTGACACAAAACGAGACAACACAGAATCTGCTTTTGGCCCCTGAAGCGCAAATAATACTTTTTCATCAAGCATTTTAACGGAATATTCAGACATATGTTCAAAAACATGAGTAAAATCTTTATTCCTGCATGCAGCATTTACAACTAAGAACACAAAATGTTCTAAGTTGGCTACCATCAAGTCATCAAGAATACCACCTTGAGTATTTGTGAAAGTGGAGTAACGCTGTCTTCCCGATTTTAGGCCCTTTATATCTGCGGGAAGTAAACGTTCAAGTTTTAAAAGGATATCTGATATCGGCTCATGAGGGAGTGATTTATTTTCATTTGTAAATGAAAAATCTATATTTGAAGATTTATGGGTAATGGCCATTTGCCCCATATGGGAAATATCAAAAAAACCGGCAGAGTTACGTGTATGTAAATGCTCTGCAATAATCCCATCTTCATAATGAACAGGCATTTCATACCCTGCAAATGGTACAAAACGGGCCCCCAGCTCTTTATGCAAATTATATAATGGCGTTCTCTGTAACGGAGAAGAGAGAGTTGTCATTCGTAAATCACCCAACAAAAAGTAAACCAATAGCCCCAGACTAAAGTGAACAGTGAATTTGTTTTGAGGATGTTTACGGATACGGACGGATTAAGAAAAACCTCGTGAATTTGACAGGCATAAGACAGTCCTTCCCTAAAATGGTTGGCGTCCCCTTTTCTGTCTCGCTTGCCTGAGATCGTTATCCTTCGGCGGGTCTTAACCTCTTTCCAGAATGGTATTGAGTGTCATGGTTCTTTTGCCTGAGAGTTTCCAAGGGGTGTTGCTCCTTCGGCGCCAATTGAATGGTCTCTCCCATGACCTTGATCATTTCGATAGCAAGTTTCAAAAGGGAAGGAAAGGAAATTTTTAAGCTTTTTGGAAAAATCTCGCATTTTTGATTTCTAATTTAATCTTTCAGAAGAATTCAGAAAATTTTATTTTTTCGATCTTAATTATAATATTATTTGTATTAATGAGTAAAATTTGTATTAATATTAAACAGCGAGATCTTTTGTGGCTTCTTGCATCAGCAGAAAATCAGGTTGCTCTTTTTCAATAACAGCTTTTTTCAATACCATAAGCAATATCGTAAACTGAGACGCCAATGCGACGAAGCAAGTTCCAGCTAATAATCTTCAACCCTTTATAGAGAACAAACCCCTTCCACCACGATTAAGGAGAGAGCATGTCAGGGGCTATCAAACCAAAGCTGCCATTCCTTCATTTTTCCTTCAGAAAAAAAGACATTAATGAACAGACTCCCTCCCATCAATTAAAAAGAGCGCTTTCAGCCGTAAGCTTGGTCTCTATTGGCATTGGCGCTATTATTGGGGCAGGGCTATTTTCTCTCACTGGAATTGCTGCTGCAGAAAATGCTGGGCCTGCCATAACCCTTTCCTACCTTCTCGGGGCTATAGCCTGTGTTTTTGTGGGCCTATGTTATAGCGAAATGGCCTCCATGATTCCCTTTTCAGGCAGCGCCTATACATATTCCTACGTTACCATGGGAGAGCTTGTCGCCTGGATTGTGGGCTGGGATTTAATTCTGGAATACGGGGTTGCGAGTGCTACCGTAGCCGTAAGCTGGTCACAATATGTGGCGAAGATTTTGGATTCATGGGGCATCCATCTTTCTCCACGTTTTCTCTCTACTCCCTTTGAAACTGTAACATTGTCTGATGGCAGCCAAGTTCAGGCTTTTTTTAATCTTCCGGCTGTCTTTATTATCTGTGCCATCTCATTGCTTCTTATAAAGGGCATTACAGATTCAGCACGAATAAACAATATAATCGTGGGGATTAAAATTGCCGTTATTGTTGCGGTAATTGGTTTTGGTATTCCCTATATAGAAACCGCTAACTATCAGCCCTTTATTCCTCCTAATACTGGGGTCTATGGTCACTATGGCTGGTCTGGTGTTATTACTGGAGCAGGGACGGTCTTTTTTGCCTATATTGGCTTTGATGCCGTCTCCACCGCTGCTCAGGAAGCCAAAAAACCCGCCAGGGATATTCCCATTGGCATATTGGGAAGCTTGGCTATTTGTAGTTTGGCCTATATTACTTTTTCAATCGTATTAACCGGTATGGTTCGCTATTCAGATATGGTAGGAGATGCATCACCCGTTATAACAGCGATCAATAAAACACCTTACCTCTGGTTAAAAAATCTGATTGGTTTCGGTATTATATGTGGGTTTACCTCGGTAATACTTGTGATGCTTCTTGGCCAAAGCCGTATTTTATTCAGCATGTCACGAGATGGTTTGTTGCCAAAATTATTCTCTACAACTCATCAAAAATGGCAAACTCCATGGTATACACAAATTTTGCTTATGATTTGCGTAAGTATTATTGCTGCGGTTTCTCCCATACAGAAACTTGCTCATATGACATCCATAGGTACCCTTTTTGCTTTCACCATCGTCAGCATAGGCGTGATTATATTGAGGGTTGTTGAGCCTCATAAAACACGAAAATTCCGTATTCCAGGAGGTTTTACCATACCCATACTAGGCATTTTAACATGTGGAATGATGATGTTATCTCTTGATAGTATGACTTGGTTGAGGCTCATCCTTTGGTTAACTATAGGGATTATAATTTATTTCTGTTATGGACGATATAATAGCAAACTACAAAAGAAATAATCTTCTTTAAAGACAAGGGGATATCCGGTAAAATCAAGAAGAAACTTTACGAAAAAAAATAAGGTTTTATCGGCTTTAAAAGAGAAATTTAGCAAAAGAGAATTCAGCTTTAATTTTTAAAAGGGCCTTAATAAGAGCCCATCTAAATATTTTATAATATATATTATGCCAAATTGTATCTTAGAAAAAATTATGATAGAGATAATGAAATGATACATAAGAGAATTAAAGATCCTAAATGGAACCTGCTAACCCGTTTTCAATTGGCATGGGAAGTAGATCAGTGGCAATGGGAAATTGGTGAGTATACCTACGGTAAACCTCTTGTTCTTGAGCCAGAAATGGCGATGCTTAAAATCGGCAATTACTGTTCTATCGCCCCTGATGTTACAATAGCCTTGGGTAATCATAGAACTGATCTGGTAACCACCTATCCTTTTAATGTTTTAAAAGAATATTGGGGTAATTTTCCTGAGCATTATGAAGATCATGATACTAAAGGTGATGTTATTATCCATGACGATGTCTGGATTGGTAAAAATAGTATCATACTTTCCGGTGTTGAGATTGGAACTGGTGCCGTCATTGGGGCCCACTCCGTCGTCAGTAAATCGGTTGCCCCTTATACGATTGTGGCGGGTAACCCTGCGCGTCCCATAAAAAAGCGCTTTTCTGAGGAAATTTGTAATCGTCTGCTCAAAATATCCTGGTGGAAATGGGAAAAAGAGAAAGTAGAAAAGTTTCTTCCCCTTCTCTTAAGTAATGATATAGAGAAATTTCTGACCGAGGCAGAAAAATCGTAAATGCTCAAGACAGAATGCTTGTTGTATATTTAAAGCTGAATTCTCTTTTGATAAATTTCTCTTTTAAAAGTGACTCCATCCTTGATTTGAGAATTTCATTTCATGACCTTCTTTATTGATAATCTTCACGCTTGTATGTTTTGCAGTAAAAAAACCGATCTGCGTAACAGGAATATTCATACGATGGGATATTTCTTGTAATTGTTTAGAATTCTTCGGTGAGATGCCAATAAGAAGTTCGTAATCATCTCCCCCCGTTAAGCAGGTTTCTAACCATGCAGAAGAAAGCGAGCGAGCTTGTTGTGAAAAAGGGATTTTTTCAAGCTCTATTGTAACCCCCAATTGATTAGCACGCACTAAATGCCCAGCATCCTGAATGAGCCCATCTGAAACATCCATGGCAACATGGGCTAATCCTGCAATGGGCAACCCTACCCTTGGTTGAGGCAGCCGATAACGATTGACAAAATAGCCTGTTGACTCTTCCAGTTCATTCAACAAAGCTTTTAGGCCAAGCGCACTATCCCCTATGATTCCTGTAACCCATAATTCGTCACCCTCTTGAGCACCCGTTCGTTTAACCGACAAACCTTGTGTTACAGTTCCCAAAATCGTCAGAGATAAAACCAAATTACCCTCTGTTCGCGTGGTATCTCCACCCAGAAGAAATATTTTATAAGTCTCTTGATCTCTTCTTAAGCCCTCACAAAAAAGCTCGAACCATTCTTCTGAAATATGAGGTGGCCTTGAAATGGTTAGAAGATACCCTAAAGGTGTAGCTCCCATCGCAGCCATATCAGAAAGATTACACCGCAAAAGTTTTTGGCCGACCGTATCCGGTGGGTCAGAGCTGAAAAAATGAACCCCCTCTACCATGGCATCAGCAGAAACTACCAGCTCGTCTCCTGCAGAAATCTTTACAATTGCTGCATCATCTTTTAACCCTAAAGCACCTTCACCCGCTAGAGAACGAAAGTTTTTTTCAATAAAAACAAATTCTTTAGAGAGTTCCACCATACCTTTTATTGAGAAAAATCGTCGGGTCTGAGGGTTCTTGCTATTGTATTTAAAATACCATTCGCCATTTTTGGCTCATCACCGGAAAAAAAACTATGGGCTACATTAATATACTCATTAATCACTACCCGCGATGGGGTTTCCTTAAAGGCGTATAATTCTATAATAGCCATACAGAGCAAAGATTTTAAAACAGGATCAATACGATTAAGAGGCCATTCCACAGGCAACGTTTGCGTAATCTGCTCAAGACTTGTAGGAAAATAAACCTGTGCCGATTGAATAAGCTGGCTAAAGAATTTTACATCGGCCTTTTCCATAAGGGTATTATCACCACTTGTGGCGTCTATTTCGGCAGGACGCAAACGGAAGAACAAAAACTGTTGCTCTATTTGGTTTAAATCTTCGCTAGACTGTTGATGTTGAAATAAAGCTTGAACAGCAGCTATCCTTGCCGCTGTTCTAGATCCTAGTCTGTAATGCTCTGAAGGTTTATTCATAGTTTAGCGTCATGATATCAATTTCATTCTTTATGAGTGGGAAGAGGGTCATTTTGCTTCCCTTCAACCTCGATAGGGTTTGTAATAGACTGAACAATTTCTGAAAAGTCTTTTGCACCGCGAAAATCCTTATAAACGCTTGCAAAACGTATGTAAGCAACAGGATCCACAGTCAGTAATTTTTTCATAACCAGTTCTCCAATATAACTGGATCTGATTTCATTTTCACCATAATTTTCCAGTTCTCTTACAATATCATTGACCAAGCGGTCAACCTCACTTTCCTGAATAGGACGTTTCCTTACAGCAATTTTTATAGACCGCGCCAATTTATCACGATCAAAGGATACACTGCGACTATCACTTTTAATCACTGCAAAATCTCGTAAATAAATACGTTCGATGGTTGTAAATTTTTGTTGGCAAGAAGGACAAAACCTTCTTCGTTTTATGGAGGTTCCATCCTCTTGAGAACGACTATCTTTCACCTGCGTATCGTCAGAACCACAAAAAGGACAACGCATAATATTTAATTAACCTTTTTAAAAACCAATTATTAAAGTTTATATTTATGTATTTTTTAGTTTATAAATATAAACTTATGCTTGTTCTACTTTTACAATGCCCGGGAATGTTTTAATTCTTTCAATGGCTTCTGGTGTTATGCCATAGGTATCGGGCAAGCACATCTCAAGCTCTCTTCCTGTTTTAATTTCTGGAACCATAAGAACCTGCCCCTTACCAAAGGCTAACTGAGACAGCAGATCTTTTAAATAAGGCAATGGCGTTGTATCTTTTAGCCATATTCTTGTTTGTGTTGCTGTCTGCCCAATAATCTCTTCGAGTTTTTCGGCATCAAAAGCTGTGATCCGCACAGCATCATCGACAATCCGCAATTCTGCAGTAATGAGAACTGCTAAACCTGGTATGAGGACATCTCTTACTTTATGAAGAGTTTCTGAAAAAAATGTTACCTCGAAACCACCATAGCTATCAGAAAGACGAACCCATGCCATTTTCTTTCCTGTTTTTGTGGGTCTTTCTTTCTTATCAATAATACAGCCCGCAAGAAAAACTCTGCCCTGCCCTGCCCTAGCACTATGGTCAATATAGGCAGAGGGAATAACACCCTTTTTTTTCAAAAAACCTTTATAAGAATCGAGAGGGTGATTCGTCAGGTGAAATCCTATGGCTTCTGCCTCCTGACTTAATTTCTCAAATTCCATCCATTTCGTCTCTTCTACCAGTTTCATTGGGTTTTTGGCAACCGTAACCCCGCTTGAAAACAGGCCATTTTGACCACTCTCCTTTTCGGAAAAAACGGCATGAGCATATTTTAAAATAATTTCTGCAGAATAATAAATCTTTGCTCGGTCTTTATCCAAACTATCAAAAGCCCCTGCCTTGGCCAGATTTTCAAGCTGCATTTTATTAAGAAATTTTGGGTTAATGCGCTCTGAAAAATCCTCTATCGAAGCGAAAGGTCTCTGCCCACGGGCCTTAACCAGTTGTTCCATAGCATGGAAACCCACTTTTTTTATGGCCCCCAAGGCATAGCGAATAGATTGCTTGCTACTCTCTGGGTTAATTTCAATTTTAAAATCTGGAAAAGATTTGTTGATGTCCGGCGGTAAAATCTCTATCCCCATCCGTAAAGCTTCCTGGCGAAGGGAAGCAAGCTTATCCGTCTTTTCCCGCGCGAGAGACATACATGCTGCAATAAAGGCTACGGGATAGTTGGCTTTCATCCAAGCCGTACGATAAGAGACAAGAGCATATGCAGCCGCATGAGATTTATTAAACCCATAATCTGCAAATTTTGCCATTAATTCAAAAACTTCTGCAGCTTTCTCTTCTGAAACTCCCCGTTCTATAGCACCTTGGGTGAAAATGATTTTTTGCTGGTCCATTTCTGAGCGTATTTTTTTCCCCATGGCACGGCGCAGAATATCAGCAGCGCCTAGACTGTACCCTCCCATTTTCTGGGCGATCTGCATAACCTGTTCCTGATAGACCATAATCCCATAGGTTTCAGCCAGAATGTCTCGTAAATCTTCATGGGGAGGTTGCCATTCTTCACCATGTTTTCTATGACAATAATCAGGGATATTAGCCATAGGCCCTGGGCGATAGAGGGCAACCGCTGCAATCAGGTCTTCTAAGCGTGAAGGACGCATTTGTTTAAGAACATCGCGCATTCCTGCCCCTTCAAACTGAAATACCCCGGCAGTATCCCCCCGTGAGAGCATCTCGTAAGTAAGAGGGTCATCTAAAGGGATTTGTGAAAGATTGATAGAAACATCCAGCTCTTTAAGCATGTTAACACCGCGCTGCAGAACAGTAAGCGTTGTTAAGCCAAGAAAATCAAACTTCACCAGTCCTGCTTGTTCAACATATTTCATGTTAAACTGGGTTACCAACATATCGCTTCGTGGATCACGATAAAGAGGAACAACTTCGTCAAGCTTGCGATCTCCAATCACCACTCCGGCGGCGTGAGTACTGGCATGACGGTAAAGACCTTCAAGCTGTTGGGCGATTTCTAATAAGCGCCTAATCTCATCATCAGAATCTCGCATCTCTTGCAAACGAGGTTCTTCTTCAATCGCCTGCGCCAGCTTAACAGGTTTGGCCGGATTATTGGGAATAAGCTCGGCTACGCGATTAACCATTCCATAGGGAAGCCCCAAAACACGGCCAACATCTCTTACTGCTGCCCGCGCCTGGAGTTTTCCAAATGTTATAATTTGAGCGACCCTATCTGCTCCATATTCATTCCGAACATAAGAAATGACTTCATCGCGCCTATCCTGACAGAAATCGATATCAAAATCTGGCATAGAAATACGTTCTGGATTTAGAAACCGCTCAAAGAGCAGATTAAAAGGAATAGGGTCCAAATCAGTTATAGTTAAAGCCCACGCAACAAGAGAGCCCGCACCAGAACCGCGCCCCGGTCCAACTGGTATATCATGCTCTTTTGCCCACTGAATAAAATCGGCCACAATCATAAAATAGCCGGGAAAACCCATGCTGGAAATTACGCCAAGCTCAAAAGTTAACCGCTCTTGATAGATACGCTTGGTTTTTTCATCCAGAGCCATATCCTTTAACCGTTCCTGAAGGCCTTTGTTAGCCATCTCCCGAAGGGTTTCATCTTCTGTTTTCCCCTCATCCACTTTGGGACTGACAGGAAGCATAGGTTTACGTGTTGGAAATTTAATGGAGCATTTCTGGGCGATGGCAATAGTGTTATCACAGGCATCGGGAATGTCAGCAAATAACTCACGCATAACAGTTGGCGGTTTAAACCAGTGTTCTGGCGTTACACGCCAACGGTTTTCTTCAGCCATTGTACAGCCCTGTGCAATGCAGATTAACGCATCATGGGCCTCATACATTTCTTGTTTAGAAAAATAGCAATTGTTAGTGGCAACAAGAGGTAGGCCATATTTGTCAGCAAGGCTAATCAGCTCAGGCTCTATACTTCTTTCCAATGGCTGGCCATGACGATTTATTTCTATGGCTATATTGTCTTTAAACGCTCCTGATAATCTTTCAAGTAGGATATAAGCCTCTTTTGATCGATCTTGCTCAAAAAGAGCGGAAAGAACCCCTTCACTTCCTCCTGTTAAAAGATAAACCCCAGAAGTATGCTGAAGAAGAACTTCCAAAGGAACACTCGGTTTTGAGGGATCCTCGCCATGAATAAAGGCATAAGAACTCAGTTTTTGAATATTGGATAAACCTTCTTCGGTTTTTGCCAAAATCACAACAGGTTTTTGCCACGGCTGGAAGTCTGATAATTTGTTTTTATTATCGGAAAAATCAAGAATAACTCCAATTTCGCAACCAATAATGGGTTGAATTCCCTTAGAAGTGCTATATTGCGAAAATTCAAGTGCTCCAAACATATTGCCACTATCAGTCATTGCCACAGCTGGCATAGAATAGTGTTCAGCTAGGGCGACAAGATCTGCCACACGCATTGCCCCCTGGCTAAGCGAGTAGGCAGAATGGTTATGGAGATGAATAAAGTTGGCGTATGTCATGAGTAGACTTATCCAATTTTTCTGAACATATTCTTAAAAAGTACAGATAAAAGGCGCAGGATAGAATGCCCCTTCGACCGTAGGAAACACAGTTCATACAATAAAGCAAATAAAGCCAGAGGGTAAAGGTTTTTCGTTACGCTTGATCAAAAGTGTGGCTCTAACCACTTCCTAACGAAAGCTACACTGCCCATTTTCCATTATGGCAACTTTATCCATCTGGTCTGTCAGTTCTGCATTATGGGTTGCAATTAAAGCTGCCAATCCATGATCTCTGGCGGCAGATAAAAATTCCTTAAAAACCACTTCCGCTGTCTGATTGTCCAAATTCCCGGTAGGCTCATCAGCCAGCAAGATTTGTGGACGATTTGCTAAAGCCCGGGCAATAGCAACACGCTGCTTTTCACCACCAGAAAGTTTTCCCGGTAAATGATTGACCCGTTTCGCTAACCCAAAACCTGAAAGGAGCTCTTCTGCCCTTTTTCGAGCCGTTGATTGATCAACCCCTGCAATCATCATGGGAAGCATAACGTTTTCCACCGCAGTAAACTCCCCTAACAGATGATGGAATTGATAAACAAACCCTATTGATTTAAGACGTATCCTTGTTTTTTCTTTATCAGATAAGGCCGTTATCGGTTGACCATTGACAACAACACGCCCCTTATCGGGTGTTTCTAAAAGCCCAGCAATATGCAACAAAGTGGATTTTCCTGTTCCCGATGGGGCTACAAGCCCAACAATTTCCCCAGCTTTTAGCGATAAATTAAGCCCTTTAAGGATAGTAAGGGTTTCCTCTCCGCTGATATAGCTATGCGAAATCTCTTCAAGGATCAGGGGAAGCACTGTTTGACTATTCATGGCGAAGGGCCTCTACCGGGTCAGTTTTAGCAGCCTTCCAGGATGGATAAAGGGTGGCCAGTAAGGAAAGGGCTAAAGCCATAACGACAACTTCTATCACCTGCCCCCACACCAACTTGGCCGGTAGATGTTCCAGATAATACACTTCAGGATTAAAAAGGTTGGTTCCTGTAATAGCCTGTAGTCCCTGGCGGATATGTTCAATATTGAGGCAGAAAATAATTCCTAAAACTGTCCCTGCTACCGTTCCGAAAACGCCCACAGAAGCCCCACACATAAGGAATATTCGCATAATCGCCCCCTTGCTAGCCCCCATCGTGCGTAAAACAGCAATATCACGGTTTTTATCTTTTACCATCATAATCAAGGAGGAAATAACGTTAAAGGCTGCAACAATAATAATGAGGGTTAAAATAAGAAACATAACATTTTGCTCGACCTGAACAGCCCCAAAAAAAGCGTTGTTACTTTGGGTCCAATCCTGCACGCGCACACGAGAATGCTGCAAGGCCTGTTCTATGGTCTTGGTTACACTCCTAACATGCTCTGGGTCTGTTGTTGCGACCTGAATAAGGGTGACGGCATCAGGCATTTGAAAGTAGATTTGGGCTGAATGAAGGGGAATAAAAGCATAACTGGCGTTATAATCCCTTACGCCCGCATCAAATATAGCCACGACATGATAAGTCTTGATCCGCGGCACTGTTCCAAAGGCAGTGGCTGCCCCATTAGGCGAAATAACGGTAAGGTCAGACCCCACTGTAAGATTGGCGCGCCGAGCAAGAGTAATTCCGATAACAATGGCATCTGGCTCATTAAAGTTCGTGAGATTTCCCATCACAATGGAGGAGCTAATAGCCGGCATGTTTTTGAAATCTTCAGGTCTGATCCCTCGAAGCAGACCCCCACCACTATATTGGCCCACACTGAGCAACACTTGTCCATCAACCAAAGGCGTAACAGATTTTACACCTGGAACCGTTTTTAATCTCTCTGCCAGGGTTTGGTATTGTCCCAAATAGGTATTTTTGCCGTAAATGCTTAAATCTCCATTAAGGCCAAGAATACGCCCCAATAGATCGGCCTTAAAACCATTCATCACTGACATAACAATAATAAGGGTGGCCACACCAAGGGCTATTCCTATTAAAGAAAAAATAGCAATAATGGAAACAAAGCGCTCCCCTTTACGAGCTCGCAAATACCGCCCTGCTATTTTTCTCTCAAAGGGGCCAAACATATAAATATCCCTTACTATTTAAGCGTGTTTGACGAAAACCGTGCCAACAAGTTCTCAACAGAAATTTCTTCCTTCTGCCCTGTAGAACGCCTTTTGAGTTCAACAGTATTTTTTACAGCCCCTTTCGGGCCAACAACAATCTGCCATGGATAACCGATCAGATCAGCATCAGCAAATTTAACCCCAGCCCTTTCGTTACGATCATCATACAGGCACAGCTCAGATAAATGTGCATAAATTTTTTCACATAAGGCAAGACTTGCCTCATCTTTATTCCCAAGGTTCAGCAAAACCACTTTATAGGGGGCAACTTCATCTGGCCAGATAATGCCATTCTCATCATGGCTTGCTTCAATAATAGCACCAACCAAACGAGAAATACCAATACCGTAGGAGCCCATTTCAGGAAAAAAGGGAGCACCATCAGCACCATTGACACTAACTCCCATGGATTGGGTATATTTCTGACCAAAATAAAAAATATGCCCAACCTCAATCCCCCGCCCTTCCCTTTGCCGTTCTGCCGGCACGAGGCTCCACGCTTGTGTATCGTGCTTTTCATCCGTAGCAGCATAGTGGTGGGTTAGCTCATCAAAAAAACGATGCAAATCCTGGGAACTCGTTGTATCAACAGCAGTTTGAAGCCAGTCCTTTTCCTCAAGGAGGCTATCGTAAAAAACTCCGCTTTCTCCTGTAGGGGCCAGAATAATAAATTCGTGACTTAAATCTCCTCCAATAGGTCCTGTATCGGCCACCATGGGAATAGCCCTTACTCCCAATCGTTGAAAAGTACGCAAATAGGCCAACATCATTTTTTGATAGGTTTTACGTGCCTCCCCATAGCTGGCATCAAAACTATAAGCATCCTTCATAAGAAATTCACGCCCACGCATAACGCCAAAACGGGGACGGATTTCATCACGAAATTTCCATTGGATTTGGTAAAAAAGTTGGGGCAGCTCTTTATAGGATTTGACCACCTGACCAAAAAGGTCAGTAATCATTTCCTCATTCGTAGGGCCATAGAGCAAATCCCTTTTATGGCGATCTTGGATTCTAAGCATTTCTGGCCCATAGGCATCGTATCGACCCGATTGTTTCCATAAATCGGCAGATTGTAGAGTTGGCATTAAAACCTCTTGGCCGCCAATCCTATCCTGTTCCTCTCTCACAATTTGGGCAATCTTTCTGAGAACTTTCAAGCCTAATGGCAGCCAAGTATAAATGCCAGAGCTTGTCTGCCTAACCATGCCAGAACGCAACATAAGCCTATGAGAAGCAATTTGTGCCTCTGCCGGTGTTTCTTTAAGTGTAGCAATTACGCTTTGAGAAAGGCGCATAAAGTACGATCCTGTCAACAGAAATAAAAAAGCAGTATGGTATAACCCTTGAGCTAAACTCTCAGCAGATGGACATCCACTAATGGTCTTTTTTGCAGCTTGTTACCAAAGGCGCGACGCAAAGCCGTTTTACTGGCCTCTTTGAGCAGGTTATCATCAAGGCGTATTTCTTCAGGAAGATTTTCAATAGCGACAGCAAAACTTTCCGTTACCCGTTCTGCTTCAGGATCTTCTTTGGTCAACAAGCCAGGGGCACTGATTTTAGGATCACCAATGAGGTAGCCTTCATCATCGATAGCCAAGCTTGCAATGATCATACCATTATACAACATTTTGCGTCGCTTGGACATAATATCACCATCGATAGGAAGTAGCCGCCCCCCATCAACTGCAAGCTGGCCTGTTACAGCTGTATCTATTACCTTTACCTCCCCTGGTGAAAGGTTGAGAAGATCACCATCCTCCAGAAGAATGGCCTGGGCACCATGCTCTTTGGCAAGGGTTGCATGGCTGCTTAAATGGCGCCATTCACCATGAACAGGAATAATATATTGGGGCTTTATGGCTTCGTAAAGCTTATGCATATCCCTTCTGGTCGCATGGCCAGAAACATGCACGAGATCATCACGATCCGTAATAATTTTTACTCCCCGACGTGCCAGAAGATCCTGAACACGGATAACAGCCTGTTCGTTACCAGGTATCATACGGCTACTGTAGATAACAGTATCCCCGACCCCAAGAGAAATATTCTGGTGGGTATCTGCTGCTATTCGGGAAAGTGCTGAACGTGGTTCGCCTTGGCTTCCCGTAATGATCATGAGGGTCTCATGATCAGACAGAGAATTCACCTGCTGTTCTGTTAAAAAGGGTGGTATATCTTTTAAATAACCACATTCACGGGCTGAACCATCAATGTTTTTTAGAGAACGACCAACAATAACAACCTTTCTGTTGGCTTCCTGAGCAGCTATGGCAATGCTTTCTATCCTTGCAACATTGCTAGCAAAACAAGTTACTGCAACTCGCCCCTGTAAGTTTGAAATAATCTTGGCCAGGCTTTCTCTTACGCTCAGCTCTGAATCAGAATCTCTATCCGTTAGCACATTGGTGCTGTCGCCAATCAGGGCCAATACCCCTTCCTGACCAACCGCTTTGAAACGTTCCATATCTGTAACAGGCCCAATCAAGGGGGTTGGGTCTATTTTCCAGTCCCCCGTATGGACGATAGTCCCATAAGGTGTACGCATGATAAGAGACTGGGATTCGGGGATAGAATGGGCAACGGGAACAAATTCAATATCAAAAGGACCTACCGAAAACTGACTTCCTGGAGGGATAATATGGATTGTTATTTTAGAAAGAAGCTGGGCTTCATATAGCTTCTTTTTTAATACAGCAGCTGCAAAAGGGGTTGCATAAATAGGGCATCCTAATCCCTTCCATAAATGGGCAACCGCACCGATATGGTCTTCATGGGCATGTGTTATAACCATACCGCACAAATCATCCCTATACCCCTCAATAAAGGAGGAATCGGGAACGAGAATATCGGCTTCTGGAGTATTATTTCCACTAAACCCAATACCACAATCCACGATTAACCATTGACCGTCCATACGGTAAAGGTTGAAATTCATTCCGATCTCGCCCGTCCCTCCCAAGGGAAGGAAAGCAAGACCTTTACTCTGATTATTCATTTATTATTCCTTATAGTATTAAAAATTACTCTTTATCTTTTTGCATTGTCAAAAACGTTCTCTCTGCAAGAATACGTAATCCGTTGAGGGTCAGCTCACCGTCTATATAGTCAAAAATTGCGGTACCTTCAGAAAAAAGCGGTGCCAACCCACCCGTGGCAACAATTTTCATGACAGGTTGAAATTCTTTTTTTATGCGCTCCACAATACCTTCAATAAGGCCGATATATCCCCAGAATAAACCAGAGCGCATAGCTGGTATAGTACTACGGCCAATGACAGTTTGCGGACGACCTATACCAATACGAGGCAACTGGGCTGCAGCCCTATGCAAGGCTTCAACAGACAGGTTAATGCCAGGCGCTATAACACCACCACAATAAGCACCATTTTCATCAACGACATCAAAAGTCGTTGCTGTTCCAAAATCAATAACAATCAATGGTCCCTTATAATAATCCTGTGCTGCCAGGCCATTCAACAATCTATCAACGCCCACTTCATCAGGGTTATCTACATGGATAGGAAAGCCCCAATTTAACTTAGAAGATGCAATAATGGGCTCTATATTGAGCCATTCCATACATAGATGCCTCAAATGATATAATGCAGCAGGAACAACAGTACCAATAATTGCACGGCGAATTAATCGAGGAGAAATATTACACTCTCTCAGTAAGGAAAACAGCCATACCGCATACTCATCAGCAGTGCGTTGAATTTCCATGGAAATACGCCATATACCCTGCCATTTTTTTTCGTGATATACAGCAAATACAACATTTGTATTTCCTGCATCAATGACCAGCAACACAATATAGCATCCTATTCCAGTAACAAAACCTCACCCGTCGAAAATTCCTTTATGTGGCCTTCTTGGTCAAGCAAAAGAAATCCTCTTTCATCAATCCCAGCAAAATGCCCTGTATACTGAACGTTTTTTATTTTCACTGCAAGAGGATAACCCACGGGAAAGCTTCTTTCCATCCAAATCGTAAGTATATAAGAAAAGCCTTTTTCTAAAAGTTGTTTTTGAAAAAAAGAAAATTTTTTCAAAATCTCATAGGCCAATTCCAACACTGAAATAGAGACATTTCTTTCCCGTAAAGAGGTAGCCTTTCCTCCTAAATTCTTTGGTGATTGCTCAAGGTTAACCCCAAATCCAATCACCAGCCATTCTGTCTTCCCTGGTTCTTGTGAAGACAATTCTTGCTCAATGAGAATCCCTCCGAGCTTCTTCGAATCAAGCAACAGATCATTAGGCCATTTTATTTGAAGACCCTTTAGCCTGGTTAAGGAAAATAGTGCTTCGTAGACCACCACGGCTGATAAAAAGGGCCAAATATAAGGAGTCTTCTCAAGGCCTTGTTCAGGTCTTATTAGAAGAGAAAGTGCCAGGTTTCCCTCCCCACTCTTCCAGCTTCTTCCACGACTTCCTCTCCCCTTCGTTTGCCGATCCGCCAAAAGAGCCAAAAACGACCTTTCGCCATTTCTAGCCCTCTCTTTACATAAATCCGAAGTGGAAGTTACTTCTTGGTAATGCTCAAGACGCCACTCCCAATCGACGATATGATGAATAGTCAATTAAACAGTACGGATGCAGCAGATTGAGCGGCCATAGTAATGGGGCCCAAAACAAGGATAAAAGCGACTGTCACGATCCCGGTGACCAATGAAATAAAGGAATAAGATGACGGCACTGTATCGATGCCCTCAATAGAAGGATCAAAATACATGATCTTTATAATTCTTAGATAATAAAATGCTGTAATAATACTGCCAATAAGGGCAAAAATAACCAAAGTATATAAATGGGCGGAAAGAGCAGCATAAAAAACCATGAACTTTCCAAAAAAACCAGCCAATGGCGGCACGCCAACCATGCTGAACATAAAAATAGCCATAGCCAGGGCTAAAGATTTATTCTTCTGGGCCATACCTGCAAAATCATAGATACTCTCCACAGCATGGCCTTTTCTACGCAGGGCTGCAATAACGGCAAATGCCCCAGCATTCATAAAAAGATACGCCGTAAGATAAATCAAAGAACCCCGCAGCCCTAAAGGGGTTGCAGCGGCAACACCCATAAGGGCAAATCCCATATGCCCAATAGAAGAATAAGCCATAAGCCGTTTTATGTTTGTCTGTGCAATAGCTGCAATCGCCCCGACAAGAATTGAAGCAATGGAAATAATTTCGATCAACAACTGCCATTGATAATAAGTATGGCCAAATGGACCCGAGATAACCCGCAACAAAAGGGCAAAGGCAGCAAATTTTGGCGCACTCGCCAAATAAGTCGTAACAGAAGTTGGCGCGCCCTGATAGACATCGGGTGTCCACATATGAAATGGAACAGCTGAGAGCTTAAAACTCAGTCCAATTAAAATAAAGACTATACCAATGATAAGGCCAGGGTAAATCTGAGACGTAGCAAGAAGAGCAGATTTAATCCCTCTATAATCTAAAGTTCCAGTATAACCATAGACAAGCGAAGCTCCATAGAGCAATATTCCTGAGGCCAAAGACCCCAAAACAAAATATTTCAGGCCAGATTCTGCCGATAAAATACTATCCCTTGCAAAGGCACAAAGAATATAAAGTGCAAGGGAAGAGAGTTCCAACCCAACAAATAACGTTATCAAGTTTTCAGCAGACGCCATAATAAGGGCACCGACTGTCGAAAAAAGGATAAGGACTGGAAACTCAAACTTATCTATCTTTTCAAAACCATTAAATTCAGTGGCAAGAATAAGAGTGAAAATTGCTGCAATTAAGATAAGTATCTTAATGAATTTGGCAAAACTATCATTAATGAAGGCCCCATTATAAGCCACTCCATCGGAAGAAGTTCCCACCAAGAAAATACAGGCAATGAATGATGCAATCGTTAGCATAGTACAAATAAAGGCAGACTGCTCTTTTTTCTGCACCAAACCAAAAAGCAGGATAAGCAACCCACTTGCAGAGAGCAATATTTCCGGTAGGGCAAGATTCCAATTCATAATTACTGCCTAACGATTACAAAATAATTAACGAAAAATTAGCAATGTTGTAATAAGAACAACCAGACCAATAAGCATACTGAATGCGTAAACAGCGAGAGAGCCAGTTTGTAATTTAACAATTTGTCGAGCACCGCTGATAGTGATCTTTCCTATGACAATTGGCAGCCCTTCCACGGTATTTTCTTCACCATTTTTCCATAAAGATTTCGCAATGGCTCTATAGGGTTTAACAAAGACGAAATCATAAATTTCATCAAAAAACCATTTATTTTTAAATATACAATAAAGAGCAGAAAACCGCTTAGCAAAGAAATCTGGGAGTTTTGGATTGTAAATATAACAGATATAAGCAGCTATAAAACCTAAAATAGCCAAAATACTGGGTACCAATGAGAGTAATTGGGGAATATGTTCATAGTTACTCATAATCGTATTATTGGCGGCATTAACAATTGAGCCATTCCAAAATACGGCCTGTTGACTGCCAATATAAAAATTATTGACGCACATCCCTAAAAAGATCGCTCCAGCTGACAAAACAAGAAGAGGAAACAGCATGATAAAAGAAGATTCACTCACCTCGGACAGCTTAATATCGCCTCTATTTTGTCCATGAAATACCAGGAAAATAAGCCTCCAACTATACAGAGCGGTCATAAAGGCCGTAACAGACCCCAAAACCCAACCATAGATCCCCATTGAAGTATGACTCATCCAGGCGGCTTCAAGAATAGCATCCTTAGACCAATATCCTGAAAAAGGATATATACCTGCCAAAGCCAAAGAGCCAATCCAGAAGCAGGCATAAGTTACAGGGATCCTCTTCCATAAACCGCCCATTTTAAACATATCTTGCTCATCATGAAGAGCATGAATTACCACACCAGCCGCCAAAAAGAGCAAAGCCTTAAAAAAAGCATGGGTTGTTAAGTGAAAAACAGAAATCTGATAGGCCCCAACACCTACCGCAATAAACATATAGCCCAACTGTGAGCAGGTAGAGTAAGCAATTGTCCGTTTAATGTCCGTCTGCACCAGACCAACAGTAGCGGCAAAAAAGCTTGTAGTAGCACCAATAAATAAAATTAATGCTTTCGTATGCAGGGCATATTCAATCAACGGAGACATTCTTGCCATCAGAAAAACACCTGCCGTAACCATTGTCGCGGCATGAATAAGCGCTGAGACAGGAGTGGGGCCTTCCATGGCATCCGGTAGCCATACATGCAAAAACAGCTGAGCTGATTTACCAACTGCACCAATAAACAGCAGAATACCAATAACTTCAAACACCCGATGTTCCCCAAAAAGGATATAAACATCTGAGATTTTGTTGGGAATCATGGCAAAAATAACATCGTAAGAAACACTGCCAAATTCTAAAAAAAGAAGGGCAATCCCAACGATGAAAAATAAATCTGCAATACGATTAACCACAAAAGCCTTAATAGCAGCCGCAGCAGCACTGGGTTTATTGTACCAGTATCCAATAAGAAGATAACTTGCCAAGCCAACCCCTTCCCAACCACAAAAGAGCTGGATAAGATCGTTAGCTGTCACAAGCATAAGCATGGCAAATGTAAAAAATGATATATAGGCAAAAAATCGATATGAAGGCATGGAATCATGCCCCATATAGCCAATACTATAGAGATGAATTAAGGTAGAAATAACTGTAACCATCGCTACAATTGTAACGGAGAGTGTATCAAGCCTTAAATTCCAACCCGCATGGAATTGCCCGGCATCAATCCAGTTAAGTAAATGAACCTGAACAACGGAAAACTGGCTATGTTGAAAAATATACAAAGCCATTACGGCAGCTAGAGCCGACAGGCTCATACACCCTAAAGTAACACATTGCGCAAACCTATCACCCAGAGGTCGTCCTGCAAAACCCGCAACAAGCGCACCCAAAATGGGAAAAAGAAAAGCTGCACAAAATAAAGAAGTTAAGGGCTGCATTTTCTTTAACCCTTCATAATAGTGGCATCTTCAACTTCAATAGAGCCACGATTTCTAAAATAAACTGTAAGAATAGCCAGACCAATGGCTGATTCTGCAGCGGCAACAGTTAAGACAAACAAGGTAAAAACCTGGCCTGAATATTCTCCAAAAGCAGAAGAAAACGCGACAAGATTAATATTTGCAGCCAGCAGAATTAACTCAAGCGACATAAGAATAACAATAATACTTTTTCTGTTAATAAAAATGCCAAAAATACCGATAACCAGCAATATGGCACTTGTGACCATATAGGGCGTTAAACCAATATGAGAAAGACCATGTAACATAATTTCTTCTTACCTTTGTTTCTCTTCTGATATTACAGATTCTCTTTCTCCAGGAATAAAAGAGTCTGGAGCAGCGGTAATATAATAAGACTGCACAGGTCTAAGAATGCCTCCATTCTCTTTAACGCCTTGGCCAATATTGGTATTTACCATAACAAGAGTATCTTTGGGCTCTCTCTCATGCTGGAGCGAAATAATCTGTCGGCGCGCCGTGGGCCTTTCTCGTAGAGTAAGAACTATTGCCCCTATCATGGCCACAAGCAGAATAAGAGCAGAGGTCTGGAAAAGGAATATATAATGGGTATAGATGAGCTGCCCTAACGCTGCCGTATTTGTTAAGCCTGAATCCACGCTGATATTATACTGGCTATTATGCTCAACCGAAGATGGAGACAACTCCCATTGACCGAATGCCATAATAATCTCTACCAAAAGAACAACACTAATGGCAGCACCTACTGGGGCATAACGTTGAAATCCTTCCTTAACACTCGCAAAATCTATATCCAGCATCATGACAACGAACAAGAACAAAATTGCTACGGCACCCACATATACAATGATAAGCAAAAAGGCTAAAAATTCTGCCCCTGCTACCAAAAATAAGCCTGCGGCATTAAAAAAGGTAACAATAAGGAAAAGGACTGAATGTACAGGGTTACGAACGCTAACAACCATAGCTGCTGATAGAATCATTATTGTTGCAAAAACATAAAAAACAACCTGGGTTAACATCGATTCTTCCCTGAAAAAAACAGGCCTAAACTATTTCATTAAATATCTGTGAGCATATCGTGTTTAACGGTATGGTGCATCCATCTCAAGTCTTCTAGCAAGAAGAGATTCCCACCTGTCACCATTACTGAGAAGTTTCTCTTTGTTATACATAAGCTCTTCTCGGGTTTCAGTAGCAAACTCGTAGTTTGGCCCTTCAACGATTGAATCAACGGGACAGGATTCTTCACATAAGCCACAATAAATACATTTTGTCATATCAATATCGTAGCGTGTTGTCCTGCGAGAACCATCCTCTCTTGGTTCAGATTCTATAGTGATCGCTTCGGCAGGGCATGTTGCCTCGCACAATTTACAGGCTATACACCTTTCTTCACCATTAGGGTAGCGCCTTAGGGCATGCTCACCTCTAAAACGTGGAGAAAGTGGGCTTTTTTCATAAGGATAATTAAGAGTTACGGCTGGTTTGAACATATAACGGAACGTTTCACCCATACCCGCTAAAAGCTCTGCTAGTAAGAAAGACCCCAAGGTTTTATTTAAAAAACTCATTATTCACTATCCGATCTGCGGCAAAAGGCCAGTTGCCAATAAAAAACCTGCCGTGAGAACAACCCAAACAAGAGAAAAAGGTAAAAATATTTTCCACCCCAACCGCATAAGCTGATCATAACGATAACGCGGGAAAGTCCCTCTGACCCAGACAAAGACAAAAAGACAGAAGAAAATTTTTCCTATCAACCACAAATAGCCTGGAATCCAGTTAAAAGGTGCAACATCAACCAAAGGAAGCCACCCACCAAGAAAAAGAATACTTGTCATGGCTGACATAAGGAACATATTCGCATATTCACCCAGAAAGAACAGCCCAAATGCTAGGGAAGAATATTCTACGAAAAACCCCGCGACAAGCTCACTCTCCCCTTCTGGAAAATCAAAAGGTGCCCGATTTGTTTCAGCAAGAGCCGAAATAAAAAAGATAATAAACATTGGAAACATTGGCAAACAGAACCATACATGACGTTGTGCCAATACGATATCGTTCAGATTCAAGCTGCCAACAGCCAATAAGACTGAAATAATAACCAGGCCTATAGAAACTTCATAAGAAACCATTTGTGCGGCAGAACGTAGCCCGCCTAAAAAAGCATATTTGGAGTTTGATGCCCACCCTGCAATCAGGTTTCCGTAAACACTTAACGAAGAAATGGCCAATAAATATAAAACACCCACATTAATATTGGCGATTGCCCAACCATTATTAACAGGAATAACAGCCCACGCAATCATTGCCAAAGAGAAACTCAGAAAAGGAGCAAACAAAAATAGAAAACGATTAGCGCCAGAAGGAATAATCGTTTCTTTGGTAATCATTTTTATGGCATCCGCAAAGGCCTGCAACGTGCCATATAAGCCATTAACATTTGGCCCTTTTCGAATTTGTATCGCAGCCAGAATTTTGCGCTCTGCCAAGGTCAGATACGCAACACCAATTAACAAAGGAACAAGTATGGCCAGGGATTCTAGTAAAGTAATAAGAACAAGGCCAATTGTGGTATGAAAAAAGAAATGTTCCATAAAATTACCCAACCTCCCTTTCAAAAGAAGGTTGAACATACACACGCGTGCATTCTTCCATTGTCGGGCTATTTAAACTAATGATATTGGTTTGGTAGTAATTGATAACGGCAGGGTGTAGCGGGCTATTTTCAATCACCTGCCCCACATGATCTGGCTGTATTGTACTAAGATCGACCCTCTCATCCATCCATCGTTCTTCGGCAAAATGCGGGTAACACTTATATAACTCTTCTCGGAGTTGTTGATGGGTATTATAAGGAAGAGAACTGTTCAGCACTTCAGAAAATGCTCTTAAAATACGCCAATCTTCCTTTGCTTCCCCTGGTGGGAAAACAGCTTGGAATGACTGCTGTACACGCCCTTCCGTATTAACATACAAACCTGCTTTTTCCGTATAGGCAGTCCCTGGTAGGATCATATCTGCCCTTTGGGCACCATATCCCCCGTGATGACCTTGATAGATGACAAAAGAACTCTCTGGGATGCGGTCGATTACATCGGGGTTATCAACCCCTAAGAGCCATAAAATATCGACGCCCCCGTTCAACATCTCCACAATATTCAGCCCACCCTCTTGCGGCAGAAAATCTATATCCAAAGCACCAACGCGCGAGGCATCCATATGTAAGACGTTAAAGCCATTCCATTCAGAAGTCAGTGCACCAAATGCAGAGGCAACTGCCCAACTTTTGCTTAATACGGCCCGAGCATCTCTTCTTCTTAGCGCCCCATGCCCAACAATAATCATCGGTCTTTTGGCATTTTTTAAGGCCGTAGCGAAAGGATGCGTGCCATCAAGAATATTTTCAAGCATAGACAAATCGTCCCCCAGAAAATCCACCGCATAAGTCAGGTCGACATCTTCATGGCCAATCACCGCTATAGGCAGCTGATTTTGCAAATAGCGCTTACGAATACGAGCATTAATCACAGGGGCTTCATGACGAGGGACAGAACCAATTATCAAAAGGGCATCTGCCTGTTCAATACCCGCTATCCCAGAGTTAAATGTATAAAAAGCTCTATGTTGGGTATCATAATCTGCACCATCAATACGACAATCGATATTACCCGACCCAATAGCTGCCATCACCCCCTTTAAGGCGAACATGCTTTCTACGTCACAAAGATCTCCCACCAAGGCGCCAATACGATTGGCAGAAGACTGCTTTATCTTTTCTGCTAAGGATACAAAAGCTTCCTGCCAAGAAACAGCAACTTTTTGGCCTTCTCTTTTTAACCATGGCCTATCAAGGCGGTTCCTCGTTAACGCATCGACAGAAAAACGCCCTTTATCAGCAAGCCATTCTTCATTAACCCAATCATTTCTTCTAGGGGTAATCCTTAAAACTGCCCCACCTCTTGCCTGAACAGACACATTTGTACCAACAGCATCCAGAACATCTATGCCGTCGGTCCTTCTCAGTTCCCACGGTCTTGCAATAAAAGCATAAGGTTTAGAAGTAAGAGCTCCCACGGGGCATATATCAACCAAATTACCTGAAAGCTCAGAAGTCAAAGCTTTTGATACGTAGTTGGTAATTTCCATATTCTCACCACGAGAGATCGAACCCAACTCAGGCACTCCTGCAATCTCTGTTGCAAACCTCACGCATCGAGTACATAAAATACACCGCGTCATGACGGTTTTAACGAGTGGCCCTAAATATTTATCTTTGACAGCCCTTTTATTTTCAGTAAAGCGGGAATGATCCTTGCCATAACCTACCGCCTGATCCTGTAAGTCACACTCCCCCCCCTGATCGCAAATGGGGCAATCCAAAGGGTGGTTAATCAGCAGAAACTCCATAACCCCCCTACGGGCCCTACGAACCATTTCAGTATCTGTCCATATGACCATTCCAGGAGAAATGGGAAAAGCACAAGAGGCTACAGGCTTAGGGCCATTTCCAATTTGCACCAGACACATTCTACAATTACCAGCAATGGATAATTTCTCATGGTAGCAAAAACGCGGAATCTCTTTTCCTGCGAGTTCACAGGCCTGCAAGACAGAAGAGGCTTCTGGAACATCAACAGGGATTGTATCGACTATAACCCTTACCATACCCTATTACTCCGCAGCTACTGTTGGAATATCGGAAGAAAGTTGCGCAACCCGACCACTTCCATGAGCAGCCTTATACTGCTGGATCCGCTCTTCTAGAATAGGGCGAAAGTTCCTTATCAACCCCTGCACAGGCCAAGCCGCAGCATCTCCAAAAGCACAGATGGTATGGCCTTCAATTTGTTTCGTGAGCTGATCAAGGCTGTCAATTTCTTCAATCTCTGCACGCCCATCAACCAAACGCTGCATCACCCTCATAATCCAGCCTGTACCCTCACGACAAGGGGTACACTGCCCACAGCTTTCATGCTTAAAAAATTCAGAAAACCGACAAATGGCTTTTACAATATCTGTTGATTTATCCATAACAGTCATGCACCCTGTCCCCAAGCCAGAACGTAAGGCGCGCAAGCTATCAAAATCCATAGTCACCGTCTCACAGGTGGCTGCTGGAAGCACAGGCATAGAGGCCCCGCCAGGGATAACAGCAAGAAGATTATCCCATCCGCCGCGAACCCCACCCCCATGTTTTTCAATCACTTCTTTCATGGGAACACCCATTTCTTCTTCAACGACGCAAGGATGATTAACATGGCCCGTTACAGCCATAAGCTTTGTTCCCTTGCTTGTTTCTGTTCCCAACGATGAAAACCACGAAGCGCCGCGTCTTAAAATTGTCGCAGAAACAGCGATACTTTCAGTATTATTGACCGTTGTTGGGCAACCAAAAAGCCCCATACCTGCCGGAAAAGGTGGCTTCAAACGAGGCTGACCCTTTTTGCCTTCAATACTTTCCAGAAGGGCTGTTTCTTCTCCACAAATATAAGCCCCTGCCCCACGATGGATAAAAAAATCAAAATCCCAACCAGAACCGCAAGCATTTTTACCAATCAGGCCCGCATCATAAGCTTCATCTATGGCAGTCTGCAAATGCACAGCTTCGTTATAAAATTCGCCACGAATATAAATATAGGCTGTATGGGCCCCCATTGCGAAAGAAGCAATTAAAGCACTTTCTACCAGCTTATGGGGTTCGTGACGGATAATTTCCCGATCCTTACAGGTTCCAGGCTCTGACTCATCTCCATTAATCACAAGATAATGAGGAAGCCCATTTGAGGTTTTCGGCATAAAAGACCATTTAACACCAGTTGGAAACCCTGCCCCCCCTCGCCCTCTTAAGCCAGAGGCTTTCATCTCATTAATAATCCAATCTCTTCCTTTAGCAAGAATGCCCCCAGTATTATCCCAGTCACCTCTTGCCCTTGCTCCAGCAAGCCGCCAATCATTTTGACCATAAATATTGGTAAAAATTCTATCCTTATCACTCAACATTCCGTTATCACCTTACTATTGCTTATCAGTCTGAGAAACGGAAGAGGATGTATCCGTAAGAACCGTTAATCCCCCCTCAGGAGCCGAATTAAGGCGATTGGCTACGGTTCCTGGCGTTACTTTTTCACCTTTTTTAAGCTTTTCTATAATATCAGTCACATCCTGCGGAGTAAGATCTTCAAAATAATCATTGTTGATCTGCAAAACCGGTGCATTGGCACAAGCCCCAAGACATTCCACCTCAGAAAGCGTAAAAAGCCCATCAGAGCTCGTCTGCCCTAATTCATCAACACCGATACTCTTTTTACACGCCTCCACCACGTCATCACTCCCCTTTAACCAACAGGCTGTTGTTCTACAAACCTGAAGATGGAAGCGCCCAACGGGTTGGGTATTGAACATGGTGTAGAAACTCGCTACTTCATACACTCTAATAGGAGCCATATCCAAAATCATGGCAACTTCATCCATAGCCACTTTAGGAATCCACGACCTTCCTGTTTCTTCCAATATCTGATTTTGCACCAGATAAAGAAGCGGCATCACAGCACTCGCCTTACGGCTAGACGGATATTTTTGCAAAATTTTTGCAATCTCAGACTTATTAGCTTCTGAAAAACTGAAAGATTTTGGTTCCTCTCCGCCCGCATGAGAGGAAGTATCATTGGTTTCTGTCATAATTATCTATCCACTTCACCAAATACCAGATCCAATGAGCCAATAATAGCAACTGTATCTGCCAGCATATGGCGGTAGCTTAATTTATCCAAAGCCTGCAAATGAGCAAAGCCCGTTGGACGGATTTTACAACGATAAGGCCTGTTGCTACCATCTGCCACCAAATAAACACCAAACTCTCCCTTAGGGCTTTCCACAGCTGTATAGGTTGCCCCAGGAGGAACGTGATACCCCTCGGTATAGAGTTTGAAATGATGAATAAGCGATTCCATCGAACGCTTCATTTCAGAACGCGGCGGCGGGGTGATCTTATGATCTTTTACTTTAATTTCACCAGGCTTTATCGCAGCTAAACATTGCCGTATAATTTTTACACTTTCCCGCATTTCAGCTACCCGTACAAGATAACGATCATAGCAATCTCCATTACGGGCCACAGGAATATCAAAATCAACCTTATCATAATTATCATAGGGCTGAGAGCGCCTTAAATCCCACGGGATACCCGAAGCCCGCAGACAAGGACCACTAAACCCCCATGCCAAAGCTTGTTCAGAAGTAAAAACACCAATACCCACCGTACGTTGTTTCCAAATACGGTTATTGGTCAGCATCCCCTCCAGGTCATCAATAAAAGCTGGAAATCCTTCTGACCAATTCAAAATCCGCTCTTCCAAACCTTCAGGCAGATCTTTTGCAACACCGCCAGTACGGAAATAATTGGCGTGGAATCGAGCCCCCGATACGGCCTCATAAAACTCCAGCAATTTTTCTCGTTCCTCATACCCCCATAAAGCCGGTGTAAGAGCTCCACAATCCAACCCCAATGCCGTAACGTTCAATATATGGTTTAAGATTCGGGTTATTTCTGCAAACATAACCCGAATCCACTTTGCTCGCTCGGGAACGTCTAAAGACAGCAACTTCTCTACAGCTAATACAAAAGCATGCTCTTCGGCCATGGGAGAGACGTAATCCAGTCTATCGAAATAGGGAAGCGCCTTTTGATACGTCTTATACTCTATCAGTTTTTCAGTGCCCCTATGGAGGAGGCCAATATGAGGAATGGCACGATCCACCACCTCTCCATCCATTTCAAGAATAAGGCGTAATACCCCATGGGCAGAGGGATGCTGCGGGCCAAAATTCAGAGCATGGGAGTTGATTTCAACAGTATGTTGCAGCTTCCGCTCTGCTAAAGGGGCCGGCAACATAGATTCAGGAATTTCTTCCTCTACTTTTTCCTCAAAAGAGGAAACATACGGCGTTGGTTTTTCCACTGACATATATCTTTACCGGCCTAATATTTTATTTTTTTAATATCCTGGCGAAACTGATGAGCCTTCTCATCCCCAGGCAGGGTTAAAAGCCCTTCCCATGGTGATTCGAAATCAAAATTACGAAAATCCTGCGTAAGGCTAACAGGTTCATAAACAATTTGTCGTCGGTCTGGATCATAGCGTGTTTCGACAAAGCCCGTTAAAGGAAAATCCTTTCGTAGGGGGTGCCCTTCAAAACCATAATCCGTTAGAATTCTTCTTAAATCAGGCTGTCCAGAGAATCTAACCCCGAATAAATCAAAACATTCCCTTTCCCACCATGTTGCAGACGGCCAAAGATGATGCACTGATGGGACAGGCGTTTGCTCATCGGTTGTTACAATAACCCTTATACGAATATTATGCAGAACAGAGAGCAGGTTATAAACAACATCAAATCTTTCTAGTCTTTGCGGAAAATCAACCCCACAAATATCCATAACCTGTGCACATTTGGCATGGGGATTCTCCTTAAGCTCTATCATAATAGCTAAAAGATGTTCCTTCTCCACCTTTATTACAAGCTCATTTTTTTCTAGAGAAGCGCTTTTTACCCCCAATATAGAGGTAGAAAAATAAACGGCTAAAGAAGAAAGATGCCCGACATTAATACCAACCTGTACCATTGGAATATTTTCCATTCCTGAATAAATTATCTAAGGATTGTACTCGTTCTACGAATTTTTTTCTGTAAAAGTAGAATCCCGTAAATAAGCGCCTCAGCGGTAGGAGGACAACCAGGAACATACACATCTACAGGAACAATACGATCACATCCCCGAACAACAGAATAGGAGTAATGATAGTATCCTCCCCCATTTGCGCATGATCCCATGGAAATTACCCATCTGGGTTCTGCCATTTGGTCATAAACACGCCTTAGTGCCGGCGCCATTTTATTTGTAAGCGTTCCAGCAACGATCATAACATCAGATTGTCGAGGAGAGCCTCGGGGAATAATTCCCATCCTGTCCAAATCATAACGAGGCATATAGGCATGGATCATCTCCACCGCGCAACAGGCCAGCCCAAAAGACATGGGCCATAAACTTCCCGTCCGCCCCCAATTCACCAACTTATCCAGATTGGCAACCACAAAGCCTTTATTTTTAATTTCGCCCGTTATGCCTTGAATGACAGCATCTTGCTCAAGCCCTGGAGGAAGCATGTCCTTGTTCCACAAGACTTCCGAAGATTCAGAAGCATAACTTTTTGATAATCCTGATTGCGATTTTGCTGCCATTGCCTTATTCCCCAGGAATTTTGCTTATACTAAACCCACTCAAGGGCACCCTTACACCACTCATAGACAAAACCAACCGTAAGAATAGCCAAGAATAGAACCATTGACAAAAAACCAAATAAGCCAATCTTTGACAGACCTACAGCCCAGGGAAAGAGAAAAGCAATTTCCAAGTCAAAAATTATGAAGAGAATGGAAACCAAATAGAATCTTACATCAAAGCGATGACGAGCATTCTCAAAAGCCTCAAAGCCACACTCATAGGCTGAGACCTTCTCCGTATAAGGTTTTTGGTGCCCAAAGAGAAGTGAGCTTCCCAGCATTGCACCTGCTATAACTACAGAAATAATACCAAAAACAAGTATAGGAAAATAATCCCCTAATATTGAATGCATGGAAACCTCAAAAAAAATAATAAAAGGGAAGATTACCCTTTAATGCACTAAAATATAGTTTACCTAGAACATATTATGGGTATTTGCAATATATTTAAATGCGGAAACAGAAATTTTATATAAAATACAAAGAGATAGAACAAAACTTTTATTTATTAGATGATAAGGCTGATAACCTTATCAGACATGGCGCGAGTGACGGGGCTCGAACCCGCGACCTCCGGCGTGACAGGCCGGCGCTCTAACCAACTGAGCTACACCCGCTTGATTGTTCAATCAAGTTGCTGTTTTCTTATAGACAAGAAATATTTTCGTCAACTCTGATTTGGAAAATATTTATTTTATTTTCAAACTATTATCAAAATTATGGTGGGCGATGACGGGATTGAACCGCCGACCCTCTCGGTGTAAACGAGACGCTCTACCGCTGAGCTAATCGCCCCAAAATAATGGGTTTTTTACGGCCCATCATTTTGTTGAACATACTCTTATATTAATTTACGGCATCTTTCAATGCCTTTCCGGGCTTAAATCGCACAGAATTTGATGCCGGTATACGAATTTCTTCTCCTGTACGTGGATTTCGGCCAGTTGTAGCCTTTCTTGAAGCAACAACAAAAGACCCGAATCCAACTAACCGAACCTCCTGCCCGTCAGCCAAAGACTTCTCAATAGACGCAACGATAGCGTCAATGACTTCCCCAGCCTTTGTTTTCGGAATATCGGCAATCTCTGCCACAGAAGCAACCAAGTCTTGTTTGTTGAGTGGCTTCTTCATCGTATTACCTTTCTTATATTTTAAAGAACACACCAGAGAATCTATGCCTAGATTACTCTACTCTTAGCCTTTAAACTACGAACTCCCTCAAGAGGCAGTCAACAGACTAAAGAAAAAGAGAGAAATTCTCTTCTCTTCTGATGCCTTAAGAACACACAAAAATGAACTAATGTGGCAAAGAAGACTCAGAGGGTGACTGTTTTTGGCCCGATACCGTATCTCCTACTGGAGTCTCTTCCCATTCAATAGGTTGCGGTTTACGAACTAAAGCATAACCAATAACTTCATCGACATGCGAAACAGGCACAAGATTCAAGCTTTTCTTAATTGTAGACGGGAGCTCTTTTAAGTCTTTCTCATTTTCTTTAGGGAAACAAACTGTTTTTATTCCCGCCCTTAAGGCTGCCAAAAGCTTTTCTTTAAGGCCACCTATTGGAAGCACACGCCCCCTTAAGGTGATCTCACCTGTCATTGCAATATCCCGACGAATTGGGATGCCGGTCATCACACTGACTAGAGTGGTAACCATCGCTATCCCAGCAGAAGGACCATCTTTTGGAGTTGCTCCTTCTGGAACGTGAACATGAAAATCATGCTTTTCAAACAGAGTGGGAGCTATGCCATAAGAAAGACAACGGCTCTTGAGGTACGAAAAAGCTGCAGATACACTTTCTTGCATAACATCGCCCAGCTTCCCTGTGCTTTTAACATTCCCCTTACCAGGAACCATAACACTCTCAATGGTAAGAATCTCTCCTCCCACTTCGGTCCAGGCTAACCCCGTAACAATACCCACCATATCTTCCAATTCGGTTTCGCCGTAGTGGAAGCGTTTAACACCCGCATAGCGCTCAAGGTTCTTTTTGGTAATATGAACCGTTTTGGCTTTTCCTGTTACGATTTCCTTTACAGCTTTACGGGCAAGATTAGCAATTTCACGCTCCAAGCTCCTCACACCTGCCTCTCGAGTATAGGTGCGGACTAACTCTCTTAGAGCATCATCACTGACCGACCATTCATGGGGCTTAAGACTATGGGCTTGTCCTTGCTTTTCAATAAGGTGCCTTTTGGCAATTTCAATTTTCTCATCTTCAGTATAGCCACTGATTCTGATAATCTCCATCCGATCCAGTAAAGGCTGAGGCATGTTGAGGCTATTGGCCGTTGTAACAAACATAACATCTGAAAGGTCATAATCAACCTCTAGATAATGATCTACAAAAGTCGCATTCTGTTCTGGATCTAACACTTCAAGCAAGGCTGATGAAGGATCTCCTCTCCAATCAGCTCCGAGTTTATCTATCTCATCCATAAGAAAAAGTGGATTAGAAGATTTAGCCTTTTTCATCCCCTGAATAATTTTTCCAGGCATAGCTCCAATATACGTTCTTCTATGGCCACGAATCTCGGCTTCATCCCTAACGCCTCCCAAGGAAACACGGACATAATTCCGCCCTGTGGATTTGGCAATTGAACGTGCTAAAGATGTTTTACCCACACCTGGAGGGCCAACCAGACACAAAATAGGACCTTTAATCTTCGAAGATCGACTTTGAACAGCAAGATATTCAAGAATTCTTTCTTTTACTTTCTCTAATCCGTAATGGTCCGCATCTAGAATTTTTTCGGCATAAGCTAAATCATTTGAAACCTTTGTGCGTTTTTTCCAAGGAATACCCAACAACCAGTCAAGATAGTTACGAACCACTGTTGACTCTGCAGACATAGGGCTCATACCACGTAATTTTTTTAAATCAGAAAGCGCCTTTTCATGGGCTTCTTTACTTAAACGTGTCTTCTTGATTTTCTCTTCAAGCTCAGCCAATTCATCCTTACCGTCTTCTCCCTCACCCAGTTCTTTCTGAATCGCTTTAAGCTGCTCGTTTAGGTAATACTCCCGCTGAGTCTTTTCCATTTGCCGTTTAACACGGTTTCGAATGCGCTTTTCAACCTGAAGAACCCCTATTTCTGCTTCCATGTGGGCAAAAACACGCTCAAGACGCTCATTAACTGAAACAATCTCCAGTACATCTTGCTTCTCAGAAATCTTAAGGTTCAAATGGCTTGCAACTGTATCTGCCAATTTTGATGGGTCTGTAATCTGGTTGAGTGAAACCAGAACTTCAGGAGCAACTTTTTTATTAAGTTTTATATAATGCTCAAACTGGGTTAAAACCGATCGCGCAAGCGCTTCTGTCTCTTCGGTGTTTCCAGAAAAATTAGAAGTAATCTCTTCAATTTCAGCTTTAAAATAATTGTCTTGCTCAACAAATTTTTTGATCTTCCCGCGCTGAATACCTTCAACCAATACTTTTACAGTACCATCGGGGAGCTTCAACAATTGAAGAATTGTAGCGATTGTTCCAAATCGATAAATATCCTCAACAGACGGATCATCTATTGTGGCATCTTTCTGGCTAACCAAAAAGATACGACCATTTTCCTTCGTAACAGCTTCGAGCGCTCTTACCGATTTCTCGCGCCCTACAAAAAGAGGTACAATCATATATGGAAAAATAACGATATCTCTCAGAGGAAGAATCGCCATTGTTTTTTTATGAAGAGATTCTCTCTTTTCAGCAACCTGAACGGTTAACCCCTCAAGAGAATCCATGTCTCTTTTTTTTGTCGCTGGTGTTTTTTTTCGCCTTCCTACTACAGATTCTCCTTCTACGGCGACAGTATCTGTTTGCATTTTTGATTCAAAAGGCTTATCGCCTGCAGAAGAGTATTCTTCAGGGGGTTGTTTTTTAGACTTGATGACCATGTTCTCTTTAGCCTGCTGGGGCTTGCTTTTTACACTCTTTTCCTGATCGTTCTGCTTTTGATTATTTTTTTTCACAGAACCACGAAGAGTTTTTCTTTTAATGGGGGCTTCCGACATTCCTGACCTCCTGCAAGGACGGTCTTTTTATACTGCACCCTAAAAGGCGTACAGTATAAAAAACCAAAATAATAAATACGAACTACCTCAAATTATATTGGATCGTGTGCTGCTTTACACAAGAAAAAAACGATAAAATACAAAAATAATTATTTGCAGCACAATTTATAAGGAGTTTTAAGCAGACTGTTCAGCGGGTTTTTCACCTGAATATACATAAACAGGCGTAGATTTATCCAAAATCACGTCTGAGTTTACAACCACTTCCTCAACATTTTCTAAAGCAGGAAGCTCAAACATTGTCGAAAGAAGGATTTCTTCAATAATTGAACGTAAGCCTCTGGCTCCAGTATGCCTGGATATGGCTTTTTTGGCGATTTCCTTAAGGGCATTATCTGTGAAGGTAAGCTTTACATTTTCCATCTCAAAAAGACGGCTATATTGTTTAACCAGAGCGTTTTTAGGGGCTGTAAGAATTTCTACCAAAGCAGCCTCATCCAAATCATCCAATGTCGCTAATACAGGCAACCGACCAATAAACTCTGGGATCAAACCGAATTTCAACAAATCATCAGGTTCAACTTTTCTTAGGATTTCTCCCGTGCGCCTATCTTCTGGCGATTGAATTTCTGCACCAAACCCCATGGCAGAACCTGTACTCCGAGCGCTAATGATTTTTTCCAGGCCCGCAAATGCTCCACCACAAATAAAGAGCATATTTGTCGTATCAACCTGTAAAAACTCTTGCTGAGGATGTTTCCTTCCACCCTGAGGTGGCACAGACGCCACAGTTCCCTCCATGATTTTCAGAAGAGCCTGCTGTACGCCCTCCCCGCTCACATCTCTTGTAATAGAGGGATTGTCCGACTTCCTGGAGATTTTATCAATCTCATCAATATAAACGATTCCTTTTTGAGCCTTCTCAACATTATAATCTGCAGCTTGCAGAAGCTTGAGAATAATGTTTTCCACATCCTCACCCACATATCCTGCTTCTGTGAGAGTGGTAGCATCTGCCATAGTAAAGGGAACATCCAATATCCGCGCAAGCGTTTGTGCCAAAAGCGTCTTTCCTGAACCGGTAGGGCCAATCAGGAGGATATTGGACTTTGCCAATTCAACATCGTTATTTTTCTGACCATGAACCAAACGTTTATAATGATTATGGACTGCAACCGAGAGAACGCGCTTGGCCTGAAATTGCCCAACAACGTAATCATCCAGAACTTTACATATTTCCTGAGGTGTGGGAACACCATCCTTCGATTTAACAAGAAGGCTTTTGTGCTCTTCGCGAATAATATCCATACAGAGCTCTACGCATTCATCACAAATGAACACTGTAGGGCCAGCAATGAGCTTTCTGACCTCATGCTGCGACTTTCCGCAGAAAGAGCAATAGAGTGTATTTTTTGAATCGCTGGATTTAGTATCCATTCCTACTCCTCATCCTCAGCTCCAAAAGAAGAACTGACTCCAGTATAGTGCCCATTTTGTTATTTTTGCAGCAAGCCTTCAGAAAATCGAAAATTATTTCTTGCTCTTATCTCCTTCTGCCACCGAAGGATGACGCTGAACAACCTCGTCAATAATACCAAATGCTTTAGCTTCATCCGGCGACATATAAGAATCACGCTCAAGTTTTTGTTCAATCTCCTCAAGCGTTCTTCCTGTATGATGCTTATATATTTCGTTAAGGCGCTTGCGTAATTCAAGAATTTCTTTTGCCTGAATTTCAATATCGCTTGCTTGCCCTTGCGCCCCACCTGAAGGCTGATGGACCATTATACGAGAATTAGGTAGAGAAAAACGAGCACCTTTTTCCCCTCCCGCTAACAACAGAGACCCCATTGAAGCCGCCTGACCAAGACAGACAGTGCTCACAGGACAGCGGATATACTGCATAGTATCATAAATCGCTAACCCCGCAGAAACCACTCCCCCTGGGCTATTAATGTAAAAGGAAATCTCCTTGGTAGGATTAACACTTTCCAAAAACAGGAGCTGAGCAGAAATTAAAGAGGCTACCTGATCATAAACGGGCCCTGTAAGAAAAATAATCCGCTCTTGTAAAAGCCTTGAATAAATATCAAAAGCTCTCTCCCCTCTCGAGGTTTGCTCAACCACCATCGGGACGAGTGCATTATTCCATATATCTACAGGGTGGGTATCCCTCATATCCTTACGATCCTTAAATACAACAAGCACTAAAAGCTAGTTAAAATAATTTGACAGCCTACACAAATTTTACAGCAACACCAAGCTAAAACCCTTCACAGAAGGTTAACCCAATGGCACAACCTTCTGTTATCTCGTGCTATAAATAAGGACTCAGATATCTTCAATACAAGAGAAACAGAAGAGAAAGCTACTACGATAGCTTGGCTGGCGGCAACTCTGTTAATTGCTCTGCCGTTACCATCTCATCCTTTATATCAGCCGATTCAATAATATATTTTATTACTTTATCCTCAAATAAAGGCCCACGTAAAGACTCAGCAACCTGGGGATTCTGGCGGAAGAAATCAAATACTTGCTGTTCCTGACCCGGATAACGCATAGCCTCGTTACGAATAGCGTTAGCAAATTCATCTTGTGTAACGGTAATTGAGTTTACTCTCCCAATTTCAGCTAAAAGAATCCCAAGACGCACTCTCCGCTCCGCTATCTTACGATAATCAGATTTTAAGGTCTCTTCGTTCTTGTTTTTATCGTCCTCATCAAGTCTGTCTGCTTTTTTATCGGCCTCAATCTGTTGCCAAATCTGATTAAACTCATTAACCACCAGAGTTTCCGGCACGGCAAAATCCACGATCTCGGCGAGCTTGTCTAAAATTTCACGCTTAATACGCATGTAGGAGATTTTGTTATATTCATCATCAATTTGTCGACGAATCATATCTTTTAGGGCTTCCAAAGCAGGAAAGCCTAGTTTTTGAGCCATAGCATCATCAATGGTAACTTCTACAGCTTTTTTAAACCCATTAGCCTTAATATCAAAAGTAGCTTCCTTACCAGCCAAATTCTGTGCCTGATAATTCTCCGGGAAAGTCACTGTAATGGTTTTTTCCTCACCAGGAGACATTCCTTCAACCTGCTCAGCAAAACCAGGAATAAAGCCCGAACCACCAATTTCTACATTAACATCTGTGGCTGTTCCACCTTCAAACGGAACCCCATCCATCTTACCAATAAAATCAACGTTCATCACATCTCCTACAGCAGCAGGACGTTTTTGATCGCTATCTTCATATTCACGCTGACGTTTGGCAATTTCTTGCAGGGCGTTTTCTATCGATTCTTCAGTTGGTTCAGATTTATAACGCGTAAGAGAAAGCCCTTTGACCTCAGGAATATCAAAATCCGGTAAAATTTCAGTCTCTACTGCAATTTCAACATCTTCAACCTTGGACTCGTCATTCCCTTTAACAATATCCACCTTGGGATTAAAGGCAGGACGAAAACCGCGTTCTTCCATGGCTTTATTGAGGGATTCACCAACCACTTGCTCAAGAACTTCTGCATGCACAGCTTTTCCATAACGCTGTTTAACAAGAGCAGCAGGAACTTTTCCTGGCCTAAACCCTGGAAGATCAATGGTTTTTGCTAATTCCTGAAGGCGCTCAGTGCGTTTCCCTTCAACTGTATCTGCGGGAATAGTAATTGTGAAGTTACGTTTCAAACCTTCAGAAAGCGTTTCTTGAACCTGCATCTGCCAGGCCATCCTCTCAAATCAAAACAGAATTTTTGTGTAATCACCTGAATTCAGATGAAATGAATCCTAGTAATATCCTAACAATATTACATAAAGCTATAGTGCTATATGGTGCGGGTGGAGGGACTTGAACCCCCACAACTTGCGTTACCAGAACCTAAATCTGGCGTGTCTGCCAATTCCACCACACCCGCGATTTTTCTAACCATATATTGCGCATGTAGCGCAATTATAGGTTTCGGGCAACCCTGAATCCGTCTTCTATAGCACGATTAAGATCATTTTATGAGAAAAAAAGAGCCTTATGATAAGATTGAGGTAAGCAGGCTGCCAAATCTTCTGCCCTTGGAAGAAAACCTGCCAGTTTTCCACACTCTCCATGGATCCAGACCGCAGCACAGGCGGCATCCCATACGGGCATACCTGCTGCTATCAGTGCGGCCACAACCCCGCTCAAGATATCCCCAGAACCCGCTGTACCCACAGCAGAAGGGGCGTTATGATTAAGAGCAGCTCGCCCATCTGGAGCGGCTATAACAGTATCTGCCCCTTTTAATAACACAACAGAATCAATTTTCTGTGCAACAATTCTCGCCGCCTCAACCTTATCCGCTACAGCATGAACAAGGGGACCAAAAACTCTGGTAAACTCTCCAATATGCGGCGTTATTACACTTACCCCTCGTAGGTTTTGCACTATTTCACTTGTACTTTTGCCAGCAAAAGCAGTTAAGGCCCCAGCATCAGCAACAATATTCTTCCCATGGCCAATTAACAGGGGGAGGATTTTTTTTACTTCCCGAACCGTAAGCCCAGGGCCACACACCCATGTCTTTTGGCGTTCATCTGCTACCTGCCCTTTGATTGGCATCCCATCAACAATAATACCAGGATCCTCATGGTTAAACAATTTTACATGGTCCCGGGCGGCTATCCTTACCAAGCCAGCCCCTGCACCCCTTGCCCCTCGAGCAGATAACCGTGCAGCTCCTGGCATAGTCTGCCCTCCACACACTGTGACCAGCCCTCTGCTATATTTATAACTGTCTATTTTTAACGTAGGAAGAGTCCATAAACATGGATCATTTTCCCACAAATTAATGGTTATTTCATTAAAAACCGTAGCGGGAATCCCAATATCATACACCTCAAGAGCACCGATATGTGCGCGGCCTGGGAGTAAAAAATGCCCAGGTTTTGGCCGAAAGAATGTTATAGTAAGGTCTGACATGGGGGCATAGCCCAGAATCTTTCCTGTCTTTCCATCAAGACCTGAAGGAATATCCACAGAAATACATTTTTTGGCAGCCTTAAGAAGATTTGCATCCTCTTCTGACAAAGCACGTGTTAACCCTGCTCCAAATAAGGCATCCACCACCAAATCAGCGGCGGCTACCTCTTCTACCGTATAGGAAGCCATTCGCCCCTTCCATCGAGAGGCTGCTAGGGCTGCCTCACCATGGACAGGAGCCCTATCATGATAATGCGCTACCGATATTGGCCACCCTTTTTCAGCAAGATAACGCGCAGCAACATATCCATCACCCCCATTATTGCCAGGGCCACATAAAACAAGGGTATGACACGGGCGATAACGTTTATGGAGAGCATTGGCAATGGCCCAGCCGGCTCTACCCATTAAATATTCAATAGAGACGGTTCGGCTGGCCAGAGAATCTATGATTGCCATTTCTGCAGGAGTGGGAAGAACATTTTGAGGACAAAACTGTTTCATTAAACTTGCCAATCATAAAATACTGTAAAAACAGGAGGTTAAAACGCCTAACCTTACAGGAGGGTTGTCATAAAACTTTCCCAAAAAAGCGTTCTCTATAAGATGATCAAACAATTCGTATTTTACATCTGCCAAGATTAACATATAACGACCACATGCAAAATTATTTATGGAGCAACTTATGCAAGGTTCACCCTTATGGAGCTTAATCCTCTTCCTGCATATCCTATGCATGACCTTATGGATTGGTGGTGGGTTCTATGCCATCTATGTTCTGCGACCAAGCCTTACCCTTTTGGAAAAAACACAACAGGCTTCTGTACATTTGCAAACCCTTAAGCGTTTTTTCTTTCTTTTATGGCATGTTATTCCCCTTACCCTTCTCAGTGGTTGGGCAATGATTATTCATATCGGGGGGTTTAAAAATCTTTACTGGCCCATTAATGCCATGCAAGGGTTAGGACTCCTGATGGGTATTATTTTTGCCATCATGTTTTTTGGACCCTACAAAAAAACACGGCGCGCCATTCGCCCACAACCAGCTGATTTTGCAAAAATAAGGAAGCTTACAATATTAAATATCCTCCTTGGTTTCCTGACTATTTTAATGGCTGTATGCAGCAGACCCTTTTAGCATCTTCAAGCCTTTTATGATGATAAAGCCTCTGGCAAGGAGGCATGGAATATTCATACAGGGCTAGGTTCTACCGAAGTTTTAATATCATCCAAAACCGGGACCTTACCGGCATTGAGATGCAGTGCGGTATTAATTAAAGCCAGATGAGAAAATGCTTGAGGAAAATTCCCTACCAGCCTTTTCAGCTTTACATCATACTCTTCTGAAAGCAGCCCTAATTCGTTACTGATAGAGAGAACACGCTCAAATAACTCTACTGCTTCTTGCTTTCTGCCCTGCAATATATACACATCTACCAGCCAAAAGGAACAGGCTAAGAAAACCCCCTCATCCTGCCCATCCAATCCATCTACACCTGTCTCTGGGCGATAACGCTGAACAAAACCATCCACCAGAAGCTCTTTCTCTATGGCAGAAACAGTTCCCTGAATTTTGGGGTCCGTAATAGGCAAAAAATTTACAACAGGAAGAAGCAGCAAGGTCGCATCTAACTCACTTCCTCCGTAAAATTGTACAAAGCTATTCTTATCCTTATCAAATCCTTGTTCACAGACTTGTTGATGAATGCGATCCCTAATGGCTTTCCATCGTTCTATAGGAGCCTCTAGACCATATTGGATAGCATCATGAATAGCCCGATCAAAAGCAACCCAGCACGACACTTTGGAAAAAGTAAAATGCTGCCGTTTTTCTCTAATCTCCCACATTCCCTCATCAGGGAGGTGCCAGATATGCTCTAAATATTTCAACAGATTCAGCTCAAAATACCAATCCTCATCCGGAGAGCGTAACCCTGTTTTACGGCTAAGATGCAAGACCATGGCCATCTCTCCGGCAATATCAAGCTGTATTTGCCCTGCTGCGCCATTCCCTATACGCACAGGCAGAGAATTTTCATAACCGGAAAGCCATGGAACTTCCCATTCATTAAGCTGTCTTTCTCCACGAAGCCCATACATAATTTGGCTTTGCGCAGGTGTTCCTGCTATCGCCCTTCTAAACCATCCTCTCCAGCTATCGGCCTCTTCATGATAGCCGCATCGAATCATAGCGATAAGTGTGAGAGTAGAATCCCTTAGCCAGCAATAACGGTAATCCCAATTGCGGCTTCCCCCAATAGTTTCTGGCAAAGATGTGGTTGGAGCAGCAACAATCCCTCCTGTAGGCTCGTAAATCATGGCTTTTAGAACCAAGAGTGAACGCATAACCTCTTTTTGATAAAGCCCCTCATAATGGCATCGCTCGGACCACTCCTGCCAGAATTTCTTTGTTTTTTTAAAAGAGTCCTCGACATTAAAAGCAGGAGGAATACTTCTATAAGAAGCAGAAGTAGAAAGAGTAAAAACCGCCTTTTCACCGGTATTGAGTGTAAATAAAGAGACTGTTGAAAAGTTTTTACCCTCAAGCGGTACACTACTGCGCATGACACATTGCTGCGGGCCGGCTACAGCCTTTATAGCGTAACCTTCTTCACACTCAAGCCGGCTGACCCAAGGAATGGAGCGACCATAATCAAACCGAAGGCGCATTTGGTTTTCTACAACGGCCTTCCCTTTTTTGCATTCCACAATCCGAACAATACTTGAATGTGAATTTCCTATCGCCATAAAGTCTATAATTGAGAATGTATTCCCATCAGAAGAAGTAAAGACTGTTTCAAGAATATTCGTATTTTCATGATAAAAACGAGAAGGCTGCCACTCCTGACCAAGCTCGGATACTGGCATAATCTGCCAGTGACCATTTTCTCGATTTCCTAACAAGGCTGCAAAACAGGCAGCACTATCAAACCGTGGCCAGCATAGCCAGTCGATAGAGCCGTTCAACCCAACCAGGGCACAACTATGCCCATCACCAATCATTGCGTAATCTTCTATGAACAAGGCTGGGGAAGCCATCAACTCTTTCCTTCAGAGGGTTTTTCTTTAACGAATCTCAAAATATTATCAAATAAAGAAGGCCACCAAAAAATAAACTTTTAATGAACCCGTCATCGGGGTATTTTTCATTATCGTTGTCAAGTCAATAAGCGTTTTTCATATTGTAGCCTATTCAAGCATAATGTATAAAAACTAACAACGTACCAAAAATTCATTCTTTCCATTTTCCACTTCGTTATTCTGAGACCGGCTTGAATATTTTCCTTTTCTATAAAAATACATTCAAAATATGCAGCATTATGCATTTTATAAGAACAAGCAAAACTATAATTAGTCAATATTTAACGATCTGTATTATCTCCGGATTTCAGAGCATAAAGAATGGAGCAGTCATTTGGTAAACAAACCATCGGAAAAAAAATTGGCCCCTTCCCCATCTGAAAAGCAAAAAAACAAAACCATTTCGTTCAACGATCTTGAGCTTTCTGCCCCACTTTTACAAGCTATTGAAGAAATCGGTTATAAAACCCCCACGGAGATTCAAGTCCAGGCTATACCTGCCATTCTTATGGGCCGGGATATTTTAGGTGTGGCCCAAACTGGAACCGGAAAAACAGCCTCTTTTACTCTTCCCTTGCTTGAAATCCTCTCCGGCTCACGGGCTAGGGCCCGCATGCCGCGCTCTCTCATTCTTGCCCCCACCCGTGAGCTTGCTCTACAAGTTGCTGAAAATTTCCAACAATATGGGCGTTATACAAAACTGACCCATGCCCTCCTCATCGGAGGAGAAAGCATGACTGACCAAAAAGAAACCCTCAATAAAGGGGTAGATGTGCTTATCGCAACACCAGGGCGGTTGCTAGACCTTTTCGAACGAGGCGGTTTACTCCTCAATCAAATTCGTGCCTTGGTTATTGACGAAGCCGATCGTATGCTGGATATGGGATTTATCCCTGATGTTGAGAAAATTATTAACTTGTTGCCTACCACCCGCCAAACGTTATTATTTTCTGCAACCATTGCTGACGAAATTAAAACCCTGGCCGATAAATTTCTGTTCTCTCCCTTAGAAATCACCATAGCCAGCAGTGCCTCTGTTGCCTCCACCCTCACAGCGAAAGCCATTCATGTAACGCCGAGGCAAAAAAACGATGTAATAAAAATCCTTTTGGAGCAAGAAAACATCCAAAGTGCGATAACATTTTGCAACCGCAAAAGAGATGTGGATATTCTTGTACGATTTTTAAGGAAAAATAATTTCTCTGCCCAGGCTCTTCATGGTGACTTAACGCAGTCCTTGCGGACATCAACTTTGGAAAAGTTCCGCACGGGAGACATTAAAATCCTTATTTGTTCTGACATTGCAGCCCGTGGAATCGATGTAGATACCGTATCGCATGTCTTTAATTATGATCTTCCACGTCATCCGGAAGACTATGTTCATCGTATCGGTCGCGCTGGCAGGGCTGGAAGAACAGGATATGCCTATAGTCTTGTAACCGATTTAGACCAAAAAAGCCTCCTTGCCATTGAAAAACTTATTGGGACCAAAATTGAATTTATCGACATAGAGGAAATTAAGCCAAGCCTACAGGATACACCCCCCCAACAAAGGGAAAAAGCAAGATCTCATAGTTCGCACCGTACATCATCTTCTCCACGCCGCGAACCTGCGCATTCAGCAAGAATCTCTTCTAGTCCAGATCCTCTCGCTAACGAAGAGGTACAAAACCGAGGAGATGGTTCTGAAACGATCAGAGGGTTTGGTAATATGATACCCTCTTTTATGTTAAGAAGCCCGATTTCTCTGCGCGCTCTTCCCAATAATGAAATAGGTGAAGCTTTACCGGACGAACAGGAAAAATTACCTGCACATGAAGAGAGCGAGGAGTCTCATCAGGAGCCCCTTCTTGAGGAGGTCTCAGAAATCCCCCCTCGTAGATCTACAAAAAGATCTTACCGCAGACGATATTCACGCCGATAACTGCGTGTTCAAAAGCATAATTTTTCTGATTTCCAAAAAATGAGTCATCAAAAAAGGTCCTCCACACTCAAAGGCCACGTCATCTCTATGGGTGGAGAAGGCGATGGTCTGGTCCAAACAGAAGAAGGCGCTTTTTATACTCCTTTTGTTATTCCTCAAGAAGTGGTTCAAATACAGCCTATTTCCAGTAAAAAAGCCCTTTTAGTGGAAATCATTCATCCCTCCTCTCAAAGAGTTACTCCTGTTTGTAAGCATTTTAGTGTCTGTGGAGGGTGCTCTTTACAGCATATCTCACGCCCGTCTTCCCTTCTTTGGAAGCAAAATGTTGTTCAAGCGGCACTCTCTCATTTCCCCATTCAGACTATTCCTCTGCAAGAGTATCAAACCCAGCCTTATCAAAGGCGGCGGATGGATCTTGCCGTAACCCGTTTACAAAACAATATGTTAGCGATTGGCTTACATAAAAGAAATACTAAGGATATTCTTAATTTAATGGAATGCCATGTATTACAGCCTGAACTTTTTGAAATTACCAAAACAATAAACCCAGTTTTACAAAAATGTTCTGCTATTAAAAAACAAGCCAGCCTAGTGGCTAACCATCTCACGAGTGGAATAGATCTCCTTTTAAAAACAGATGCCCCCCTGTCCACACAGGATAGAGCCCTTCTTATTGAGTTTAGTAAGGCCCACTCTTCCCTTAATCGACTATCATGGGCACTTTCGCCCAATAAAGGATACTTTTTTGGAGAGTCCATCATTGAGCCTACTCGCCCAGCTCACATCCTAAATAATATTCGCATAACCCCACCCGCGGGGGCCTTCTTACAGGCAACAGAAGATGCTGAGCAAAAAATCAGCCATATCGTTGCTAGCATGCTTCAATCTATCAAAAAGAAAAAACGTATTATTGAGTTTTATGCTGGCTGTGGAACCCTGACTTTTCTACTCGCTCACTATGGGCAAGTTACAGCCTACGAAGAAAACACAGAGGCATTACAAAGTTTGAGAGAAGCTGCACAAACAAATCAGCTCAAAATACAAGCCATTCAACGTAACCTCGAACGCCAGCCTCTTTTAGCAAAAGAGCTAGAGAAAAAAGCCGATGTTATTTTACTCGATCCTCCTTATGCGGGAGCAGTTCATCAAATCGAGTTTATCGCCCAATCCAACGTTAAAAATATTATTTATGTAAGTTGTAACCCCTATACTCTTAAAAAGGATTCCGAGATTCTCAAACAGCATGGCTATTCTTTAAAGGAAATCGCTGTTATTGACCAATTTTTATGGTCTGCCCAAATGGAGATTATCTGCCATTTTTATAAATAGCTTATTGAGGAGAAAGCTCAATTTTTAAAAAACATTTTCAACATTCACCACTTTTCTGTTTCCTTAAGGGAAAAGTGAAAAAATGACATTTTAGACGTGAAAGCTTTCCCCGCATCCACACCGACTTTTTTCATTAGGATTATTAAAGACAAAACCTGATGATAAATCATCTTCCTGATAGTCCATAACTGTCCCAATGAGAAATAAAGTGGCCTGACGGTCTACCAAAATCGTCATTCCCTTATCAGTAACAATCTCATCATTCTCGCTAGGCTTTTCAACAAACTCCATTTCATATTTCATACCCGAACAGCCTTTGGTAGAAATATAAATCCGTAAAGTTTTCCCAGTATGATCAGACTGATAAAGAACCTTAAGGCGTTCAGCAGCAGCCTCCGATAATTGCATGAGCGGGGGAAGAGAACGCTTAGGCGCTGTGGCTTGTGCTTTTTGTATTGTCATTTAAGAGACTCCTTAATTCAGAAAGAATCGTTAGAACATGTTCAAAGCCAGGCGGGCATCCTCGCTCATCCGTGACATATCCCAAGGAGGATCCCAAACAACCTCAACTTCAGCTTCTACCACCTCCTCAAGATGTTCAAGAGCCTCCTTAACCTGCACGGGTAGCTCTTGCGCGCTGGGGCAACCCGGTGCCGTTAAAGTCATGGTGACTTTCACTTTTCCATTATCATAAAGGTCAATCGTGTAAATGAGCCCTAATTCGTAAATATTCACAGGTATTTCGGGGTCATACACAGAAGAAATAGCTTCTATCACCCGCTCTTCACTGACAACGGAAAAGTTCCGTTCGGGCTGAATTTCTCCTTCTGGCGTCCAAGAAGTATGTTGAACAGAACGAGAGTCTGGATCTGCCTTAGAGGGGTCTTCATCATGAAAAAAGCGATCAAACCCTTTTGCCTCTTCAGTAGGAGCTTGATCGGCCTTCTGCATTGCGGAAAGGTCTCCTTGCGAGGTATGTAATGAGCTATTTTGATCCATAAGATCTCCCTCCCGGTTTTTCCGGTGTATTTTGAACACCCAGTGCCGACAATAAAGCAAACCAGGATAATGTGGCACAATTGATACGTGCCTTATAATGATATAGGGGTGCAAAACCAGAATACAAATCCCCTTCTGCAGGAGAAGTTCCACTGATAATAATATTTTGAAAGTGGGTAAACTCTTTTTGTATTTCAGGCAAGCTCAGCCCCACAACCTTTTCTGCCATAATATCAGCCGCAACCTTACAGATAAGGCACCCTTCAGTAATGTGCTGAATTTTTTCGATTTTTTCCTCTGAGCAAAAAAGATTAATCTGCACAAAGTCGCCACATAAAGGATTCTTTGCCTGACCCATTTTATTTACCTGGGGTAACTCCTGCTTAAAAAGGGGGTGATTGGCCCTTTTTATTAACAGGGATTGATAAAGATCTTCATGGGCCATTTTCTTTTCTTACCACTCAATGGCCATTACTGAAGAAGAGTACGTATCTGTAAAAGAGTTTTTGCCAGTGTCTCTATTTCCTCATGGGTATTATATAAACCAAAACTGGCCCTTGCTGTCGCAAAAACCCCTAAACGCTTCATCAACGGTTCGGCACAATGCTGCCCTGCTCTGATGGCTATTCCGTTTTTATCCAGCAATGTTGCCATATCATGCGGATGAACTCCTTCCATCACAAAGGAAATAACCCCTCCCCGTTTTGAAGCAGAACCCAATATTTTAAGGCTGTTAATTTGGCTAAGCTTTTCTATTGCGTAGGAGAGTTGATAACGCTCGATATTTTTTAACGTTTCAAAACCTATTTCTTCTACATAGTCAATCGCAGCCCCCAGAGCAATGACTTCAGCGATAGCTGGAGTACCAGCCTCGAATTTATGAGGAATATCTGCCCAGGTCGTGTGTTCAAAACTTACAGAAGAAATCATGTCACCCCCCCCCATAAAAGGGGGCATGGCGTGGAGAATTTCAGAGCGAGCCCATAATACACCCACCCCTGTTGGGCCATAAAGCTTGTGGCCTGTAAATGTATAAAAATCCACATCCAGGTCGGTCACATGAACAGGGAAATGTACAACAGACTGGCTTCCATCCACCAATATTTTAGCCCCAGCGGCATGAGCAAGAGCAGCATAATGCTGAATATCGACAATGGTGCCCAAAACGTTGGACATATGGGTTAAGGCAACAAGAGCCACTTTTCCATCACTGAGCAAGGTTTTAAAGGCCTCTTCATCCAATTCACCACAATCGGTAATAGGGGCAACCCTTAACTCTATGCCAACCCTGTCTCTCAGTAACTGCCAGGGTACAATATTGGCATGATGTTCCATCTCCGAAATCACGATCGCCTGGCCAGGCTTCAGTAATGACCCATAACTATAAGAGACGAGATTAATGGCTTCAGTGCTATTTTTAGTAAAAATAATTTCCTGTGAGGTGGGTGCCCCTAAAAAACGGGCCACTTTCTGTCTACTTTCCTCATAGGCCTGTGTTGTTTTTTCACTCATCCAGTGCAAACCCCGGTGGATATTGGCATACTGGCTGGTAAAAACCGCCCTGAGGGCTTCTATGACTTTAACAGGCTTTTGGGCCGACGCAGCACTATCGAGGAAAACAAGCGGCTTGCCATGCACTTTTTGTGCGAGAATAGGAAAGTCTTTCCTTAATTGAAGAATTTTACCTTCAATATCATTTTGAACAGGATCCGTCATAAAAGTCATTATTCTAAGCCTGTGGACAAGGAAAAATGATCCAGAAAAGCCCTAAGTTCTTCATTTTCAATAAGGTCAAAAGCTTCTGTAACAAAAGCTGAAACCAGTAAGTTACGGGCCTCTTCCAAGGGTATTCCTCTTGAGCGAAGAAAAAATAGCTGTTCTGCATTCAGGGCACCAACCGTAGCCCCATGAGAGCACTTTACATCATCGGCATAAATTTCCAGCTCTGGCTTGGCATCTATCTCCGCTATGTCAGAGAGGAGCAAGGCTTGGTTCATTTGATAACCATCTGTTTTTTGGGCTGCACGATCCACATAGATTTTGCCCTGAAAAATCCCTTTGGCTTTTCCAGAAATAACATTCTTAATCGTCTGACGAGAAGCGGTATGCGGGGCCATATGGGCTATATAACTTGTAATATCTGCCTGTTGGGTATTACGAAGAACCTGAACCCCATTCACATGAGCTTTGGCATGCTCCCCAGCGAGAATGACTCTAACCTCGTTACGATGAAATTCTCCCCCTTTTAAGCACAAAAAGCTATCATACACCCCATGCTCTGCGACATAGGCATACACTCCCCCAAAGCCTCTGGCACTGGAAGAGTGGTCAAACAATCGGACATGATGAAAAGAAGCACCTTTTTCTACCTTAATAGTCAAAAACGGATGATGACCATAACTGCCCTCTCCTGAAGCCACCTCAACCATTTCAAGCGATGAGCCTTCCTCAAGCGTAATGGCATAATGGGTATGGCTAACCACATTTTCCTTGCGAGCATCTTGTAGATCTGCCAGAAAAAGCTTTTGATGTGCAGCCCCTTTGGGAATTCGGATATGAATAACCTGACGAGCCAATAAAATATTGAGAAGGTAAAGGGTATGAACCTTACTGGGACTTTCAGTCTGCCACCAAGCTAACGCTTCCTTCTGAGAGCACGGCTCTTCAATGAAGACAAGAATATCACGATGACTTGGCCTGATAGGCTCCCCAACCTTGCCATTGAGAACAACAAGCTGGGTAGCTTCTTGTAAAAAAGTAAGAGAATTATAACGCTCAAGCTGCTCCGTTACCCATTTCTCCTGAATAGAAGAAGAGTGCGTTTTTTGGAAAAATCCATCAAGCTTGTGAAGAGATGTATATTTCCAACTCTCATAGAGTTCTGGCAAAAACGCGGAGCTATGCAACTGCTGGATGATATCGTGCACAGCACCTGACTCTAGAGAGGCATGATTTTTTAACTCTTCTTCCCATTTGTCTATCTGGGAAACAAAAGCTGCTTGTTTGGCGTTCATGCCATTTCCTCTTTCAAGAAGCGATTATACCCCTCCTGTTCCAGCTGCTTGGCAAGCTCTGGACCAGCTGAGTGCACAATTTTCCCCTGCGCCATAATGTGGATACGGTTAGGTTCCAGATAATCCAAAAGACGTTGATGATGAGTAATGATCAGGGCTGAAAAATGTTCGGACTGCAGACGCCCTATCCCGCCTGCCACAATACGTAAGGCATCAATATCCAACCCGCTATCTGTTTCATCCAATATAGCAAAGGAAGGCTCAAGCAGGCTCATTTGCAAGACTTCATTGCGCTTTTTTTCTCCTCCAGAAAATCCAACATTGACCATGCGTTTTAGCATGTCTTCAGGCATGGCCAGTTCTTTAGCCTTCGCACGAGAAAACTTTAGAAAAGATATAGCATCGAGCTCTTCTTGCCCGCGTGCTTTTCTGACAGCATTCACAGAAGTACGCAAAAAATTGGCGTTGTTAACCCCAGGAAGCTCCACCGGATTTTGAAAGGCCAGAAAAACACCGGCTGCGGCACGCGCTTCCGGCTCAAGACTTAATAGGTCTTGCCCCTTGAAAAGCACTTCCCCATCAGTAATCTCATAATCTTCCTGGCCTGCCAAAACACTGGCCAAAGTAGATTTACCCGACCCGTTCTGCCCCATAATGACATGGATTTCACCTTCTGGAATACTCAGATTTACCCCTTTGAGAATAGGTTTTTCTGGCTCGGCCTCTGCAACACGGGCATGTAAGTTTTTAACTTCTAGCATGTGATTTTTGCTCATACTCTCATTCCTATCCCACGCTGCCTTCCAAGCTGATTTCCAAAAGTTTTTGGGCCTCTACAGCAAATTCCATCGGCAGCTCTTTAAGAACTTCACGGCAAAACCCATTCACAATAAGACCAATGGCATCTTCCTCAGAAAGCCCACGCTGGCGGCAATAAAACATTTGCTCGTCAGAGATTTTAGACGTGGTAGCCTCATGCTCTATCGTCGATGTCATATTTCTATTTTCTATATAAGGTACTGTATGCGCTCCACACTCACTTCCAATTAGCAAGCTATCACACTGTGTAAAATTACGACTATTGGCTGCCTTGGGCATCATCCGAACCAAACCCCGATAAGTACTATCTGAATGGCCGGCACTAATAGTTTTGGCAATAATGGTGGAACGTGTATTACGGCCAAGATGGATCATCTTCGTTCCTGTATCCGCCTGCTGGTAGTTATTTGTAACCGCTACCGAATAAAACTCTCCAACTGAACCTTCCCCTTGTAAAATACATGAAGGATATTTCCACGTTACAGCTGAGCCGGTCTCTACCTGAGTCCAGGAAATTTTGGCTCTGGCTCCACGGCAGGCTCCACGTTTGGTAACAAAATTGTAAATTCCACCATTCCCCTCTGAATCCCCTGGATACCAGTTCTGAACAGTGGAATATTTGATGGATGCGTCTTCCATGGCAATTAATTCTACCACAGCAGCATGAAGTTGGTTTTCATCACGTTGGGGTGCTGTACACCCTTCGAGATAAGAAACGGAGCCACCATCTTCTACAATAATCAGAGTTCTCTCAAACTGGCCGGTATTGCGTGCATTAATACGGAAATAGGTGGAAAGTTCCATGGGGCACCTTACCCCTTTAGGGATATAAACAAAGGAACCATCCGTAAAAACGGCTGAATTTAAAGCCGCGTAATAATTATCTGAAACAGGAACGACACTGCCCAAATATTTCTGCACCAGCTCAGGATATTGAATGACTGCCTCAGAAATGGGGCAAAAAATAACTCCAGCTTTCTCAAGCGTTTCCCGAAAAGTGGTTGCTACGGATACACTATCAAACACTGCATCCACAGCCACACTCACGGAAGGTTTGCCTACCCCCTCCAGCTGTGCTCCTTCTACCCCTGCCAATACCGCCTGTTCTTTTAAGGGAATACCAAGCTTTTCATAAGTTTTAAGCAGCTCAGGATCAACCTCATTGAGAGATTTGGGAGCATTTCTTTTCTTGGGGGCTGCATAATAATGCAATGCCTGAAAATCAATCGGGGGGTAATGCACCTTTGCCCATTGAGGCTCTTCCATGGCTTTCCACGCAGAAAACGCTTTAAGACGCCATTCAAGAAGCCATTGGGGCTCTTTTTTTCGATGAGAAATAAAACGAATAATCTCTTCATTCAACCCTTTTGGGGCGAAATCCATTTCAATATCAGTTTCAAACCCCCATTTGTAGGAAGACTCCCCCAAGGCTTGAACGGTGGCAACGGTTTGTGCTTCTGCAACCATAGAGACTATTTCTCACTTTTCCCTAATCAACTCTGGAACATCTTGTTCCTAATCTTTCTGACGACCCACAACATCCATAACCGGTTTTTTCATAACGCCAGGGCCGCAATGTTTTTCATCACAATACATCTCACAAGAGGCTTCTCCCCCACAGGAAAAAGAACATGCATCGTCATTGTTCTGCAAATTCCTCTCCCGCCCGAGAGCATCATGTTTTGACCGTGGTATAAAATAAAGGCTCATCTCAGCCAAGGTAATGGTATTCATAACCTTTTTTATCGCCTTATCGACAATATCCCACCCCCCATAAATCTGGCAGTTAGGATGAGCCTTACAGGGTTGGCCCTCTACACAGGCAGCAATATCAATATTTCCCTCTATAGCCTTAACAACCTGAGCAACAGTAATATGATAAAGTGGGCTTACAATCTTGTAACCACCATGAATCCCCCTTTTAGATGAAACCAGGCTTGAAAGGGATAAAATTTTTAAAACTTTTGCGACGGTGGGCTCTGGCACGTCTGTATGACGAGAAATGGCTGGAACTGTGCTCACACCCTCCTGTTCTGCAAGATGTGTTAGTATAATAACAGCATAATCAACAAGTTTTGATACCTTAAACATTTTATGCGTTACATCCAATACAAAACAGGTTAAAAAGGATAAGCTTTCAGCGTGGAATTTATACAGGACAAAAAAAGTCTTCTTTATTGAAATGGTTTTACCACGAGAAAGATCAAGACCCAAGCCCAAAACTTTATTTTTTTAAACTATTCTCTGTTCTTAACTCACACCACCACCAAAACAGAGATGCAGTAAAAGCGAAATCAAGAGCCCCGCCAAAAACCCCACAATTGTTCCATTAATCCGAACAAACTGCAGATCTTTGCCAATTCGCAGCTCAATTTTGCGGCTGGCGCGCTTGGCATCCCAATTTTTTACAACATCCCCCACAAAAATAATGAGCCATTCACGACAATATGGAAGGGTACCAAGAATGAGCTTATGGGCATTATTAACAATTTTCTCCTGTAAACCCTGATCTGTATCAAGCTGAGAAGAAATATGAAGCATCATGTCTTTTATGAGATGGTTAACCCATCCTTCTGAATTTTCAACATCTTCTGTAATCAAATGGCGAATTCGCCCCCAAATATCGTTTCCCCAACCCTTAACACTTTCGTGACTGATCACCGAGAGTATAGCGTCTCCTATTTCCTTTCCCCGTTCAGAATCTTTTTCTATACGAATAATCTCATTTCTGATCCACGCAGAAAAACTGTTTCTCAAGTCAGAATCGGCAGGATCAATACGGTCTACTTCTTCAGCCGCAGCGACAAGAACTTTTGTAGCGATAGATGAGCCAATCATCCATCCTAAAAAACGCCCCCCCTGCTCGCGTACACGCTCCTCAATCATCTGGCGCAAGGCCCCTTCCTTATTTTTAATGAAGGTTTTGGCCTGCATGAGCAAAAACGTCAGCACTTCCTGATGGTGATCTCCATCAACTAAGGCATGAAGGGCTTTTGCAACAATGGAAGCTGCCGATTCTCCGCTTAACAAACGCGGAAGGATTCGGCTAAATAGGGAGCCCGCCCGCCCATCCTCAAAACGGTCCAGCATATTTGGCATAGCGCTCGCTACCGCCCGGCTTACAGCATCAATAGCTGTAGGGCTTGCTAAAATGCGAGAAAGCACTCTGGGTAAGTCAATCTCTTTAAGGGTACGGCTTACCTCTTCCTCTGTAAAAAGCTGATTGGCGATAAAACGCCCTAAGCCTACCCCCAACCTGTTTTTCTGGGCAGGAAGAATAGCCGTATGAGGCAAGGGAAGTCCTAAAGGATGGCGAAAAAGGGCCGTAACAGCAAACCAATCTGCCAGACCACCAATAAAACCAGCTTTGGTACCGGCCTTTAAAACCTGCATCCATAAATCATTTTCCACTAACCCATATACGGTAACACTATATTCGACTATCGTCATAGTGCCCATAACCCCTAAAAGGCCCGTGGCTATGCGCTTATGGCGTTTAAGGGCTTTATAGGACTCTGCCTCTTCGTCGTAATTTTCTCGCATGCTAGCCTAATGTATGATTATGTTTTTCAAAATATTAAGGGGGTAGCTATTTTATATAGAACTAAAAATATAGCCTAAACTAATATTTTACCTTGCACATCCCAGGTTTTAAGAAATATTTATCCTGTGGACAACGCACACATTTACCATAATGGATGAGATTTAGCCAATGCATACACCCCCATCTTCCTTACCTATCCTGGATAAGCTTATTGCTTTTACTCAACAGGTAACAGATAAAAACGAGATTAACTATTCTGGCAATCCTATCCTTATGGTCAGCCATTATATTAGCCAACAAATGCTTTCGGGCCATATCTCTCTCGAAGAGATCGATAAGCTTATTGAACTATTGCGCGATAAGGCCTTTGTAAAACGGGCTCATCGCCTTCGCCATTATGTCAGTGCAGACGAAGCCGATAAAAACACACAAAAAACAACGCATGTTTTCAAAACATTCTTGGAAAGCCTTAAAGAGCGCTCCACAGATGGTAGCCCTGCACCCCTTTCTTTTACTACCTTCCAATCTGTTATCGAAAAAATACACTACGCTGCTGTTTTTACAGCACACCCTACCT